>CABXIT010000004.1 GCA_902512325.1 uncultured Alphaproteobacteria bacterium | reverse complement strand
CCATATATTTATTCGATAATTCCTCAACAGTTGTAGCTGCTGCTCCACCAACAGCCACTGGAAAATAAAATTCTAATTCTACTGCCTTTGCAGAAAAACTAGAAAGAGAAATTATAAAAACAAATAAGGATATGATTTTTGTAAAAGTTTTAGTCATTAATTACCTCCCTATTTAATAAAATAAAATGTTAGAAATAAATATGTTGAATAAAAACAAACATATTTAACAAATTAATTTAATAATAATTAAAATAGATAATAGTATAACGAAATATTAGACAAGAAATAAACGAAAAGAAAACAACATTTATTGTGAATAAACGAAAATAATCGAATTTTCTTTCTTATTTACAGATTTATAGATTATAGAGAAAAAATGAAAATAGGATTTACATTAAAACCTAAAAATGGAAATATTTTAGATTTTGAAGATCAAATTAAAGAACTAGAAGGTATAGGTGCGAGTTCAGCAGAAATACCTCTTTATGAACTAGATGTAATAAGCGGAAAAAAAATCATTCAAGACGAATTAAATTTACTTCATAGAATTATCCGTAATAGCAATTTAGATTTCTCTATTCATGGATCTATGTCAGTAAATCTTCTAGATGAAGAGTATTTAGATGACCATATAGAAGTTTTAAAAAAAGAAATAGAAGTGTGTTCGGCTCTTAATATTAATATACTTGTTACACATTTTGGTCATACATCATTAGAAATATCTAAAAATCATCAAAAATATAACGACTTAATCAATATACAAAAACAAGAATATTTTAAACTTGCAGAAATAGCAAAAGAACACAATGTGAAATTATGTATTGAAAATATATTTCCTTATACTGATATGCATTTCACAGCATTACCTAGTGAAGTCTCTAAAAATATCAATGAGATTAATCATCCAAACGCAAGAACAACAATTGACTTCAGCCATGCTTACATAAATTGCAATTTAAGAAATATGAATTTTATTTCAGAATTAGAAACAATGATCCCATATACAGAACATCTTCATGTACATGACTCATTTGGAAAATTTAAAACTATGGATACGTATATTTTTCCAGAAGATATTACCTACGGGCAAGGGGATATACATTTACCTTTAGGATGGGGAGACATTCCTTTTGAAAAAATTTTTTCTTCCTTGAAAATTAAAAAAGATATTTTTTTTAATTTTGAATTAACACATAGATATAAAAAATATTACTCACAAAATATTAAGAAAGCAAAAAAGCTGATTTCTCTAATCAAATAATGCAGAATAACTTTATGATATGTCAAATCAGTGACACTCACTTTGTGAGTAATAATCAAAAACTATTTGATAAATATGACACATACTCAAAATTTGAAGACACTATTAACACTTGTAATAAATTAAAGGATAAACCTGATTTTTATATTATCTCAGGCGATTTAATTCATGATGATGAGAATTTTTACAAAGATTTTTTTAAATTATGTAATCAATTAGAAAGGCCAGTTTATCCTATGATGGGGAATCATGATCAACGACAAGCTCTTAAAAAATATGTAAAAACTAACTTAATTGATAATAATGGTTATCTCAATTATGCAATAAGTACTTATCCAGTTGAAGTTATATGTTTAGATACTGCTATAAAAGATCAGATAGAGGGAACTATAGCTGAATCTACAATGAAATGGTTAGAAGAAAAATTAAAAAAAAACCAGAATAAACCAATAATTATTTTTATGCATCACCCCCCAATTGAAATAGGGAGTGTTTTATTTGATCATATAAAATGCAATAATGGTAAGGAATTTATAAATTTAATTTCAAAATATAATAATGTTAAAGAAGTTATGTTTGGCCATGTGCATTGTTTTTTTAGCAAATTTATTAATGGAATGGAGTTTTCAAGCTGTCCAAGTGCTTCAATTCAATACCCAATAGATGCCGAAACAGATAGAAATTTAAATCTTGATACAAGAAGCTATATTAAATTAATAAATTTTACTAATGGGGAATTATCTAAAGACCATATAGAAATAAATTAAATTAAAAATTTATCTATCTCTAATTCAATTTTTTCCGGATCTATTAAATGAATAGTTTTTAAATACAAATTATTTGCTGCTTCAATATTTTCTAATTTATCATCAATAAAAACGGTTTCTTCTGGTATCAAATTAAAACGATTGATTGCAAGTTCGTAAATAGCTGAATCTGGTTTCATTAATTTATCTTCGCCAGAAATAAGTAGTCCATCAAATAATTTTAAAAAAGGATAATCATCAGTCATCCCAGCAAAAGTTTCTGCTGACCAATTAGATAAAACAAAACATTCATAATTTTGTTTTTTTAGTTTTTTTAATATTTTTATAGATAAATCAAATGTGCCTCTAATCATTTTACGATGATACTTGTAATACATTTTAATTTCTTTCTCATAATGAGGAAATTTAGGAATTAATTCAGATTCCGCCTCTTTTATAGTTCTGCCTGCATCCTGTTTAACATTCCATTCATCATTACATACTTGAGTTAAAAAGTATTTTCTTTCATCGACTTTATCAAAAATATCCTTAAAATAATGATTAGGATCCCAATCAAAAAATACACCACCTAGATCAAAAAGAAATTTCATATAACTAAATTTGTTGTATAAATTAATAATTACGAAAATTCATTATATTTATGAAACTTAATATCGATATATTTATTCAAGAAGAATTAAAAATATTAACAAATAAAAATTTTTCAAAAAAATATATATCTCAATATATTATTCCAATAATTAACAACATTTATCAATCAAAGAATAATAAATTTATTCTCTCTGGATCTCAGGGTTCAGGCAAATCTACCTTAGCTAAATTATTAAAATTAGTTATCGAAAAATATTATAAAAAGAAGGTCATGTTGCTCAGTATTGATGATTATTATTTAAGTAAAAATCAAAGATTAAAGTTATCAAAAAAAATACACCCACTTCTTCTTACACGTGGTGTGCCAGGCACACATAATATTCAAATGCTCAAATATCATATAAATCAATTTAAAAATCAAAATTTCCCAATTAACACCCCTACTTTCAATAAATTAAAAGATGATATTTCGAAAAAAAGAAAAGTTATTAAAAATGCTGAAATATTATTATTAGAGGGCTGGTGTTGTGGCTCTGCACCTATTGCCAATAATTATCTTTTTAAAAATATAAATATTTTAGAAAATATCTTTGATAAAAATAAAAACTGGAGAAAATACTATAACTCTCTTTTGCGAAATGAGTATAATATTGTTTTTTCTTTGTTTGATAAACAAATATATATTCAAGCACCTGCTTTTAAATATATTCTTAAATGGAGGCATGCCCAAGAAAAGGTCAATGCATCTAAATCTAATAATAAAAATTTTATGAACAAAGCAAAATTACAAGAATTTATTCAACATTATGAAAAGTTAACCAAATGGATGATGCTAACAATGCCACATAAAGCGGATATATTAATAAAGATAGATATTAATCAAAAAATTAAAAAATTATTTTTTAAAGTTGATAAATTTTAGTAGCCTAAAAAAACATCCATTTTTTTACAGCTTGGAGGTATCTGTCATACTCATCTCCAAATTTTTCCTGCAAATAGTTCTCTTCAATAGGAATGACATATTGATTAATCCAAATAAATAGACCTATAGCACTTAAAAGATTTCCCACATTTTCAAAAGTTAAAAACATACTAAAATGAAAAGAAATAAAAGCTAAGTACATTGGATTCCTACAGTATGCAAATATACCCGTCTTTATTATACGTTTTGTATTGGCCTGAGGTGTCGGGTTTTCTTTATATGAATTAAATAAATTTAAAGAAGTAAAAAATATAGCTAAGCTTATAATTAATCCTATTATACCAATTAAATTCAATAAATTTAATAATACATACTTTGGTATAATAAATTCTCCAATACTATAAGACACAACCAGTAACATAACAAATATAATAAGAGGATTTCCTTTAACTGCTGGTCCCATATTAATTGCTTTCAATTATTTCTTGCACTTTTATATAATCATTTGTAACAGTAAATGCACCAGCATCAAGCAATTCTTGTTCATCTCTACTCTCATGCCAATGACCTCCTGCTGTAAGACCTATCACCTTAACGCCTGCACTAACACCTGCTTTAACCCCTACTTCACTATCCTCAATAATTATAGTCTCATTTTTATTAATATTATTATCTTCAATAGCTTTTAAATAAATATCAGGATCAGGTTTAGGTTTTTCTACAAAATCAAATGAATATATTTGCTCAGGTTTAAAATATTTACTTAATTCTACTCTTTGCAATCCAGCAATTATTCTATCTTGAGTGCTATTAGATCCGATGTATAAGCTAAGTTTTGTGTTACGTACAAAGTTATAAGCTCCTTTAACAGCGGTTAATTCATTTTTATAAATATATAATGCCATCTCCATAATATCAGTAAAAAACTTTTCTTTATCTTTAATTGAATATTTTTGTGATAAAATATCTATTACTTGGACAGTTTTTTTACCCGCAAAATTTGCAAATTCTTTTTCATCTATTTCAATACCAAAATTTTGCATATATTTAACATAAGCTTTTGCTACTAAAATCTCACTATCTACGAGCACTCCATCAAAATCAAAAATGATATTTTTAATCATAAATAAGTATAGTTTTTATAGGTTTTTTATAGATTTGGACGTTTTTTATTGAAATTTTATAAATTTATAATACCAATAATTTAGCGATACATAACTCGTCGTCATTATACGAAAGTGGGATAGGTCGCCTTCAAATTGGGAGGTAATATGAAAATAGGCTATTTCTGCAATTCAACTAACTGGGGAAATAAAAAGACTTATAATCAAGTCTTAGAAGAAATAAGGGAGATTGCATCATACTGTGATCAAAATGATTGGGATTCCATCTGGTTCACTGAACATCATTTTAGTCATGAAGGTATGGAGATTTGTCCCAATCCTATTTTATTAAGTTCTGATATCGCAGCTAGAACTAAAAATATTAGAATAGGTCAAGCCGCATCCATAATAACTTTTTGGAATCCAATTCGAGCAGCTGAAGATATAGCTTTATTAGATCAATTATCTAATGGTAGAGTTGAGGCAGGAGTTGGTAGAGGTATTTATGGGAGAGAAGCATTAAATATGAATGCTGATGCTGATATGAAAGATCAAGCTAAAAATTTTAGATTATTTGAAGAAACTCTCACCATAATTAAAAAAGCTTGGACTGAAGATTTTTTTAATCATGAAGGTGAATTTTATACTTATCCTGCTCCAAATTTTGAGTGGGAACATGATATGAGTCCTCCAAGTTCTGAATTTATGAACTTAGATACAAAAATTTTAGAAAAAATTAATGTTGTACCTCAACCAGTTCAAAAACCCCATCCTCCCCTATGGCAAGTAGTAGATAGTCCGAGTTCAATTGAATGGGCTGCTAAAAATGACATTAGTGTTATTATGTGGATCCCTCCTGTTCAATCGTTAAAAAAACGTTTTGAAATATATCAACAAGCTAAATCTGAAAAACAAAAACGCCATATTGAATTAGGAGAAGGTGTTAGTGTTGTAAGAGATATGTTTGTCGCTGACAGTATGGAAGAGGCAAAAGAGAAAGCTGGAGAACAAATGGTTAATTATATGCGATGGGTTTGTCATTGGAGAGGACTAGGCACTCATATGAATCCAGGTGAAGAGCTACCTAAAACAGATCATAAATTAGATTTGCTTTCCTATGATTTTTTACATGAAAGAAATATGTTGTTTGGGACTGTTGATTACATCATTAATAAAATCGAAGAGATGCAAACAGAGTTAAATTTGCAAAATTTAAAAGTTTGGTCTAACTTTCCTGGTGTTAAACATGAAGATTGTATGAAAAGTATACAATTATTTACTGAGAAAATAATTCCTCACTTTAAAAGTAAGGCAAAAAGTAAGATTAAAGATGCATCATAATGAGTGCAAAAAATAACCACCCTATTTCGGGCGGTAAGGCTGTTGTCGAATGTCTTAAAGCCCATAATGTTAAATATGTATTTGGTTTAATTGGATCTGCCACAATGGAGCTCTTTGATGCTCTTTATGATGAGCAGAGTATAACTTTTATTGATGTAAGAGATGAGCGTACTGGAACTCATATGGCTGATGCTTTTGCCAGAGCATCAGGTAGTCCTGGGATTATAATTGCAGGTCAAAATGGTCCTGGAGCAACAAATCTTGTAACAGGTGTAGCTCAAGCAAAAGCTGCTTTTTCACCTCTATTATCTATAGCTGGAGCAATTGCCACTGAACATCAAGGTAAAGATGCATTTCAAGAAGTTGATCAACAAAAATTATTTGAACCCGTTACAAAAAAAACATTTTCTATCAAGGATACTAAATCCATAATCAAGGATTTAAATAAAGCATTAAACCTAACAACTCATGGGAAATGGGGGCCTGTTCATGTCAATATTCCTCGAGATGTACTTGCAGGAACAGAAAACTTTGAAGCTTTTAAAATTGAGGATAAAATTGAGAATACAAAAATAAATCAAGATGATTTAGAAAGAATTATTTCTTTAATTAAAATTTCATCTAAACCAGTTATTATTTGTGGTGCCGGTGTTAAAAATTCCCAAACTCAAGATGAGGTAATTTTACTTTCAAAAAAATTAAATATACCTGTTGTCTCTTCTGCTGGTCACGGAGATGTTATTTCTTTTGAATATAATTTATATTGTGGGCAAATGGGACCAAGAGGTAATAAGATTGCTTCCTCTCTTGTAAAAAATGCAGATTTAATTCTAGCTATCGGAACAAGGCTTGGTTTTAATTCTACTTTTTATTCCTATGATAATATTTCTGAATCAGCAAAAATAGTTCAAGTTGATATAGATCCAATTGCAATTGGTCGTTATTTTCCAGTTGAAGTAGGTATACAAAATGACGTAAAAATATTTTTAGACAACTTAATTTCTTTGACCAAAAATAAAGATTTAAAAAATGATAACTATAATTGGACTCAAAAAATTTTAAAAGAAAAAATAAATTATTATAAAGAAAGAGATGAAAAAGCTGATGTAAATTCAAAAACTATCCAACCATCAGGGTTATTTAAGGAATTAAGAAATATCATACCCCAAAATTCCTCAATAACGCTGGATGCAGGCACTTTATGCTTGCAAGCAACTGATGAATTTAATTTTTTTAAACCTAAATCACTTTTTACTCCTTTAGACTTTGGGTTAGTTGGTTTTTCATTTGCAGCTGGGCTTGGTGTTAAGCTAGCAAAACCCGATTTGCCTGTCTTTAGTTTAATGGGAGATGGCGGTTTTGGGATGACAGTATCTGAATTATCAACCGCAGTTCATCATAAAATTAATACCATTACAATTGTTATGAACAATAAATCGTGGGGAGCAGAAAAAGCCTACCAAAGAGACTTTTATGACAAAAGATATATTGGCGCAGATATTGATAGCCCTCCTTTCCACAAACTTGCTGAAATCTATGGGGCTAAAGGTTATCATCTTAACGAGCTTAAATATTTAAAAGAAGCTGTATCTGATGCTTTGGTGTGCAATAAACCTGCAGTTATTAATGTCGATGTTGATCCAAAAGCTCTTTATAGCTTTAGGAAAGATTCTTTTAAACATCGATCTAAATGAACTTAAAAAAACACACAGATACTCATGGAAATTATTATGAGTTTAGAGAAATAAGAAATCCTCCAACAACCATCTTTATTCACGGAGTAGGGTTGGATAATACAATGTGGTACCCTCAGAAAGAATATTTTCATGACAAATCAGTTTTATTTTATGATCTATTTAATCATGGTCAATCAAATGGTGATTTCAAAGAACTAAACTTTGAAATTTATAGTATTCAATTATTAAATCTAATTAATGAATTACATTTAGAGAAAATTAATATTGTTGGATTTTCAATTGGCGCACTTATAGCTCAGCATTTTACTGAAAAATTTTATAATAAAGTGAATAAATTAGTTTTAATTGGAAGTGTATATAAAAGATCAGATAAACAAATTGAAACAGTTCAAAAAAGGTATAGCGAAGCTCTTAATGGAGTAAGCATAACTGAAGATTCAATCAAGAGATGGTTTTCAGAGAGTTATTTAAATAACAATCCTCAAGTTTATGATTTTTTTTATAACCTCTTAGAGAGAAAAAAAAATCAAGATTTTTTACCTGCTTACAAAATATTTGTAAACTCAGATAAGTATTCAATTGATTATAGTAATTTTAAAATGCCGACTTTAATCATGACAGGAGAAAATGAAGTTGGCTCTACTCCTTTAATGAGTGAAGAAATTAGTAAGGAAATTAAAAATAGTGATTTTTATATTATTAAAAATGCAAAGCATGGGGCAACAATTGAACAAGCAAATGTTGTTAATGAAAAACTTAATAAATTTTTATTCTAGTCTAGTGAACAAGTCATATCTACACCACAGCATAATGGTGATTTAATCTTTCCGTGTCCAGTAGGGCATTTTGAAATTTGTACTTCAGACCCATCATCTTTTTTTAGTATATCATTTTTTAGAGGCTCATTGCATTTAGCACATGTAGCATTAACTGACATACCGCAAGATTTACATTCATAAGTTGCCATAATAACTCCTTTATAAAAGTATATTTTTAGTTTTGATTAAAGTAAATACTTAATCAATTTCAGAAACTTGATAATCTGAACTATTGAGCCATTCTGGATTAATATTTATTCCCCATCCAGGTTTGTTAGTAACAGAAACACAACCATTTTCTACTGCAAATGGATCATACAAAAATAGATCTTGCTGCCATGGATAGTAATCCTCGCCTTCAATAGAAAGCTCTAAATATGGACCAGCATTAGGTATGGCTTTTAATAAATGCATCGTGCACATAGTGACTAATGATAAATTTGCAGCATGGGGGGTGCATATAAACCCTCCCTCTTCTATTATTTTCGCAACTTGAAGAGTTCTTGATAAACCTCCAAGATACATTACATCAGGCTGAAAAATATTTACAATTTTTCTCTCTACCATATCTCTCCATATTCGAATGTCACAATCTTGTTCACCACCAGTAACATCAATTGAAAGTGCATTTGTAACTTCTTTTGTTTGTTCTGGCTCCCAATAAGGACAAGGTTCTTCAAAATGTGTCACGTTATTATCCTCTAGAAGTTTTCCAATTTCAATTGCTTGATTAGATGTAAAACAACTATTTGCATCCACTAATTTTTTAACCGAGCTATCAAGTGATTTATTTATTGTTTTAACAATATCTTCTGTTCTGCCTTCCCATTCATCCAGCCCTCTTCCACACTCAGCTCCAATTCTAAATTTAAATGCATCTATTCCTTTTTCTTCAAATAATTTATTGAAGCGATCAGCTTCATCTATAGCACTAATATCTCTTTTCATTGATGAACCATATACTTTTAGTGTGCCAGCATTGCCCCCTATCAATTCTGTAACAGGTTTATTTTCTAATTTTCCTTTTAAATCCCATAAAGCAGTATCAAGACCTGCGATCGCTCTTAATAAATATGATCCAGGAAACTTATGTTCTTTTTCCAATACTAAATTTTCTATATCATTAAAATCACTCCATAATTTACCTAAAATCCACGGAGCAACTTGTTTGTGAAAAATTTGTGCTGTAATATCTGCATGATATGTTGACATTTGGCCATATCCTTCGGATCCATCTTCTAAGGTTGTTTTAACAAAACTAACATATGGCTTTGTAAAAGTTTCTAATTTTTTAATTTTCATTAATATTTTTGTTTTAATTCTTCTATAATAATTTTACTAGATAAATGTGATAACATCATAACAGGTGCATTAATATTTCCTGAAGTAATATTTGGCATTATGGAAGCATCAACTATCCATAAATTCTCTAGACCATGAACTTTTAATTTGTCAGAGACGACACCTGATTCAATATCTTTGCTCATACGGCATGTCCCACACGGATGATAAATGGTAGTTGCGCTTGATTTGAAGTGATCCAACAATTCATCATTACTCGCTTTTATTGGATCAATATTTACGGGAGATTTAATTATATTACTAATATTTTGATTAGCTGAAAAGTGTCTAATAAAATCAAATGTAGAGTATAAATCATGAAGATCTCTTTCATCACTTAAATAATTAGGATTAATACTTGGTATATAATCATCTTTAGATGGTTTGAGTGTAACTTCGCCAAGACTTTTTGGTCTGCATGAATTAAACCCAATTATAAAACCATTAAATTTATCAGTTTTTAGTAAAGGTCTTCTATTTTTATATGAAACTGAATAAGTTAAAGGGTTAAAATATAGTTGAATATTCGGATATGGATCAAGAGAATTCCAATTTATATATCCTCCTCCCTGATTTAAACTCAAAGCAAGTGGCCCACTCCTATTATAAAGATATCTTAAAACTGACTTTATTCTTCCACTCCAACAGCCCAAATCCTTATTTAATGTTGGAGTAAAAGTTTTATATAAATAATCTAAACCTAAATGATCTTGAAAATTTTTACCAACATTAGGGCTATGTAAATTAACGGATATATTATTCTTTTTCAAATCAGTTGCATTCCCTATACCTGATTTTAGTAATAAATAAGGTGTCATAATGGATCCACTCGACATGATTGTTCCAATCTTAGGTTTCACAATAATTTTTTTATTTTTATGCTTAATATTTAAGCTTATTATTTTATTATTTTCAAAATTTAATTTTAAAACTTCAGCTTTAGTAAGAATAGTTAAATTAGGATTATTTTTTATTGGTTTTAAAAACACTTTAGATGATGAAGTTCTAAAACCTTTAAATATGTTAACATTGTAATTACCTACTTGATTTTCAATTGAGCTTTTAAGTTGTTTATTAAAAGTAAAATCAAAATCTTTAGATGCATCAAAAAAATTCTTTAGTATTGGATGATGTTGTTTACTAATATCATTTACAGGAACTTTATTAGAAGGTAATCTTTTCGTATTATCGTTAACAGCAAATTCTATTTGTTCATATGTCGTTTTAATACTCTCCCATGACCAATCTTTACTTAAATCCCAATTTTCAAAATCAGAGCGTAAACCTCTTGCATAGATCATTGCATTGATAGATCCTGATCCACCCAAAACTTTACCACGTGGATAATAAATTTCTCGGTTATGTAAATTTTTTTGAATTTCTGAATAAAAATTCCAATTCATATTTTTATGATAAAAAGTCATACCATAACCAAGTGGTACTTGAATGACTGGATTATTGTCACTAGGGCCTGCCTCTATCAACAATACTTTAAAATTTGTACTATTAATTATCTGATTAGTTATAATGCACCCTGCTGAACCAGCACCAACTATAACTATATCAAAATTTTCCAAAATATTAAAAAGTTTCTGTTACTTTAGTCAAATAGCGAGGCTTATCAGGATCAAGTCCTTTTTTTTGAGCATATCTTACAATCCATGGATAAAATTTTGACATTAAGACTATAGAATCAAATTCTATAATTTTATTTGATGGAAAGAAGAAATTATTACTTTCTTTGTTTGTTGAAGAAATATTGTAAATTAATTTTGTATACTTTGAAATTTCATCACTATCCTTTTGAACTGTTAAACCACTTAGATCATTCATACTTAAAATAAAAAGTTTAAATGAATCTTGGATTAGACTTTTAGGTCCATGCATCACTTCCGCACTACTAAAAGGTTCTATCATTTCTTGACATAATTCCTTAAATTTAAGAGAAATCTCGTTGGTAAGTGCAAAACCAACTCCTCTGCCAAGAATAAAACCTGAATTAATACTATTATCTACTAGATCTACATTCCATTGATTATTTTCATCCTTCAAAAGTGTTTCACTTAAATGTTTTATACTATCATTAATTTGTTTTCTTCCTTCGCATGAAAAAACTAGTTTTTTTAAAATTAATAAAGTTTGCACGAATGATTTAGTAGCAGCAACACTTTTTTCTTCACCTGCAAACATATTAAAAAAGTAATGAGCAGAATTAACTATAGGGCTATTTTCATTATTAGATATTAACAATGTAGTAGCGCCCATTTCTTGTGATTTTTTTTCACATTCAATTAAATCATTACTTTTACCTGATTGGCTAATCACTATTATTAAAGCTTCTGAAAAATCAAATTTAGATTTTTCTAATGTAATAATTGATGGTGGCATACTATAAGAAGGTAGTCCTAAATTTTTCGCAAAAATATAAGAACTATATAGAGCTGCACAATCAGAAGTTCCTCTTGCAACAGTAACTATATACTTTATTTTTTTTTGACTAATTAAATTTGCAATTTCTTGATATTGATTATTATCGATTTGAGAAAACTTATCTATAACCAGCGGTATACTTAGTGACTCTTGTAAAACTAAAGAGTTATTCACTTACCAACTCCCCATTCAAAAATATTTTTAGTAAATTTAAATTTTTGTCCATAACAATAAAATTTGATAAATAATTTTTTTCCAAAGCCCCTAAATTATCTAACTTCAAATATTTTGATGCATTGTAACTTGTCATTCTAACAGCCTCTTCAAAAGAAAAGTTCATATCTATTAAATTTTTAAATGTTTCATGCATCGTTATTGCACTACCCGCAAGTATATTTGAATCTTGTAAACAAACTTTATTATTTTTCTTCTCTACAACAACTCCTGCAAAATTATACATACCATCCGCTAGACCTGTTGAAGATATAGCATCTGAAACAGCATATAATCCAGGAATACACTTGTGAGCAATTTTAATAGCTTCCCGACTTACATGATTTTTATCACATATAATTTCTGCATATTTACCATTTAATAAGGCGGATGATAAAACTCCTGACTCTCTACTAGTGTGCCCCGACATAGCATTATATAAATGTGTAAATCCAATAGGATACTTACTCAAATATTCATTTGACGTTTTAAAATCAGCCAAAGTATGGCCAAATTGCACTTGTATTTTTTTACTTATTAGAAATTTAATAAACTCATTCATTCCTTCTATTTCAGGTGCGAGAGTAATAACTTTAATATTAACTATCTGAAGAATATTTTCTATAAATTCATTTGAAGGAAGTTGAGTTAATGCTGGTTGAGCTCCTAATTTATTTGGATTAATAAAAGGACCTTCAAGATGAATCCCTTCAATATTATTTGTTGTATCCTCTACAAGTTTACTAACTCCATGAAGGGCTTTTTTAATATGATCAAACTTACTTGTCCACGTAGTAGGCAATAATGTTGTGGTACCATTTATTAAATGAAAATCACTCATTTTTTTAATTGAGTCGTAACCTTGCATCGTATCAAAGCCTGCTCCACCATGACAATGAAGATCTATATAACCGGGTATGATAATAAAATTATCTTCACCTTTATCTTCTTTATGAATTTTTTCTATTTTATTGCTAAAAAAAATTTCACCATTAAAGCTTTCATTATAATTTATAATTTTACCTTTTATTGAATTCAAACCATTATCCGTATTATTTATTTTTATTTTTACTAAATTAAATGTATTTATAATCTATATATGAATATCTCGATAGAAAAATTCTCAAAAAAAATTAATGAAATAATAAATAAAATATCAAATAAAGAAAAAGGTAAAATTAAAGAAGTTGCTAAAATATTATCTAAAAAGTACCTAGATGGAAGTCATTTATATATTTTTGGCACAGGTCATAATCATTGTATTGCTGAAGAAAGCTTGCATAGAGCAGGTGCTTTTGCAGGAGTTACACCTATACTTGATAAAAATATTGATTTTAGTAAAGGAATTACTAGAGCCTCAGCTAATGAAAGAGATAAATCTTTAGCAAAAAAAATCTTTGCAAAATTTAAACCTTTAAAATGTGACTCAATTATAATCTTTTCTAACAGTGGGGTTAATCAACTACCAATTGAAATAAGCAAAATAGCTAAGCAAAAAGGGTTATTTGTTATTGTTGTTTTATCAATAAAATACGCAAATTCACTCTCAAAAAAAACTTTTAAAAACTTAAGTCACTTTTGTGATATTTATATCAATAACTACAGTCCAATTGGAGATACTATATTTGAAGAAAAAAATATTGGAATTTCATCATCTTCTACAATTGCAGGAATTTTTATTCTTAATTCTTTATGGGCTGAAATGTATAAATTTTTAAAGAATGAAACACCTTTACCTTTCTATAAAAGCTCAAATCTTCCAAGAAGTAATTTGCATAATAAAAAAATAGAAAATAAATTTAAAAATAAGAATATTTTTTTAAAATAATTCTGGGGCATAAATGCCCCAGAAAAAATAAATAGTTTATTTATATTCTTCCAACTCTTCAGCTGCTTCTGCAACTAAGTCTGCAGGATCTCCTTCTTCAAGAATTGCTCCTTGTATCATTGAGTTCATAACAGCTTGGAAAGCTTTATAATCAACGAATAATGGCTCTGGTCCTCCATCGCCAATTGCATCAATAAACATCATCCAATAATCTTCATTGTATGGTGCCACTTTTCCAATTTGTGGATACTGCATTATTGGTGTTAAGCCCCAATCAGTATCTAAACTATATTGAGAGTCACCAGATGAAATAATGCTTGCTAACGCCATTGCGTGCTCTTCAACACCGGTGTTATTGAAAACTGCAATACTATCTGTGATTAATAAAGTACCTTGACTTCCTTGTGGTCCAGCAGGAATTCTAACTGTACTTACATTTAATCCTTCCTTATGCTGACCTCTTCCCCAAGGGCCATTAATATACATAGCAATTTTTTCATCATTAAATAGTTCAGTAAGTTGAGATCTCTCCCAAGCTAAAGGACCTTCTTGAGCTACGTTAGCAAGTTTTCCATAAAATTCTAGAGCTTCAACTGTATTAGATGAATCAAGAGTTATCTCATTAGTTAAAGGATCAATAACTTGTCCTCCATTACTATAAAGATAGTTTAAGAATTGGTGCATTGTATTATCAAAATCTTTACCTGCTAAACCAATACCGGCAACTCCAGCAACATTATTTGTCACAGCTTCTGCCATTGAATATAATTCATCCCATGTTTTAGGCCCTTCACAAGCAACACCTGCTTGCTCTAGTAAACCACAATTCATGAAAAGAGCTTTAGTTGAAAACGCGTGAGGGAAACCCCAAGTTTTGCCCATATGCGTAACTGTATTCAAAATACCTGGTTGATACATTGCTTGTTGAGAAGCAGGGATATTTGTTTCTAAAATATGTCCATTCTCTGCAAGACCTTTTAAAGTTCTTGAACCTACATAAGAAAATGCAACTGGGTCTCCTGCAATTGCAAGATTTATTACTTTATCCTGACAAGTACCCCAAGGAACAGCCTCTAATGTTACATTAACACCAGGATTATTTTTCATATACTCATCAGCTATTTCTACGTAATTAGGTCTAAGATCACTACCACAAAAAACCCCATGCACATCAGCTGCAAAAGTTTTAAACCCAGTAAGTGAAAATATTGAAATTATAAGAAATGAAGATAGTTTTTTTAAATTCATATTTCCTCCATTATTTAAAAAACACTTAACATTAAGTGGTAATATGGATCAAGGTTGTTTTACTGTTTAAGGCTAGTTTTTTACCGCTCCTGAGGTTAATCCTTCCACAATATATTTTTGAAGAAATAAAAAGACAATTAAAACAGGGGCTATTCCTACAAGAGATGCAGCCATCATTTCATTCCATTTCACCGTAGTATAACCAATAAATTCATATAATCCGGATGGGATTGGCATATATTCTTTCTTTTGGTTAAAAGTGATAGCAAATAAGAATTGTTGAGCATAGGCACCGATGAATGCATAAATACCCACAACAACTAATCCTGGCGTACTCAAAGGCGCTATAATATGTCTTAAAATTTGCACTCGAGAAGCTCCATCAACAAAAGCTGCTTCTTCAAGATCTACAGGTATTTTTTCAAAATATGATTTTAGTAGCCAAATAGCAGTTGGAATTAGAAAAGCTACACCGGGTACAATCATTGCCTGATATGTATTTAGTAATCCAAAAGTTCTTAGCACTTTATATAAAGGAATAAGAAGAACAGCCCCAGAAAACATATTAATTGCTAATAAAATATACAAAGAAGAATTTTTAAAAGGAAAATTAAATCTTGCGTATGAATAAGCTGCAGGAATTACAAATAAAAGAGTAATTAAAGAGGTAACTGTTGCAAGAAAAAAACTATTAAATATATATCTTGGAAGCATTGGTACTGTATTCCACATTTCTCTGTACGCCCAAAAAGATAGGTCGTCAGAAAAAAATTGATATGGCGATCTAAATAAATGATCTAATGGTCGAAGAGATGCATAAAACATTTCAACGAAAGGGAGTAATATAAAGATTAAAAAAATTGTAATTGAAAAATATAAAAATATTTTTTCATAAAGTTTATATCTATTCAATCTAGTTTTTAACTGCTCCAGCAGTCAATCCTTCTACAATATATTTTTGTAAAAAAATAAATAAAATCAATACAGGTGCTATTCCAACTAATGAGGCTGCCATCATTTCATTCCATTTAACGCTTTGGTATCCAATAAATTCATACAATCCTGAAGGTATTGGCATATATTCTTTCTTTTGGTTAAAAGTTATAGCAAATAAGAATTGTTGAGCATAAGCACCAATGAATGCATAGATGCCAACTACTACCAAACCAGGTGTGCTAAGAGGTGCAATTATGTGACGAAGGATTTGCACTCGAGAAGCTCCATCAACAAAAGCTGCCTCTTCAAGATCTACAGGTATTTTTTCAAAATATGATTTTAATAACCATATTGATGTAGGTATTAAAAAAGCTACGCCGGGTACAATCATCGCTTGGTAACTGTTCAAAAGTCCAAAAGTTCTTAGCACTTTATATAAAGGGATTAATAAAACAGCCCCAGAGAACATATTAATTGCTAATAAAATATACAAAGAAGAATTTTTAAAAGGAAAATTAAATCTTGCGTATGAATAAGCAGCGGGAATAACAAAAAGTAAAGTTAAAATTGCTACCGATGATGCTAAGAAAAAACTATTAAAAATATACCGACCTAACATAGGAACCGTGTTCCACATTTCTCTGTAAGCCCAGAATGATAAATCATCTGAGTAGAATTGATAAGGCGATCTAAATAAATGATCTAGTGGTCGAAGAGATGCATAAAACATCTCTACAAAAGGTAAAAGAATAAACGTCATAAAAATAAAGATTGCTGAATAAATAAAAAACTTTTCTAAAAATGTATATTTATCCATGTGAAATCTTCTTATTAATCCTAGCCAAAAGAGCTAAATAAAAACCTGCAAATAAAGTTAATAAAATCATTACAACAACTGCCCTTGCTGCTCCTCTTCCAAACTTATAATTACCTAACGCCTGCTTATATGTATCAATAATTAAAGTGGTTGTTGCGCCTCTTGGCCCTCCTTCAGTCAGTATCCAAATTATTTCAAAAGAATTGAATGTCCAAATTGCTGACAATATAGACATGGTAATAATTACAGGTGTAATTTGAGGAAGTGTAATTTTAAAAAATCTGTCCCATCTAGAAGCACCATCACAATAAGCAGCCTCATATAAATCTTTAGGAACTCCTTGCATTGCTGCCAAGAAAAAAACTGTTACCATTGGAGTTCCAACCCAGACGTCAGCTACAATTGTAGAAATAAATGCGCTTTGTTTGTATGCAAGAAAACCAAAGGGGCCATCTAAAATACCTGTATGCATTCCAACGCCAGCAATAATGCCAAAATAACCATTATAAAGCCAAAGCCATCCAAGCATACCTATAGCAATTGGAACTACCCATGGAGGCATTATTAAAACCCTAAACATAGATCGACCTCTTAAGTTAGCATTCAATAAAATTGCACCAATTAAGCCAACAAATAACTTCAAACTTACTGAGAAAAACATCCAAACGAAAGTTCTAGTAACAATTTTATTAAATTTTTTACTTGAGAGCATTTTTTCATAATTTTCAAAACCAACATAATCCTCTCCAGCCAAACTAGAGTTTGTAAAAGATAGTCTTATTGTTTCAAGAACTGGCCACGCAACAATTAACAGAATATAAATAGCTGCAGGAGCTATTAGTGCGTACGCTAGAAATGTAGGAGAATTAAAAGATCTTAGTTTTTTATTCATCATTACTTTCTCATTTCCTTGTCTAACCTATTCCAAGTAGATGTTAAATCAATTATTTTACCTGTCTTTCTTGACTCATCTAACTTCATCGCAACAACACCTGCTTCAATACAGTCTTGAACACCTACTGGTAAATTTATTTTATCAGAATTAGTTAAATGCTGGTTAATATCTTTTAACATAAGATTATCTGCACCATAATGACCTTTTACCATTCCAAAAGCTGCACCATAATCTTCATCTAAAATAATATTATTTTGTTGATCATGTGCTTTTAAAAAACCACGAACAAAATCACCTTCTACCATTCCATTTGTTCCCATTACAGCAAAGCGCCTAAACTCATCGGGCACGCGCATGTTTGTGTGAAAAGCTAAAGTTGCTCCATTTTCATATTCAATTATTGCTACTTGATGGTCGACAATATCGGCATCGCTATCAAATACTTTTTCTTTTGACTCCCATCCAAATAAATTATATTTTGAAAATTCTTCTAAGTTTTCTTTTGGTTTATTTTGAGGAATAAATGAACTTCTGCCTCCAAAACTTGCTACTCTTTTAACTCTACATCCCGCTATCATGTTATAAAAATCTATATCATGACAACACTTTTCCAACATGAATCCACCAGAAAATTTTTCTTTTCGACGCCAATTACGCATAAAAAAACCACCATGCCATGGCATAATATGTTCTGAAGCTTCAATAGAAACAATATTGCCCAAAACATTATTATTTATTAAATCTCTAACTGATCTTGCATGCTGGGAATATCTTAAAACTAAACCTACTAAGACTTGATCATGACCAAACTCTCCTAACAGCTTTGCTAATTCAAAAGATTGATTTTCATTAACGACAATTGGTTTTTCAGCAAAAATCTTAATACCTGATTTAAGTCCAATTTTTATATGCTCTAGATGAAGATGGTTTGGGGATCCTATCATTAAAAGGTCTAATTTTTCATTAGATAACATTTCATTTAATGTGGAATATTCTTTTGTAGGAAAAAAATTATTCTTTTCTGCATACTCCTTACCTATTGGTAGAGGATCAACGTAAGCAATTAATTCTGCATCTTTATTAATTTGGAATAATTCATGATATACGTGTGCTATTCTGTTTCCTAGTCCTACTGCTCCAATTTTCATTTTATCATCCTAAACTAACAATCATAATACTAAAAATTATGAAACTTCCACCCCAATTTTGATAAATATTCTAAATTATTTATTAATGATGATCTAAATTGAGACCATGATCTTTTTGCTTTTGTACACCAAGCTATTTCTGCCAGTGCAGCGAGACGGGGGTTAATCATTTTATCAAAATAATCTTTATTTGTTATTGTTTCTGACCAAAGTTGACCCTGAATACCTAATACATTTTTTAAAACATCACTTTCATAATCTTCAAGAGGCTTCCAATCAAAAACTTCCTTGACTTCTATTGTGGCAGCCCAACAAATTCCTCTTTCATAAGTAGAATCATTGTAAGCCATATCAAAATATGTTTTATGGCCTGGGCAAAGAACTGTTTTAAAGCCTTTTTTTGCAGACATTAATCCAACATCAGGATGCTCCCAAGCAAAGATAATGCAATTTTTATCAACTTTTCCTGCGCTACCAGCAGAGCCTATATTATTATGAGGGGGTAGTGCAGCCTCGTTCCAAGCTGCTGTAAGCTTATTTGAATTTTTTAAAATATTAATGATATTATTCATATAATCATCTTGCAATTCATCATACGACTCAATGTTGTTTTTTTTCATATATTCAATTACTTTGGGTGATCCTTCCCATGATTCTTTTGGTCTTTCATCAACCCCAACATGAATTATGTTAAATGAAAAAATTTCACTTAATTCTTCCAAAATATTTTTTAAAAAAATATTTGTCTCCTCTACTGCAGGATTAATTGTATTATCAGTATAATTACCAACATCTTCTGAGATAATATTAGAGCTTGAGTCTCTTAACTCGGGCATAACTTGAAGCAATGTCCAAGAGTGTGCTGGTAAATCAATCTCAGGCATGATTTCAATATTTCTTTGTCTTGCAAACTCAATTAACTCATTGATTTGACTGCGGGAATAATAACCCCCAGTTTTACTATAACCAGTTCCATAAAAAGGTGGAATGGTATGATCATAACCTCTGAAAGCACCTACTTTGGTTAAATTCGGATAACAATCTAATTCAACTCTCCAAGCTTCATTATCTGTTAAATGCCAATGGAAACGATTTAGTTTAAAAAAGCACATATAGTTCATAAGTCTTTTTATTTCGTCAATTGTATAAAATTGTCTTGCACAATCTAAATGCATACCTCTCCAATTTAATGATGGTCTGTCTTCAATTGTCCCAAGAGGTAAATTTGTATTATAATAATTTATAAGTTGTATCAGAGTTATTATTGAATAAAACTTTCCTCCATAATCAGAATACTCAATCAAAATTGAATCTTTCTTAATGTTAATTTTATATTCTTCAGGTCTTAAGTTTTGTTTTTTAAAAAATATAGGATGTCCTGTTGATGCATTAAATTTTATATCGGATATTTTTAATAAATTATCAAAATTTTTAAAAAAATCTTTTTCTTCAAGAGAAATTTTAAAATCTAAATTTTTAATATGAATAGTTTCTTTTTCTAATTTTAAAATATTAGGAAGCGGGATTACTGGATCAAATATATTATCCTGGTCCTTAGAATATGAAATTTGAGGTATAGGGTTTTCAAATTCAAGAGAAGTAATTTTACACTCAATAATTTGATTATTTTTTCCTAAAACAAATAATCCCTCAGGACCGCATGAGAGATTATAAGAGCCTATCCTTGGTTCCTGTAGTGTAAAAATTACTTCATCTTTTTCAGAATGAATTTCATAATATCTGCCAACTTTTTTTGAAATTATTCCACCATTAATTTCTTGAATAGAATAAACAAGAGAAAAACAAATTTTAAAATCACCATGACGATATTGATTATTTAAAATAGAGATTTTTAATTTATTATTTTTAGTAAAAATTAAGTGTATTTCCATTATCAATAATTTATATATTTAGTTTATCATGGATTTTAAAGATATATTTCATACTGATTTTTCAGTTGTTAACAGCGCTCATGCAAGAGTAAATTTAATTGGCGAACATACTGATTATACGGGGGGGTATGTTTTACCATCTCTGCTGAATTTCAAAACAACTATTAAAATTTCGAAAAATGAGAATAAAAAATATCAAGTTTATTCTGAATATTTTAATGAACAAATGAATTTTATTGACTTTATTAAGTCAAAAAATAATGAATGGGCTGATTATGTAAAAGGTTGTTTATTTGTATTTTACGATGAGAATAAAGACATACCTAATACTCATTTAAATATTTTTATATCCTCAACTATTCCAATGGGCCGTGGTATTTCATCATCATCAGCTCTTTGCGTTGCTATTTTAAAAGCATTAAATAGTTTTTTTAAAACTGAATACACAGAAAAACACATTGCAATCTTAGCGCAAAAAGTTGAACGTGATTATATAGGTGTTTCAGGAGGTATCATGGATCAAATGGTTTCTTCAATTGGCATTCATAAAAAGGCTTTCTTCTTAGATTGTTTAAGTTTGAAATTTGAATTGATAGACCTTCCAGATAATTGGGTTTTTTGCTTAGTTGACTCTGCGGTACAAAGAAACCTTAGAGATAGTGCATATAATGAAAGGTATAACCAACTTAAGAAAGCTGAAGAATATCTTGGTACAGAATATTTAGGTTCAATTAAACCTGAACAATTTGATGAAAATAAAATAAATGATGAATTAATTTTAAAAAGAGCAAGACATGTTATTACTGAAAATGCTAGGGTCCTAGAAGCAAAGAAATATATATTAAATAAAGATATTAAATCATTTGGAAAGTTAATGAATGAAAGCCATCAATCATATGCTAAAGATTTTGAAGCCTCAACTGAAGATGTTGATTTGATTGTTGAAAGATCAAAAATATCTGGGGCAGAGGGCGCAAGATTAACCGGAGGAGGATTTGGGGGATTTACAGTGTCGCTAATACATAAAAATAACTATTATGAATGGCAAACAAATATGAACAAATATTATGATAATAAAAATATATTTGAGGTTTAATGCAAAAATTTAAAAATTATATCAACGGAGAATTTACGGAATCTAAATCAGGTAAAACTTTTAAGTCTATTGATCCATCAACTGAAAAGGAATTTGCAGAAATTTCACTCGCTGAAGAATATGAAGTAAACACAGCTGTAGAAGCAGCACATAATGCTTTTTATGGAGAATGGTCAAAAATTCTTCCTAGTAAAAGAGCAAACTATTTAAGAGCAATTGGAGATCAACTTAAAGAGAAAGCTGAATTACTTGGGACGATTGAAACAAAAGACACTGGGAAATTATTTAAAGAAACAAAATTTCAAGCAAATTATATCGCTGAATATTATTATTACTATGCTGGATTAGTTGATAAAATTGAAGGTTCAACACTTCCAATTGATAAAGAAGATATGCATGTTTTCACCACCAGAGTTCCAGTTGGAGTCGTTGCCGCGATAATACCTTGGAACTCGCAAATGTTTCTCACTGCAGTCAAACTTGCTCCAGCCTTAGCAATGGGTAATACTATTATTATTAAAGCATCAGAAATTGCCCCTACTCCATTATTAGAATTTGCTAAACTTATTGATAAAGTTGGAATACCAAAAGGTGTCGTAAATATAATAACTGGTTTTGCAGATACTTGTAGCAAGTTGCTTACTTCGCATCCAAAAATTAATAAAATAGCATTTACGGGAGGTGTTCATACAGCAAAACATATTGTTAGAAACTCTGCAGAAAATTTATCGCAAATATCTCTAGAACTTGGCGGAAAAAGTCCAGTAGTCGTTTTTAAAGATGCTCGTAAAGACAACGCAATAAATGGAATTATGGCAAGTATATTTGGAGCTAGTGGTCAAAGTTGTATTGCTGGTTCGAGACTTTATTTACAAGAAGATATTTATCATAAGTATTTAGAGGAATTAAAAAGTAGAGTTAAAGCAATTAAAATTGGTGACCCATTATCAACTACAACTCAACTGGGGCCCCTTGCTACTTTAAATCAATTACAAAATATTGAAGAAAAAATTAAACAAACAATAGAACAAGGAGGAAAAATAATCACTGGAGGAAATAAAGTTAGTGAATTCAAAAATGGGTATTATTTTGAGCCTACAATAATTGAGTGTGCTAATCATAATTTACCTGTTGCAGAGAATGAATTATTTGGTCCAGTTTTATCTGTAATGAGATTTAAAGATGAAGAAAATGCAATTAAATTAATGAATGATAATAGTTTTGGACTCGCTGCTGGAATCTTTACTGAAAATAATGGAATAGCAATGAGAGTTTCAAAGGCCGTTCAAGCAGGGATTGTATTTGTTAATACGTATCGATTAATTTCTCCAGTTGCTCCATTTGGTGGATTTAAAAATAGCGGGTATGGTAGAGAGTCAGGATTAGAGGTAATGAAAGATTATTCCAATACAAAAACTACATGGATTAGCACTTCAACAGAACCTTTAAGTGATCCATTTAATATTAGATAACTAATGAATACTAAAATCAATAATGACAGAGGTTTTTCAAATACAGAATTTGAAAAACGCCTAATTCAAGCTCAAAAAATCATGCATAATTATCAGTTTGATGCTCTCTTATTAACTACCCCTCAGAATATTAGATACTTTACTGGATATGACTCTCAATTTTGGGAAAGCCCAACACGACCTTGGTTTGTTGTAGTTCCTCTATCAGGAAAACCAATTGCAATTGTTCCAGAAATTGGTGAGTCTGAATTTCAAAAGACTTGGCTAGATGAAATCAAATCCTGGCCCTCACCTCGTCCTGAAGATGAGGGCGTTACTTTATTAAAATCAACTTTAGAAAATATTAACAAAACTTTTGGTCAAATTGGAGCAGAGTTCGGGAAAGAAATGACCATAAGGATGCCTATTAGAGATCTTTTTAAATTAAAGGAAACAGTTAATACAAATCTTATTGATGGCTCAGATGCGATTTGGGATATCCGAATGATTAAAACAGAAGAAGAAATTAAAAGAATCAAATTTATTTGTTCAATTGCAAGTGATGCTTATAATTCTCTACCATCAAAGCTTTCTATAGGAGATACTGAAAGAGAAGCAGTTAATAAATTAAAAATTGATATACTTAACAGAGGGGCTGACAGTGTTCCGTTTATGCCAGGTATATCTGATGTAGGAGGTGTATCACAAATTGTTTGTGGACCGACAAATCGCACATTAAATGATGGAGATATTCTTTTTATAGATACTGGTTCTACATATGATGGATATTTTTGTGATTTTGATAGAAATTTTGCATTTGGAAAAGTTAGTAGTGAAGTAGAAAAAGTATATGAAGTTTTATGGCAAGCTACAGAAGTAGGAATCAATGCTGCAATTCCAGGAGCTACTACTTATGATGTATTTAATGCAATGAATAAAGTTATTTGTGAAGTGGGTGTTACAGGAAATAATGTAGGTAGATTAGGACATGGACTTGGGTTACAATTAACTGAACCACCCTCACATCGAGCTGAAGATAAAACAGTAATAAAAGAAAATATGGTTCTAACTATTGAGCCTGGATTGGAATATGATCCTGGAAAAATGATTGTTCATGAAGAGAATATTGTAATTAATAAAGATGGAGCTGAATTAATTACTAAAAGAGCCCCAAAAGAAATTCCAGTAATAAAATAAATTTACAAATTAGACTTTAACCTTCTTAACTTGCCTTCTGTTGAGTCATGATCAATATAACAACCTTGAAGATGTCTAAAGCCAGTATTAACATCATATTCAGTTCTGCCATGCAAAACTCGAATATTATCAAACATCATTAGCATACCGCTATTTAAACGAAAGTTTAACTCAAACTCTTCTGATTCATATAAATGAAACAATTTTTTTCGAGCTGCATAAAATTTTTCTAACTGTGATGGTTTTAAATATGGAACATAATCGAGTCTGCCACTAAACCTACTTTGTAAATATTTTCCATTATGATCAAGTTCAATCAACTTACCATAATTTTCAAGAATAATATCCTTATCAACAAATTTAAATAATACATTTGTAGTTGTTAAAATTTCAAACATTTCTGGCTCGTTTATCTTTAAATATTCAGCAACTGCATACCCGTCAACTAAAGAAGAATCACCACCTTTCGCCTCATTAGATATGCAATGCAATATTTGAATTCCTGGCATAGGTTTTCTATAAGGGTTATCTGTGTGAGCCTTAATGCCTAAACTTGTATAAGCTAAATCATTAGGTTTTGGTTTTGACACCACATCAAAATGTTTACCAAAATTTGTTGTTCTAACGGGTCCAAAAATTTCAGCAAATTTTAAAACAGTCCCCTCTTCTGCTGATGTATTTTTAACTATTACAAAACCTAATTCTTGAAAATCAGAAAGTAAATTTAGAAAAAATTTAGCTTCATTTAAGGATTTAAAATCATAAATCGGTAAATTTTCAAATTCATTTTTCCAAGGTTTTTTTTCAGGAATTATATCCTTTTGCTTTAATTCGCTTAATAATTCATTTAACAAAAATGATCCTTCCACACCATCAGAGAACTTTATTTTTAAAATTTCTTTGTCTATAGAAAAATTTTTAATTGTTATATTTTGGGTTATTAAAGATGGCTCATATAGCCTTTGATAATTATTACTATCCAAAAACTCGGGCTCAGTTACTCTCTCACGTAGCCATAAAGGATGTAAATGATAATTGTTAAATTGATCTTCATAAATAGCCAAGCAATTATTCTTATCTATTTCAGCTCTAGTCATATGTTTTTTATATTTTAAAATTTATTTTTTATAGTTCAAAATGCTTATTATGGCATTCATTAATATTTTAACTGCATGAGTAAATGTGGAGAAAGTTAAATTGTAATCAGCAGAACTTTTTAGTAAATGCATTAATTTTATAGTTTTTTTTTGTTGATAATGATAAGATTTTCATAATTAATTATAGAAATTTTTTAACATTTGAGACTAAATTGAGCACTATTTTTAGAGGACTTCCATCAGAATCTTATACTGATAATGATTTTTGGATAAAAGAAGGCGAAACAGTATTTTCTGATAATTGGATGTTTGTTGGTTTTGCTCATGAACTAAAATCTGTTGGAGATGCTGTCACCCTAACTATTGCCAATCAACCAATTCTTATTTTAAAAAATAGTAAGAATGAAATTGTCGCCTTCCATAATGTATGTAGTCATCGATGTTTAAAATTAGTTGATGAAAATAAAAATCTTGGAAAATATATAAGTTGTCCATATCATGCCTGGCTATATGACTTAAATGGTAATTTGATTAGAGCACCTCATTTTGGAGGAACTAATAATCATAATCCAAAAGGTTTTAAAAATGAAAATAATGGATTAAAATCTATAAGAATTAAAATCTGGAATGATTGGATTTTTATCAATTTAAACAACAATGCATTACCGTTTGAAAAATATGCCTCACCATTAATTAAACAGCTTAAAGATTTTGATTTAAAAAAAATAAAACAAGTGGCAACATTAGATTTTGGAAAAATTTACACAAATTGGAAATTTTTAATTGAAAATTTTATAGAACCTTATCATGTTCAATTTGTCCATAAAACAACTACAAGTCAACCTCTTAAAGATCATTATACTTTAGTTGATGGAAGGTGTTATGGAAGTGCTGTTGATTTAAAAAATGAGGACACTTCTGCAGACAGCTTGGCAGTAAGTTCTAAATATTTATCTTTATTTCCAAATTTTATTATCGGGACATATTACCCTGGACAAATAGGTGTTCATTTGAATCTACCAGTCGAACCTGGTATTACTCATCAAAAAAGAATTATTTACACAACTGAAGGTAATAATCTTACAAAAAATCAAATTAAAGCTGTAAAGGATCTTTGGTGGAAAGTTCATAAAGAAGATCATGAAATATGCGAAAGACTTCAATTAGGCAGATCATCCCCCGTATCTAAAAAAGGTGGATTATTGTCCCCTTATTGGGAAAATAGTGTTCGCGCATTTCAAAAAATTATGATTAAATCTATAAGCAAATCAAAAAAAATTAGAAAAAAGGTTAAAAATGACAGATAATGAAATTTCTTCTAGTTTTAGACTAGCACATACTATGATGCGTGTTCAAAATCTTGAATTATCATTGAAATTCTATTGTGACATACTAGGCATGAAAGTTTTACGTAAAACTGATTATCCTGACGGAAAATTTACTAATACTTTTATTGGTTATGGCCCGGAAACAGAATTCCCAACCCTAGAATTAACTTATAATTGGGATCAAGCAGAATCTTATGAAAAAGGTAATGGTTGGGGACACATTTGTGTTGAAACACCAGATGTATATAAAGCCTGTGAAAGTTTATCAGCAGCAGGAATAAAAATTACAAGACCACCAGGGCCAATGAAACACGGGACAAGAGTAATAGCATTTTGTGAAGATCCGGATGGTTACAAAGTAGAACTAAACGAAAAAATACAAACATCATAAAGAAAGGTAGATCATGGGTAATAAACCTCAATTATATAAATTTTCAGATATAGAACACCGATTACATACACTTGAACCGGGTCAAACTTATATTAAACCATTTGTAACATCAAAAGTAAGTGACACCATGTGTGGTGGTTTAAATTTTCTCAATAAAATATCAGTACCATGGGATTTGACATGCGATGAAATTATATATTGTATGAAAGGTTCATTTAGACTTACTTGTGATGGAGAATCATATGTCTGTAATCCAGGAGACGTTTTGTATGTACCAAAAGATAATCATATTGCGTATGAATGTGATGAAACATGTGTAATTTTCTACGCAGCCTATCCACATGATTGGAAGAAGAAAGCTGGACTTACACATGTGCCAGGAATTGATCCTGAAGATATGGGTGTAGAATAAAAAAATTTGGAAGGATAAGTAATGAGCAAAATTTATTATGAAAGCTTAAGCGAGGCTATAGAAAGAAATAAACCTAAAATAGCTACAACAAAAAAAAGACTAGAAGATGCAGGAGTTAAATATGTTTTATCAAGTTGGATTGATATGCATGGGATTCCAAAAACTAAACCTGTTCCAATGAGTGATTTTGAAGCTTTATGTATGGGTAAAGGTCCCCAATTTGCAGTTCATTCAATTTCTTTTGTTCCTGAATTAACGCCAGCTGATCCTGATCAAATAATGCTTCCTGATCTTAATGCTGTTTATGTTTGTCCATGGGATAAAACAACAGCCATAATATTTGCAGACTTATTTTGGGAAGGTGCGCCCTATAATGTATGTCCAAGACAAGCTCTTAAAAAAATCATTCAAGAAAAACAAGAGCAAGGATATCAAGGTTTTGCAGGCATTGAGCCGGAGTTCATTGTCATGAAATACAACGAAAAAGGTGAACCAGTTAAGGCAATAGATAATGATCCTCCTCACGGCATCCAACCAAGAAGACAAGCATTTGGCTATGATGTTGAGTATTCTTTAGATTCAATGCATTTTTTAAAAGAATTGATGGATATATTAGGTGAATTAGGATGGGACTTACATGATGTTGTTGCTGAGGGTGCTTATTCTCAATTTGAATTAGATTTTCATTATACTGACTTACTTCAAATGGCAGATAGATTAGTGTTTTTAAAAATTCTTTTAAAAGAAGTGGCAAAAAAACATGATATGTTCGTCACCTTCATGCCTAAACCAACTATAGGTGATTGGCGATCAGGAGGGCATATTAATTTTTCACTTAACGATATAAAGAAAAATACTAATGTTTTTAAAGACGGAGATAAGTGGTCTCAAGATGCAATGCATGCTGTTGGTGGTTTACTTGAACATTCAGAAGCTATCACTGCAATTACTTGCCCAACAGTAAATTCATATAATGGATTAGTGCCGACAGTTGGTGGTTTTGAGGGAGGGGTTCATACTTGGGCACCAACTAATATTACATATGGTCATAATAATCGCTCAGCACAATTTCGATTACCGCAAAATAGATACTGTATAGAAAACCGTGCTGCAGATTTAACGATGAATGTTTATTTGGCGCTTGGCATGACTATATCAGCTGCAGTAGATGGTATTGAAAATAAGACTGATCCTGGAAAACCCTCTGATTTTGATCTCTATGCTTTAAAAGTTGAAGATATGAAAAAGCTTGGCATAAGACGTCTTCCACGAAATTTACTTCAAGCTATTGATGCTTTACAAAAAGATAAAATTGCAGAAAAAGTAATGGGTAAGGCTATGTTGAATTCCTATGTTCAATATAAAAATGATGAATGGGAAAGATATCATCAAGCTGTTACAGATTGGGAAGTTAAAGAATATCTAAGGTTGTATTAAATCATATAAAGTAGATTATATTTTATTATAATGAATATTATTGATTATGAAGTTTACAACCTTGGTAATGTAGAGCTTTTATCAGGTGAAATTTTATATTCAGCTAAACTTGCATATAAAACATACGGTTCATTAAATGCAGATAAAAGTAATGTAATTGTTTTACCTACTTTTTATACTGGTACGCATAATAGAAATGAAGGTTTTTTTGGTACTAATAGAGCTATTAATCCTGATAAGCATTTCATAATATCTATAAATTTATTTGGAAATGGTTTATCTTCATCTCCAAGTAATGCAGAGGAAAAACAAACAGGTTCTAAATTTCCAACAATAACTTTATTTGATAATATTGCCTGCCAATACAAATTATTAACAGAGCATCTGAATATCAACAAGATTGCTTTAGTTGCCGGATGGTCCATGGCAGGTTGTCAGTCCTATCAATGGGGTGCTCAATATCCAGATATGGTGGATGCTATTTTACCTTTTTGTGCATCAGCTAAAACTTCAGAACATAATTTTGTTTTTTTAGAAGGCGTAAAGGCTGCTCTTTGTGCTGATCCTACCTGGAATTATGGTGATTATACTTCACCACCCGTGAGAGGATTAAAAGCTTTTGGAAGAGTTTATGCAGGTTGGGCTTTTTCACAATCTTTCTTTAGAGAGCAAAAATATAAAAATTTAGGTTTTCAGAATGTTGAAGAATTATTAGTTGATTGGGAAAATGATCACGTCAAGAATTGGGATGCTAATAATCTTTTAACAAAACTTTTAACATGGCAAAAAGGAGATATTTCTATTGGAAAAAAATATAATGGTAATTTTGTAGAAGCACTGCAAAGTATTAAGGCAAAAACTATTATCATTCCTTGTAGTCATGATTTATATTTTCCTCCAGCAGACAATGAATTTGAAGTCAAACATATTAAGAACTCTGAATTAAGAACTTACGAATCTATTTGGGGGCATTGCGTTGCTAATCCAGGAAATGATAAAGGTTTTGAAATTGCACTAGATCAAGCAGTTAATGACCTTTTAGGATAATTATTTAAAATTAAATCCAATTTTGTATAATATATAAAATGAATATAAAATTAATCAAAGAAAAATGGGTTAAATTTTATAAAAGAGGTTTTATAACTGGTTTGATGGTTTTGTGTTTTTTATGTCTAATAGACCAAACTCTACAAACGCCTTTTTTTTTCAATAAACTAGATAGTAGTAATATTATGCTCACTCTTTCTTTTATTTTATTTGGATCAGTTTTTTGTGGAATAATAAGTTTTATTTTATTAATAATTATATCTATTGTAACTGTTCCTAAAAAATAATTATATTTGGATTATTGTTTTTTTTTAAAAAAATCTTTTAAATAAAATTCATTATCTTTTTTTGCTAACTTTCTTAGTAATAAAAACATTATGAAAGCCCATAAAATAATTACAATTATTTTGTATTCAAAACCTAATTGATAAATATTGCTTAAAAAGTTTTCAATAATTTTATAATTCATATTAAGTAATTTATCTTACATGCATAATTAAAAAAGGGCAGTAAAAATACTGCCCTTTTACTTTATAAAATAAGTTTACTTGTTGTTTTCTGCTGTTTCTGATTCATGTCTTGCAGCAGCAATAATTACACCTAAGCATATGCAAGCTGTAACTAAAGTGAATAGAACAAGCATGCCAGATGAGCCTGCCCATGTAAAATAAGCATCTACACCCTCCCAACTTGCTGATTCTCCAGGAAATGTATTCATAATATGTTCCTTTCTCTCTGTTACTGGTTATAAGCTTGTAGTCCAAGCTCAGCTTTATCAATACCTGCTTTTTGAACGTGATCTGGGACACGTAACCAGCCAGCCATTTTCATAATATATGAAATAACATAGCCAGGTACAAATCCAGTTAAAGCCATTACAATGGCACCAACTATCTGACCCGTTAGATTTGAAGCGGGAATATCTCCTGCTGCTGGAAAACCAGAAGCAAAAAGACCTACACACAACATACCTAAGATACCACAAACACCGTGAATTGATACTGCTCCTACACAGTCATCTATTTTGAATGTGTTATGAAGCCAATTGTTTGCTGGAATAATTACACAGCCTGCAATTACACCAAGAATAAATGCAAATCCAGGATACCAAATATCAAGACCACCAGCACATATAAATATACCTGCTAGTCCACCTGACATCATCCAAAACGGATTTCCTTTACTCCACCAGAAAGCACCAATCATGCCTCCAGCTAGACCCATCAAAGTATTGAATGCAAAAGAAGATAATGTAGCTGGTGCACCATAAATGTTTACCCAACCTCCAAAATCTGATCCTGCCCAAATTAAACAAGCTCCTAGGAATCCAAAGAAACCTACAATCAAAGTTAATAAGCCAACAAAAGAAAGAACTAAGCTATGACCTTCAAGATCATTTGCAGAGCCGTCATCATTATATTTTCCTATTCTTGGTCCTAGATTCAAAAGTACTCCAAACGCAAACAAACCTGCAACAGTGTGAACACAACCTGCAGCTGCTACATCATGGAATCCCCATCCGGTTACAAGCCATCCATCTGGATGCCATCCCCAAGAAGCTGCTAAAATCCAAACTACGGATCCTAAAACAACTGCTAGAAATACAAATGCACTAATTCTAATTCTTTCAATTACAGCTCCTGAAAAAATTGAAGCTGTTGTACATGCAAACAATGTAAATGCAGCCCAGAATACACCTGTAGCCTGGTCACTTAGCATTGGTCCCATTGAAACATTCCATGGAGCTCCGTATCCTTCTAAATCAATAGGAACAAATCCTCCAGGAAAAGCTAAATAGATCCACCATCCAAATAGCCAAAATGTTGGAATCATAAATGCAAATGCTAATAAATTTTTAACACCTGAAGAAACAGCGTTTTGCATTCTAGTTGCGCCTACTTCATACATTAAGAAACCAACGTGAATAATAATCATAAGTCCTGTACACCACCAATAGTAAGCTTCCATGCCCACGTTTGCTTGTGTGGTGACAAAAACATTTAATTCTTCCAACGTCATTTTGTCCTCCTTACGAGTTAATTCAAAACAACCGCTTAACTCATCAAGTTTAATGGAAGTAAAATGAAGAAAAGAAATATACTGCGTTCCTTCGGCTTCTACCTACTTCCGTCTCACTCAATTATGAGATGAACGATAAATTATGAGTTATATTTAGACTTTTATTTAATGAATCACAGTAAATTATTACTTTTTACTAGTAAATCATGGGTATATTTTTCGGATATTTTAACCAATTTATATATATTTTACCTAATTTTTTGATTTTCTCGAAGCTCAAATATAGTGTGAATAATAATAATTAAAATTATGACAGCTCCTCCAATTATTGTTTTTATTGATGGTTGTTCATGAATAACAAGCCAAACCCAAATTGGGCCAAGGATAGTTTCTAGAATAAAGAATATCTCAACCTCATACGCAGGAATATATCTCGGAGCAATAGTTATACATGCTAATGGGATGAGTAGGAATAAGCCCATTATAATAATAAAGAATAATTGATCTGAATTAACTAAAAGTGATTCAGGAAATGAATCAATAAAAGCAAACGCTATTAAAATAGTAAATAATTTAGCTATTAAAAGTGAAGGAAGAAAATCAAATGACTTACTATAGCGAATCACAACGGCACCACCACCCATACAAATCGCTGTTATCAATCCAAAAAAATCTCCAAAAAGACGGCCTCCTTGATAAGACTCGTAAAAAATAAATAATATAGTCACAAAACAAGCAATAATTGTTAGCCACATTCTTTTACTAGGGTGTTCTTTGATAAATATTGAGCTAAGTATGGCGGTTGCAAAAGGAGTTAATGCAATCATGATTAGTGTATTTGCAACATTTGTATTTTGAATGGATAATACAAACGCAGTGTTACCTAATGCAATTAAGGCAGCATACAATAATCCAGGTAAACCGGTTATTAGTAAAGCATGAAGAAAGTTTTTTTTATAATATAGGAGTAAGAAAATAAATAAGCAACAGGAAGGGATTAATCCTCTATAGAAAAGTAGCTCCCAAGAGTTGATATTGATTAGACGTATAAATAAAGAATCTGGAGTAATAATTAATACGCCTATTAAAGATAAAAATATTCCTTTTTGTTTATCTGTTAAATGCATTATTTTATTAATTTAATTTTCTAACTTCTCTAATTGAAATATAAATACCACTTGATACTATAAAAAATAGACCTAACCATAACCATTTGTTTGGAAAGTCGCCAAAGAAATAATAACCAATTAAAACATTATTAACTATTTCAAAGTAACCTAAAGGTGCGAGTTTAGATGCTTCAGCAAACTTTAATGATAATATTAAACAAAAATGAGCAAACGTTCCAACTGCTGCTAAACATATCATTAATAGCCATTGATTTAGATTAGGTGTTGTCCAATAATAAGGAACTACAAAACTAATAATGATAGCACCAAAAACGCCAGTAAATATTAAAGTCATGTATGGGTTATCAAAAGAAGTAAGTTTTCTTGTTGAAATTATATAAAATGCATATGATATTCCTGTTAGAAGACTAGCCAATGAAGCAAGATTAATTTTTATAATGCCAGGCTGAATAATAATAATTACTCCAATAAATCCTAAAAATACTGCGCTCCATCGATGAATGCCCACTTTTTCTTTTAATAAAATAGCGGATAAAATTGTTACAAATATTGGAGCGACAAAAGACAAAGTTAAGGCTTTCGCTAAAGAAATAATAGAAATAGAATAAAAAAAACAAATAGTTGATAAAAATAAGAAAATACTTCTAGATATTTGAAGTAAAAAATTATGTGGCCACGTAAAATATTTTCTTAAAAATAAAAATGTCATTGGAAGACTTATTAGAACCATAAAAAAATAACGTCCCCATACCACTTCTAAAAAATGCATCTGGGTACTTAAATATTTAGCTATACCATCCATTATTGGTAGTGTGGACCAAGCTATAAGATTTAATACAATGGCTTTCATTTTGATTTTTATAATAAAAAATATTGTTGAATAGTTATTAAATGTTTTATAAAAAATGTATTTATTAATTATTATTTGAGGTTTAATAATCTGTTATTTAAATATTTAAGGAGATAAAATGGCTATAAATCTAGCGGAGATTGCAAAAAAGAAAAAAATAAAATATTTTTTAATAAGTTATGTAGATTTTTTTGGGGTACTTAGATCTAAATTAGTACCTGCTCAATCTATAAAAGAAATGCAAAAAGAAGGTGCAGGATTTGCTGGTTTTTCTACATACTTAGATATGTCTCCATCTGACCCGGATATGGCGGCAATACCTGATCCTAATAGCTTTATACAACTTCCATGGCAAATGGATGTTGGTTGGTTAGCAGCAGATTTATGGATGGATGGTAAACCAGTAGATGCCTCTCCTCGTATTATGTTGCGCAATCAAATTAATAAATTAGCAAAAAAAAATATGCACTTAAAAAGTGGTGTTGAATGCGAATATTTTTTAATTTCTCCAAATGGTGATTCAATAGCAGACCAAAAAGATATTGCAGATAAACCTTGCTATGATCAATCTGCGTTGATGCGTCAGTATGATTTAATTAGAGGGATATGTGATTCAATGATTATGCTTGGTTGGGGGCCGTACCAAAACGATCATGAAGATGCTAACGGACAATTTGAAATGAATTGGGATTTTGCAGATTGTTTACAAACAGCTGATCGACATGTTTTTTTCAAATTTATGGTGAGAACTTTAGCAGAAAAGGTAGGTTTGAGAGCTACCTTTATGCCAAAACCATTTATAGATAAAACTGGAAATGGGTGTCATGCGCATTTATCAATCTGGAATAAAAAAGGTAAAAATTTATTTTTAGATAAAAAAGATAAATTAGGTTTATCAAAAACTGCTTACCATTTTATGGGAGGAATTATGAATTCAGCTGAAGCGTTAACTGCTTGGTTTAATCCAACTATTAATAGTTATAAAAGAATTAACGCTCCTGTTACTGATTCTGGAGCCACTTGGTCTCCTAACACTATTACCTATTCTGGGAATAATAGAACTCATATGATACGTGTCCCGGGTTCAGGCAGATTTGAATTAAGATTAATGGATGGAGCAACTAATCCTTACTTATTACAAGCTGGGATGATTGCTGCAGGATTAGACGGTTTAGATAAAAAAAGTAATCCAGGCAACCCTGTAAACGTTAATATGTATGAGGAAGCTCATAAAGTTAAAGGTGCAAAAAAATTACCATTAAGTTTAAATCAGGCATTAAATAATCTAAATAAAAGCAAAGTACTTAAGTCAGCATTTGGCAAAGATGTAATTAATTCCTACATAACTTTAAAAAATAGAGAGATTAAAAAGTATAATTCGTCTCAAGAAAAAAGAATTGGCTTTAAAAAATCAAAATCAAACAAATCTAATATAATAACTCAATGGGAAAGAGATAATACTTTAGATTGTTAAATTTATAAATTAAACATGTCAAAGGTTGGTTGGAGTGATTTTGTTGTTTGGCAATGTAGTATTCGACAACGTAGTTTCAGAATGTTCAGTGGGAAACCATCTGAGGGGACAGTAGCTAATTTATCAGATATTAATTCAAACAAAGAACTGTGTAGTATTAGATCAGTATTACTTGAAAAAAATTGCGCTGATACAGCGAAAATGTTTGAATTTATGATTAAGCAAACTAATGAACCTGAAATAAGGTTTGATAAAATTGTAAAACTTCTTTCTTCAGAATATTATAACACCCCTGGTAACTTCGATGGTTCTTTTACCGCTACTTTTGATGTTAATTCAGAATTGTATAAAAAAATTATTAAGAAAAAAAAATTAATTACACAATTCTTTGAAAGAGATACTGGTTTTTATTTTCCAGTTAATATTACTAAATTAAAAAAAAATGATCCAAAATGGAAATATACTTTTTTTCATAACTTTTTCTTTAATCCTAATTTAAATGAAAACATTGAAATACTTCACTTTAGCCCAATAAAAACTGAAATAAAAAAACTTATATAAATTTAAATAATAATAAATTATAAAATTATTTATCTAAACCTGGTACCCAATTCGTGCCCGCCAAAGGTACTCGAGCCATAGCAGCAGATTCTACAGTTAAAGCGCATAGATCTTCAGGCTCTAAATTATGCAAATTATTTTTACCGCAAGCTCTTGCTATTGTTTGTGCCTCTAAAGTCATCACTTTTAAATAATTTGATAATTTTCTACCTGCTTTAATTGGATCTAATCTTTTCATTAAGTTTTTATCTTGAGTAGATATACCTGCTGGATCATTGCCTTCATGCCAATCGTCATATGCTCCGGATACTGTTCCAAGTTTTTTATATTCTTTCTCCCATTTAGGATCATTATCCCCAATTGCAATCATAGCAGCTGATCCAATAGAGACCGCATCAGCACCTAGAGCAAGTGCTTTTGATACATCGGCTCCATTTCTAATGCCACCAGATATAATGAGTTGCACTTTTCGATGCATATTTAAATCTTGAAGAGCGTCTACTGCAGGACGTATGCAAGCTAATGTAGGTTGTCCAACATTTTCAATAAAAACTTCTTGTGTTGCTGCTGTACCTCCTTGCATGCCATCAAGTACTACTACATCAGCTCCGGCTTTTATAGCCAAAGCAGTGTCATAGTAAGGTCTGGCTCCTGCAATTTTAACAAAAATTGGAACTTTCCATTGTGTTATTTCTCTTAGTTCAGTTATTTTTATAGCTAGATCATCAGGTCCAGTCCAATCAGGATGCCTGCATGCTGATCTTTGATCAATACCTTTGGGAAGATCTCTCATTTCTGCGACACGATCACTAATTTTTTGACCTAATAACATGCCTCCGCCACCAGGTTTTGCTCCTTGACCAATAACAACTTCAATAGCATCAGCTTTTCTCAAATCATCAGGATTCATTCCGTAACGGGAAGGGAGAAGTTGATATACAAGTGTTTTAGATTGACCTCTTTCTTCTTTGGTCATACCCCCATCTCCAGTTGTGGTAGAGGTTCCAGCTATAGATGCACCTCTACCTAGTGCTTCTTTAGCTGCGCCAGATAATGCTCCAAAACTCATGCCTGCAATTGTTATAGGAATATCAAGTTCTAAAGGTTTTTTTGCAAAACGTGTTCCTAAAACTACATTAGTTAAACATTTTTCTCTATACCCTTCAAGCGGGTATCGAGACATTGAGGCTCCTAAAAAAAGAAGGTCATCAAAATGTGGTAATTTTCTTTTTGAACCACCACCACGAATATCATAGATACCTGTTGCTGCAGCTCTTCTTATTTCTGAATTTGTATAATCATCAAAAGTCCATGATTTACGTGGAGTTGTAAATATATTTTTATTCTTTTTTGCCATACTAATAATCAGAGATGTTATCTATATTAAAATTGTATAGTTTTCTCTGAGATCCAAATTTTTTAAAATTATTTACTTTAAGATTTTTTATCTTTCCAGTTTTTAATAAATCTTCAATTTTTTTAATATCTTTTTTATTCATTTTTTTTTCAATACAGTCCACTCCTAAACTCTTTGGTTTGCCGGCTAGATAAATTACAGTCTCATAAATACTATCGCCAAGTGCTTCGCCAGCATCTCCGCAAATAAGTAATGTTCCTGATTGGGCCATAAATCCTGACATATGACCTACAGACCCCTTAATTATAATATCAATACCTTTCATAGAAATACCGCAGCGTGAGCTAGCATCACCGTCTACAATAATCGTACCTCCATGTGCAGTAGCACCAGTTGACTGTGAAGTATTACCTTTTACATGTATTAAGCCAGACATCATATTTTCACCTAAGCCAGTTCCTGCATTACCGTTGATTGTAATATGAGCTTTTTGATTCATTCCTCCACAATAATAACCTACATGACCTTTTATATTTACTGATATGTTTTCAGTTAAGCCTGCGCATATAGCGTGAAGACCTTTTGGATTTTTTAAAATGAAATCTCTTTTATTGTTTTTATAATTAATATTTTGAAGAAAGTTATTTATTTTTCTTAAACTGTTCTTTTTAAAATCTAAATCTTCTATTTTCCCCATGTGTATACAACTCCAGGTTTTGGTTCATAAATATTAGATTTGTTAACATATGGAAGATGCGCCATAGCTTGAAATTCAGAAGCTACAGCAACATAATCATTATTTTCTGCAATAACAGCAGGTTTGCAAGCTATTTCATCTCTTAAAACAGCAAATCCTTTATTAGTGCCTGCAATAAAAGTATAAAAACCATCTAAGTCCGTAAGACATTCTGTTAAAGTTTTTTTCATGGATTTATTTTCTGATAATTTTTGACTTATATAGCCTGCAGCTACTTCAGTATCATTTAACGAATCAAAATTTTTACCTTGTTTGATTAATTGTCTTCGTAGATTATTATGATTAGATAAAGACCCATTATGCACTAAACATTCATCCTCTCCAGTCGAATAAGGATGTGATCCATCAACTGTTATTGCGCTTTCAGTTGCCATTCTAGTATGGCCAATAGCATGTGAACCTGAGAATTTTTCTAACTTAAATTTTTTTACAATTTCTTTTGGATTTCCAACTTGTTTAAAAATCTCAATTGACCTTCCATAGCCTACTAATGAAATTTCACTAAAATTTCTTTGAATATAAGAAATAAATTTTTTAGGTGTGGCTGAAGTACAAACAACTATATGATCTGAAATATTTTTTACTGTTATATCTTTAAAATTTTTTTTAATATCTTGCTCAAATCCTCTTGATAATGTTTTATTTAAGCAAAGAGAATATTTATAATTTTTTTTTGATTCTTTGTTATTGTATATTGCAAAACCTGCAGAATCTGGCCCTCTTGATGACATATTATCAAGCATGCCGCTAAGATAAAAACCTAGCTTATTATGCAATGTTTTCTTTTTTAAATATAAACCAACTATTCCACACATAAATTACAAATTTAAATAACCAAATATATAAATATATATTATTTTGTAAAAGCAAGAGTTAAATATCAATTTAAGTTTTACTATTAAGAATTACAAAAAAAATTTAATTAAATTTCTTATATGCTTTCTTTAATACTACAAGAGGGTGGTTTGAAGACATTTGAAATTTAATTAATAATTCTCTTGCTATCATATCTCGATCTTGCTGATCTTTTGGTAATTTTAATTTTGATGGAGTTGTAACCCATCCATTTATATTTCTGTCAAACACAGCGGGTTTTCCATTTTCATAACCCATATGAACATCTTCAAGCCAATTTAGATCATCCCAGCCCATGTGCTCAATATATTTTTTTAAAAAAGGAGTTAATCGATTATAATCAGGTAATAAGTTAACATCATAACGATAGCCAATATGTTGACCTATCATTTTTTCTCTAGCTGTTTTAATACCTTTATCTTTTCCCTTAGAAGATTTTACTTTCTTTTTTATAGTTTTTTTATTTTTTTTCTTAACCATATTTATCTCCTAAATTGAATGGAAGTTATCAACACCTACAGTATGATCTGTCCCTGCAAGTGGTACTTTTGCAAGAGCAGAAGCTTCCATAGTTAGCGCAGCCAAATCTTCTGGCTCTAATGAATGGATATTTGTTTTACCGCATGCTCTAGCTAAAAGCTGAGCTTCTAGTGTCATAGCATGTAAATAATTATAAACTCTTAAAGCTGCATCATCAGGATTTAATCTTTTTCTTAATTCAGGATCTTGTGTTGCAACACCAACAGGACATCTTCCAGTATGACAATGATAGCAATAACCTGCCTCAACTCCTAATTCTTTTTCAAAATCAGCTTCAGGAATATCTTTATTACAATTAAGTGAAACTAAAGCGCCTGTACCAACAGATATACAATCAGCGCCTAGCGCTAAAGCTTTTGCCATATCAGCCCCATCTCTAAGACCTCCTGCAAATATTAGAGTAACATCTCCTGATTTGCCTACATCATCCAATGCTCTTCTTGCTTCTCTTACAGCTGCTATGCCAGGAATACCTGTATTAGCTGCAGCAATATGAGGACCTGCACCAGTTGAACCTTCCATACAATCCAAATAGATTGAATCTGGATCACATTTAGCTGCCATTCTAACATCATCATAAACTTTAGCTGCTCCAAGTTTTAGCTGAATTGGTACTTGATTATCAGTTAATTCTCTAAGTTCCTGTACTTTTAATGCCAGGTCATCTGGTCCTAACCAATCAGGATGCCTAGCTGGAGATCTCTGATCAATACCAGCTGGTAAAGATCTCATTTCAGCAACTTGGTCAGTAACCTTTTGACCCATTAAGTGGCCGCCCATTCCAACTTTCTGACCTTGACCTATAAATACCTCTATTCCATCTGCTAATTGAGCATGATGTGGATTAAAGCCATATCTAGATTGAATACATTGATAGTACCACTTGTGTGAATATCGTCTTTCATCAGGAATCATACCTCCTTCACCAGAGCAAGTTGCACTACCAGCCATCGTTGCTCCTCTTGCAAGTGCAGTTTTTGCTTCATAAGATAATGCTCCAAAGCTCATAGATGTGATATAAACTGGAATATCTAACTCAATTGGGTTTTTACATCTTGGTCCAATTACAGTCTTTGTTTCACATTTCTCCCTATATCCTTCAATTACAAACCTAGTAAGAGTTCCTGGTAAGAAGGTTAAATCGTCCCAATGAGGTATTTTTTTCATTAGAGCCATACCACGCATACGGTAACGACCTAACTGTGATTTAATATGAATGTCGTTTATAACATCAGGCGTAAAAATTGAATTACGACCTAATAAGCTTTTATCTGTATTTTTTTTATTTTTTTTAGCCATTATTCAATCCTTTCTAAATTGCACCTTTTCTCTCAGTTGGTTCTAAATTATCGTAGTTCCATAATTTTTTTCCTGAAACAATTTTTGTAATTTTTTTATAATCAATTTTTTTTTCTATCTCAGCAACTTTCATTTTTCTTTTTAACCAAGCTATATCTAAATCAGTTAACTCAGCTTCGACCGCATCTGCGCCTAATGATTTAATTGAACCGCCAACAAAAATAGTCCCATCATAAAGAGAGTCACCTAAATTAGGACCGACATCTCCAAGAATAACTATTCTTCCTCGTTGCATCATAAATCCCGTAAACGCCCCGGCATCTCCACCAACTATAATAGTGCCACCTTTCATATCAATGCCTGATCTAGCACCAACACTACCTTTACAAATTAAATCCCCACCTCTAATTGCAGCTCCAAAGCAAGATCCAGCATTTTTTTCAACAACTACTTTACCAGCCATCATATTTTCAGCACAAGACCAGCCAACTCTTCCAGATATTCTAACAACAGGTCCATCAACTGAGCCTATTCCAAAATAACCAAGACTGCCTTCTATAATCAAGTTAAGTTTGTTTAAAATTCCAACACCTATACTATGTTTTGATCCAGGATTTTTTATGACTATTGTTCCATAGCCTTTAGCCATTAGTTCATTTATTTTTCGATTAATATCAATACATTCTATATTATTTGCATCAATTTCTGTTCTTTTATTAAAGTCAACTTTATATGAATCGTGATAAAAAAAATTTTCACCTTCTTCTGGATTAAAAAAAACTTGTTGCGTACGACCAGTTAAAACTTCATCATGAAGACCCATTTCAGCAGATTTATGTTTTTTTATGCTTGCCATACTTTTACCTCTCCTTCGTATGGATCATATGTATCAATCTCTTGAGGAAGAACTGTTCTTATTGCAACTTCCTCTGAAGCTAAAGCAACCAAGTCATCACTTTCATACAATACCATTGGCTTAGCAGCCATATGATCTTTAGCCATACCTAATTTATCTTTAGTTGCTACCAAATATGTAAATACTCCATCTAAATCATCTAAGGATCCTCTCATTGATTCTTCTAACTCAATTCCGTTTCGTATTTTATCTGCAAGATAAACTGCGATTAGTTCAGAATCACAAGTAGACATAAAACGCATACCTTTTTTTTCAAGAGCTCTTCTATTGTTCCAATAGTTTGTTAATTGACCATTATGTACAACAGAAACATCGCTGAATGGATATGCCCAATATGGATGAGCGGAACGAATATCAACACCAGATTCAGTTGCCATTCTTGTATGTCCAATGCCATGAGTTCCGGCAAAATCACCTAGATCATATTGATCTGCAACAACTGAAGCATCGCCGATATCTTTTATTAATTCAAGTGACTTACCTAAAGATAAGATTTCTGTCATTTCAACTGACTCAATTTGTTTTGCTAAATCGAGTAAATCACCATCATAAGAAATAACATATCTATAAGAATACGGTGTAATTTGCTCTTCTTTATGAAGAGTAGCACCTGAAGTAGATATTTTTTTATTTACCTGTTCTATTCTTTCTTGATAGATACTTTCATCCTCCTTGACTGCAGAACTACCTTCTTTAACATTTTCTCCAACCTTAAACCTTAAAATATAATTATTTGACTCACCATTTCCATATAAAGCATAACCAGTTGAGTCCGGTCCTCGGTGTTTAAGAGATTGAAGCATTTTTTGCATTTCTCCACCTACATTTGTAGATTTTCCTTTGTGAATTATTCCAGCAATTCCGCACATATTAATTATCCTTTCTTAGATTATGGCAATACGTCCAAGTAAGTATCAACATCCCATTGCGTAACTGCAGAAAGGAATTTTTCCCACTCATCTTTCTTATAATGCATAAACACTCTAATCATATCTTCAGGTAATGCTGCTTTAATTACATTATCAGAATCTAAACGTTGAATGGCTTCTCCTAAAGTCATAGGTAACTTATCAACTTCTTTACCTTCTTTCATTGCATCATAAATATTTTTTTTCTCTGGTTCGCCTGGATCAAATTTATTATCCAAACCATCTTCAAAAGCTTTTAAAATACCCGCTCCCATTAAATAAGGATTATGAGTTGAATCAACCGATCTATACTCAACGCGTCCAGGCGCAGAAACACGAACACTGCATGTTCTATTTTGGTAACCCCAATCGGCATAGACTGGTGCCCAGAAACCTGTGTCCCAGAGTCTACGATACGAATTAACTGTTGGCGATCCAAGACAGGTCAAAGCTGGTAAGTGCTTAAGCAAGCCCCCAATACTATGTAGGCCAACAGGCCCTGGCTTAACTGCATCAATTTTCGGATCTGGCATAAACATATTTTCACCACCTGATACATGAGTAAAAACTTGATCCATGCCTGGTAATGGATTGTTACCAATAGGGGTAGATTTTAATTCTCCACCTTTCCAAAGTGAAACATTGGTATGACATCCATTAGCCGAAACACCCATAAAAGGCTTGCTCATAAAGCAAGCAATTAAATTAAATTCTCTTGCAACTTGTGCGCAAATTTGACGATAAGTAGTAAGTCTATCTGCATTTCTTAAAACATCGTCATACATGAAATTTAATTCTAATTGACCAGGAGCATCTTCGTGATCTCCTTGGATAACATCAAGGCCCATAGCACGGCAATATTCAATTACTTTCATGTAAACTGGTCTCAGAGATTCAAATTGGTCAATATGATAACAGTAAGGTCTTGAATACCCATCTCCTGTTGGTTCTCCATTGTCTTTCTTTGTTAACCACATCATTTCTGGTTCAGTTCCAGCACGCATATTCATGCCGAATTTTTCTTGAAATTGATCTTGGAATACTTTTAAATTGCCTCGACAATCGGATGTTAAATGTCCACCTGGATTTTCCTCTTCTTCTCTATTTCTAAAACAAGTACACCAAACACGTGCAACTCGTTTATCCCAAGGCAATTGAACAAAAGTATCCGGTTCAGGAATTCCTACAAGTTCAGATGATTCTGGTCCATACCCAATATAATCTCCATGTCTATCGACAAACAAATTAGCAGTTGCTCCGTAAACTAATTGAAATCCTTTTTCAGCTAATGACTCCCAATGATCCGCTGGAACACCTTTACCAACAATTCTTCCTGTTACAGATACAAATTGATAGTAGATATAAGTAATTCCCAGTTCATCAATTTTTTTTCTTACATCTTTTACTAGTTTATCTCTACCTGATTGATTAACAAAATTTTCTAAATCACTCATATTATCCCCCCTAATTAAATGACAAACCATACAACATCATATTAACTCCAAGGAAAAGGACTATTTGATGTTGGATGTAAATTTCCTTGCTCATATCTTGAAAATCTAAAAGGTTCTAATAATGAGCTTTTCTCTCCTAAAACTTCTTCAGCTACTAATTTACCCACACCAATCATTTTGTACCCATGATTTGAGTCAGCAATTAAATAAACATTTTCTCTAAATTGATCAAAAACTGGAAAGCAATCTGGAGTAAAACACCCTAGACCTCCTCCATCTTTTTTGAAAAGATGAGACTTTCCTTCAAATCTTTTATGACAAAAAGCTAAAGCTGAACTCCACATATCAGCAAACTCGTCAGTAATTACAAAATCTTTAGACTTATTCCCGTAAGGATCAACATTAACACCTTCTCCACCAGGTTCCCCAACTTTATAAGGAGATGATCCACCCTGTATACCTCCAAAATGAAAATCTGGCTTATAATATATTCCCCATAATTTATCAGTAATAAGATGTTTATTATCACTATCAGAATAAAGTGGTGCGTCCGTATCTACATGAATAACAGGAGGCATTTTTCCATCATCTGTTGTTAAAAAATTAGGATCAACTCTTAAAACCCCTTCAGTTAACATCCAATAATGCCACATTGGATAATCATAATGCATTTTTCCATCTTCACTCTTAATTGAAATAGTATTTGGCAAATCTAACATATCCCAAAAAGACTTTGCCCAAGGCCCCGCTCCAACTATTACTTGATCACATTTTATTAAACCTTTATCAGTTTCTACACCTGTAACAGCAGTTGAATTAGATCCATATTGAAACCCCTTTACAGTTGTACCCGTTAATATACGAACCCCTTCTGCTTCAGCTTTGTCTGCTAATCCATAAATAGCTGATGTATTATTTGCATAACCACCTCTTTTTTCATGTAAAACACTTGTGATTCCTTTTGCTTGCCAATCACCAAACATCTTTTTCATATAATTTTCTGAGTCTTTTTTACCTTGTATAAAAACTGAATCATATCCAATATTTTTTTGCTGAGCGTAAATTTCAGCAACATCATTTTCCATGCATTCAGGACTTATCTGCATATAACCTACATCATGATAATGAAATTTTTTTGCATCACTCTCCCATACTTCAACACACATTGCCATTAATTCTCTCATAGCAGGTTGGTAATAATTATTACGAACTACTCCACAAGCAACACCGCTTGCACCTGCAGCAATTGAATCTTTATCAATTACAAGTATTTTTGAGCCATCACCCTTGCCTTTAGCTTTTAATTTTGCAGCTAAATGCCAAGCAGTACTTAGTCCATGAATTCCAGCACCTATGATTACGTAATCTACTTTTTCTGGTAGTGACATATTATATATTTTCCTATAATTTTTTTAATTTCGAAGATTTATTTTAAACTCTATACAGCTTAAAGTGATTGTTTCAACCATTGAAACATCTTAATTTTCAGTTAATTTTTTTGATATTAATTTCGCTGTATCTGTTACTCTACTTGCCAAATCTTCCACAGTTTTAATATTAATACTTCCTTTGGTTCCAGAGATTGCAATAGCTGCAATTGCTCTTTTTTGAGAATCCATTATTGGAGCTCCTATCCCATAAACATAATCAAATGTTTCTGCTTCATTTAAACTATAACCTTTTTTTCTTACTTTTTCTAAATTTAGATAGAGCTTATCTAAAGTGGTAATAGTATTTGCTGTATGTTTATGAAGCGTATAACTTTTATAAATTTCCCTTAATTCATCTCTTGATTTATAAGCAAGAATTGCTTTTCCAAGTGCGCAACTGTGAGCATCTAACCTCATTCTAAAAGCTCTTGGGGCATTCTCACCTAGCGGGTCGACTTTATCGCAATAAACAATGTGAGGACCTTCTAAGACTGCAAGATAAGTTATATGATTAGTATCGTAAGATAAACTTTTAATGTGCTCAAAGCATAAAGTTGTCAATGTTTTAAGAAAATCAGACTTATCACCAAACTCAAAAATTTTATGCCCTAAAGAGTATAAGTTATTAGAGGTATCTTTAAAAATATATCCTAGACTGGTGAGATAAGTTAGAATTCTAAATGCAGTGGCTCTATCCAATTTAGTCATTAAGGAAACTTGGCTAGCCTTTAGAGGTTTTGGCGATTTTCCAACACATTCTATTATGGCTAAAGCTTTTTTTATTGAACCACTTAAATAATTACGTGTCATAATAAATTTATATTCAAAATATATATGATTAATAGTAAATTATTTATTTTAAAATATAATATAATTAATAATTTATGGATAAAAATAGCATTCAATTAATTTCTGGTATTAATTTCTGGGAGAGTAAAATTGATATTTCCTCAATTAAAGGAGGAATTACAAATAAAAACTTTCTTGTTACTGATGGATCTAAAAAATATTTTGTAAGAATAGGAGATGATATACCAGAGCATTTAGTTTTTAGATCAAATGAAGTACAAGCAAGCAAGGCAGCTTCAAAAATTGGTATTTGTCCAAAATTATTATTTCATAAAAAATCAATTCAAATTTTTAACTATATTGAAGGTAAAACATTTGGACCTGAAGATATTAAAAATAATTTAGATACTATAACAAAACTTATCAAAAAAGTTCATACTAAGATCCCTGATCAACTGATAGGTCAATCTGTAATTTTTTGGGTTTTTCATGTAATAAAAAATTATAAAAATTTTTTAGAAGAACATCAAAGTTCATATATAAAAATTCTTCCTGATCTTTTAAAAAAAGCCCTGAAATTAGAAAGTATATCATCACCTTTTGAAATTGTGTTTAGCCATAATGATCTGCTTCCAGCAAATTTTATTCAAAATCAAGAAAAGATATGGTTGATTGATTGGGAATATGCCGGATTTAATACACCATTATTTGATCTTGGTGGACTTGCTTCTAATAACGATTTTAATGAGAATGAAGAAAAACATTTACTTGAAAACTATTTTGAAAAAAAATTATCATCAGAATTACTTATAAAATACAAGGCTATTAAATCTGCTTCCTTATTAAGAGAGACTATGTGGAGTATGGTTTCTGAAATTACCTCTAATATCGAATTTGATTATAAGAGTTATACTGCAGAAAATTTATCAAAATTTAATGAATCTTTTGATGAAGAGTTTAAATAAATTGAAGTTTATTTAAGATATATTAAGATCATTTTCATTATTTAAAATAATTAATAAATTAAGAAAATTAAATTATGAATATTGATATTAGCAAATATCCAGTCAGAAGGTCTAATCCTATTGTCGTAGGCTCTTACGGACTTCCCGAAGATACGGAGAGATATATTGTTAAAGGGCAAGGTATAATTGGTATAGATTTAGACAAGGGAGATAATTTATATCTTAAAAATTTAGAAGGTAATCAAATCTGTGAAATAACTATTTTTGATAATAAGGGAAATAACAATCAAAATATTATTAATAAAAAACCTGAAATAGAAAATTCTTTTTTAAAAGAAATTTTAAATAACAGCTCAGAAAAATTATTTTTAATTCAAAAACTAAAGAATAAAAAAATTAATCTTGATAAATTTACTTCATCTTTATTTTTTAATGAAAATTCAAAAAGAAATGACAGCGAAAATATAACAATAAATGAAAATTGTTTTATTATCTTAGCTTGTCCTGGTGAAAATATGATTGTTGAAAATCAAAATCCACCTACTGATATTGAAGTTATAGTTAAGAGAATAAATCCAAAAAATAATAAATTGGAGAGAATTTTACCTGAGCCTTTAGCTTCGCCTAAAGAAGAAATTTTAATAAAAGATAGTTCTGCAAGTGCCTATGAAATTAAAAAAGGTGATTATATTCAAATTATTGATTTATATGGAAGACAGTGCTCAGACTTTATGGCGTTTGATAGCAATGCACTTCAAAGCGGTAATGAACTATCAATTGATACTACGGCAAGTAGAGCAATTTTAGGTGGTTCGTATGCAATGCCTGGTTTACACTCAAAATATTTTGATAAAAATCTAGAACCTCTGGTTGAGGTAGTACAAGATACTATTGGTCGACATGACACTTTTGGAACAGCTTGCACAAGAAAATTATATGAAGATCAAGGATATTTTGGTCATATAAATTGTTCAGATAATTTTAATTACGCACTTGATAAATATGGAGTTGAAAAAAGAAATGGTTGGGCTGCTATTAATTTATTTTTTAATACTGGCATAGATGCGAACAATGTAATTTTTTCTGACATGCCATGGTCACGTCCCGGTGATTATGTCCTCTTTCAAGCACAGAAAGATCTGGTATGCGTATCATCATCATGTCCTGATGATATTGATACTGCAAATGACTGGAACCCTACAGATATTTACGTTAGAGTTTATTCAGAAAAAAATAGATTTGCAAAATCTATCGGTTATAGAAAAAATGCTGGAAGTGATTTTATGCTGACAAAAGAAACAGGTTTTCATCCAAGAACATCTAAATTAACAAATGATATGATGGACTCTTCAGGTTTTTGGATTCCTAATAAATTTAATAATTTTGGAACTATTAAAGAATATACCGAATGTAGAAACAACGTAGTTATGATGGACTTATCATCATTAAGAAAGTTTGAAGTTGTTGGACCTGATGCTGAAGAATTACTAAATGTAGCACTTACAAGAAACATCAAAAAGCTGTCAGTTGGTCAAGTGGTATACACGGCAATGTGTTATGAGAATGGTACTATGATTGATGATGGTACACTCTACAGACTAGGAGATCATAATTTTCGATGGATTTGTGGTAGTGATTATTCAGGAGAATGGCTCACCCAATTAAGTGAGGAATTAAAACTCCATGCAAATATTAAATCCTCAACAGATCACCTTCATAACATTTCAGTGCAAGGACCAAACAGTAGAAAAGTGTTATCTAAAATTATATGGACTCCTCCTGCTCACCCAGATGTTAATAACCTAGAATGTTTTCATTTTACTATTAGTAGAATTGGCGATCATAAAGGAATTCCAATTATGTTATCACGAACTGGTTATACAGGTGAACTTGGCTATGAAATTTATTGTCATCCTAATGATGCCCCTAAAGTATGGGATGCGGTATGGGATGCAGGAAAAGAATTTAATATTTCACCAATGGGATTTGAAGCTCTTGATATGCTTAGAATTGAAGCAGGATTAATTTTAGGTGGTAATGAATTTAGTGATGAAACTGATCCTTTTGAAGCTGGAATAAGTTTTACGGTTCCTCTTAAAACTAAAGAACAAAATTTTATTGGTAAAGAAGCTTTAGTTGAGAGAAAAGCGCATCCTCATAAAAAATTAGTTGGGTTAGAAATAGAGGGCAATGAAAAAGTTAATCATGGTGATTGTGTTCATAGTGGTAGAGCTCAAGTTGGTATTATAACAAGTGGAACAGTTTCTCCGACTTTAAATAAAAATATTGCCTTATGTAGAATTGATATTCGTTCATCCGAACTTGATACAGAACTTGAAATTGGTAAACTTGACGGTCATCAAAAAAGAATATCCGCTAAAGTTGTGCCCTTTCCTTTTTATGATCCTTCAAAAAGCAGGGTTAGAGCCTAATTAAAATTATTTTTAATGAACAATTTAGCAAATTTACGTAAAGTATTTAATATTGAAAATCTAAAATGGGAATTACTAGAAGATGAATCAAAAAATCAACAAGGAAATATTTATTGGTTTAATTTAAGTTATGATCATAAAACAGGAGAAGGTTCCTACCTCTATAGAATGGATTCAGGCACTACTTCAAAAGCGCATGAACACACTGGTCCAGAAGAATTTTTTATTCTAGAAGGCGATTTAACTGACTCAGATGGATATATTTATAAGAAAGGAGATTTTGTTCAACTTTCTTCAGGATCATCACATTATAGCACAACTAAAAATGGGTGTACTAGCGTTGTAACACATCGAGGAAGATATATTTATTCAGATGAATAAATTTATTTAGATTCCATAAATGTTTTCATTGAGTCATCCATTGCCTCTGCCCAAGGTGTATGATGTATTGGAGCTACCGTTCCTGTTACAGCTGAAGAGAATGAATTATTTCTATAAGTCATTATATCTTCTTCTTTATGATGCTCCCAATCCTTGAAATGCTTTCTAATTAATTCAAAATCAATTTCAGGATAGTCGGATGCTGAATGTAAATCTTTAGTGTATTCGGTTTGAAAATCTATCATTTGGATTGGATCTTCTAAAGCTTCTTCTTCTGATACCCATTTGTTAATATCATTTTCAATATCTTCATCACTAGGCATTTTTATTTTACTCATAATCACATCTCTTGCAAACCAAGCTTGACAATCAAACATATTAAAAGTGTGGAATTGATCTTGCATACCTAGATACATCATTCTGTGATTATCTTGCCAAACAACACCTTTGTAAAGCTTAGGTGGGTATAATCTATTACCTGTTTTAAGTTTTAAGGTATCATCAAGATAAGGGAAGTGATGGAGATAACCGCTACACAAAATAATTGCATCAGCATTTTGTTCATGACCGTCTTTAAAAATTGCCGTGTTACCTTCTAATCTATCTAAATAATGAACTTCTTTCATTCCATCTGGCCACTTAAAGCCCATGGGATTATTGCGATAGCCAATAGTTACTGACCTAGCGCCATATTTATAACATTGAAGCGCTATGTCTTCTGCTGAATAACTACTACCTAACACAACAACATCTTTATTTCTAAACTCTTCTGCATCTCTAAAATCATGACCGTGTAATATTCTTCCAGGGAAAGAATTCATTCCTTCATAGTATGGAATGTATGGAACTGAAAAATGTCCTGAAGCAACTACTAAATAATCAAAATCTTCTTTTGTAGTGTTATTTTCTTTTTTATTTACTGAAGTAATTTCAAACTTATTTCCTTTAAAAACAGCATTACTTACAACTGTATTAAATTTTATATATTTTTTTATATTAGCTTTTTTGGCACGACCTAAAATATAATCATATAAAACTTCTCGTGGAGGAAAGGATGGTATAGGTTGATTAAAGTGCTCATCAAAAGAATAGTCAGCAAATTCTAAACATTCTTTTGGTCCATTTGACCAAAGATATCGATACATACTATTTGGCACTGTATCACCAAATTCATCAGATCCTGTTCTCCAACTATAGTTCCATAAACCACCCCAATCATCTTGTTTTTCAAAACAAACAATTTCAGGAATTTCATTACCTTTTTCTTCTGCTTGCTGAAATGCTCTTAAAATAGATAATCCACAGGGTCCAGACCCAATAATAGCAACTTTTGTCATGTATCCTCCAATTAAATTTGATTATCTCTTAAAAAAATATGATTTTAAAGAAAAAAGTTGTTTCATATCATGAAATAAATAGATTGATTTATCTATAAGACCCGTTAGTTGTAAATTAAATATATATATTTAACAAAACCCATATGGAGGAAATATGTTAAAAATAATAACTAAAGTGGCTGTGCTTTTATCGCTATTTGTTTTTAGTGGTGTAGCAAAAGCAGCAGACACTATTAGAATTCCAGTTTTGAACTGGTCAAGTCAAATAGTTATGGCTAACGTTTTAGGTCAGGTATTTGAAGAGCAAGGCTATTCAGTTGAGTATGTTCCAGCAGAATCTGCTTCAAGATATGAAGCTGTAAGAATTGGAGATCTTCACATAGCTCATGAAACTTGGGAGTCAACTATGGCTCTTCCTTTTTATGAAGCAATGGATAAAGGTGGTCTAATTGATGCTGGTAGTCATAACTTAATTACTTTTGAGGAAATGGGAATTCCTAACTGGGTAATTGACGAAGGTCTATGCCCAGGATTACCAAGTTGGGAGGCTTTAAAATCTCCAGAGTGTGCAGCTAATTTTGCAACTGCTGACTCAGATGGTAAAGGTCGTTGGTTAGAAGGACCTGTAGAGTGGCATGGTGATGTTATGCCGAACAGACTTAAAGGTTTAGGTATTGATGACTTATGGACAGTTAAATTTGCTGGTAGTGCAGATGCACTATGGGCAGAATTAAAAGCTGCAAAAGCAGAAGGTCGTGGAACAGTAATATTTAACTGGTCTCCAAACTTTACTGATGCTGCAGGATTTACTTTTATTGATTTTCCGCCTTATTTTGAAGGTTGCAGAATTGAGAATGGTGGAACTGTCGAAACAACAGGTTGTGGATCTCCAAAAGGATGGCTTAAAAAAGCTGCTCATATCAAGTTCCCAATCACTCATCCAGCGGCATATAAATTCTATACTAAGGCTGCATTTACTGCACCTATGATAGGTTTAATGGCAGACTTTGTTGACAGTCAAGGCATGACTCATGCTGAAGCTGCTTCTGCTTTTATTGCTGAATACAGAGATACTCTTGATCTTTGGAAAAATTAATTAAATAAAGCTTTAATTTAAGTCCCCCCTTAATTTAGGGGGGATTTTTTTTGTTTTATTTGTTAGTTTATTAATTTAATTTAATCATAAAATATAATAATGAGTAAAATAGGAAGTTCATGACTGATAGATCTGAAATTAATAATAACAAACCAGTCATCAAGTGTGATTCTGTTTATAAAATTTTTGGAAATAATGCCAAAAAGCTTTTGGAAAATTCTGAAGGTCAAGTAGATGCTAAAACTTTTCAAGAAGCAGGATGCATTGTTGGCGTAAACAATGCTTCTTTTGAGGTTAATAAAGGTGAAATGCTGGTTGTAATGGGTCTGTCTGGATCAGGTAAATCAACTCTTCTTCGCTGTATATCAAGATTAACTGACGCAACATCAGGGAAGATTTTTATAGATGGTGAAAATCTTTTAGAAATGAATAGCAGACAATTAATTGAGTTACGAAGAAATAAAATGGGAATGGTTTTTCAGAGCTTTGCTTTACTTCCTCACAAAACTGTTCTTGAAAATATTGCTTTTCCTTTAATGATGAAAAAAACTGGAACAGATGAAAGCATTAATAAAGCTTTAGAAATGGTGGAATTAGTAGGACTAAAAGGAAGAGAAAATTATTTTCCAAGAGAACTCTCTGGTGGGCAGCAGCAACGTGTAGGTATTGCTCGTTCATTAGCAATAGAACCGGATATTTGGTTCTTGGATGAGCCCTTTTCAGCTCTTGATCCTTTAATACGTAAAGAGATGCAAGATGAGTTTTTAAGATTACAGGGAGTATTAAATAAAACTATCATGTTTGTCACACATGATTTTGATGAAGCACTTCGTTTGGCTGATAGAATTGCAATTATGAAAGATGGTATAATTGAACAGCTAGATACCCCAGATAATATTGTTTTAAATCCTGCTACAGAATATGTGCAAAAGTTTACCCAAGACATACCAAGGGAAAAAGTACTTAAAATTGAATCGATTATGGAACCAGTTAACTCAAATAGTTCTCAATCATTAACAATTTCTAAAGATGCAATTATTGAAACTGTAGCTGAATCAATTCTAAATAGTAAGGAGACACTGACCGTTATTAATCCAAAAAATAATAATGAAATTGTTGGATCACTGAACCCTTCAAAGGTTGTAAAAGTATTATTTGGTAATTCAAAAACTGAGAATTAAAAATGATTAATAAAGTAAATCAATCCAGGCCTATACAATTTGGAATATTATTTTTTGTTTTTTTAATTACTTATTTTATTATTCCACATTCTGAAAATAACTATTTATGGAGATTGCCACCTTTATTAAAAGCTATACCAAACCTGATTCAAAGCTTGTTGGATAATCTTATGTTTGAGTGGTTCACTATACCAGTTTGGGATCCTGTATGGCAGGAATATGAGGATAAAACTCTTTTTAGACAAATTACTAGATCTATTTCTAGTTCAGTTTTATTTTTAATTATTTTCGTAAGAGAAATAATTCTTGGAGGAGCTAAAACCTTAGCTGTTTTTACAAGTGATGCATTAAGTGCTAATAAATATTATTGGCCTGCTCTTCCGTGGACAACCGTTGTGGCAGGAGCTGCTATACTAGGCTATCAACTTCAAGGAATACGTTTAGCTTTACTTGCTGGACTGGGTTTTTTTTATGTTTCTGTTTTTGGACAATGGGAACCTTCTATGCAAACTTTATCTTTCATTCTTATTTCTGCACCTGTTTGTTTTATTTTGGGTTTAAGTTTAGGGATCTGGGGTTTTTTAAGTAAAAATGTAGAAGCTGCCTTACAACCAATTTTGAATGTTGCACAAACGTTACCTCACTTTTCATATTTAGTTCCAGTTCTCGTGATGTTTGGAATTGGTGATCATGCTGGAGCAATTGCCACAATTATATTTGCTACACCTCCTATGGTAAGATTAACAATTCTCGGTTTAAAAAAAATCTCTCCTGATGTCGTAGATTCAGGATTAATGAGTGGCTGTAGTAAATTTCAATTAATGTTTAGAGTGCTAATTCCTACTGCAAGAAGAGATATTTTAATTGGCGTTAACCAAGTAATTATGCAATGCCTTGCAATGACAGTAATTGCATCATTTATTGGAGCTAGAGGATTGGGGTTTAATTTAAAAGTTGCTTTAAATAACTTAAAGATTGGTCATGCGGCTGAAATTGGAATCTGTGTTGTAATAATAGCAGTTATCTTAGATAAAATGTCATTAGCTTGGGCTAATAAACAAAAAGACTATTTTGCAAATTTAAATTTCTACCAAAGGAATAAGTCTTTTCTGATTTTTTTAATTGTAGCAATTTTAGGTATTATTGTAGCTTATATCGGGACATTTTATTTTAAAGGCGGTATTAATTACTTTTATTTTGTACCTTTTGCTAAAGGTTTAAGTATTTCTCCTTTTCTAGATGCGGGTGTTGATTGGATATGGGAAACTTTCTTTTACACTTTAAATTCATTTAATATATTTCTTCTTACTAATGTGCTTGTGCCTATGAAGAATTCGTATTTAGGCATGCCCGTAATATCAACTTTTATTTTAGTAATGGGAGCTGGATATATTATAGGAGGTATACGTTCATCTATAATAGTTGGAAGTTTAATTTTATTTATAGCACTATCTGAATATTGGGATAGAGCTTTGATTACAGCCTATATGGCAACGTTTGCTGTACTAGCTTCAGCAATTATTGGTTTGGTAGTCGGATCTATTTGTGCTCAAAATAAATTTTTAACCAATTTTGGATTAATGATTTGTGACTTCTTTCAAACATTCCCATCTTTTATCTACCTCATTCCCGTAATACTTCTTTTTGGAATTACAGACACATCAGTTATGATTGCAGCCATATCATACGCAACTGTACCAGCAACGAGGTACACAATAGAGGGGCTAAGAAGTGTACCATCTGAATTACATGATGCAGGATCCATGTCAGGAGTTTCAAGATTTCAAAGATGGACCAATATAGAATTACCACTTGCTTTCCCCCATATAATGCTTGGTGTAAACCAGACAGTGATTTTTACTTTAATGATGGTTGTTATAGGTGCTTTAATAGGAACTGAGGATTTGGGGCAATTAATCATGGGAGCCATATCAAGAAAGAACGGTGCTGGCCTTGGGTTAACTTTAGGGATATTTGTTTCTTTTATGTGTTTAGCAGTAGACAATTTAATTCGAACTTGGGCAGATGAAAGAAAAAAATTACTTGGTATTGAATAAGTTTTCTTTAAAATATTCTTTTATAATTAACTATTCTCCTAGCAAGGAGTTATCTAAAATACTTGTATCATAAGCTGAATAAGAATGCCATCCAACTACAGTTTGGTCATAATCGACTAAACTTCCTGTCATTAACCCTGACTCCTCAGAACATAGAAAGGCTAACATTCTTGCAACATCAATAGGTTTATTTAATCTTTTAAAAGGTACTTTTCTTTCAGCTTTTTTTAACCAATCTTTTTTTCCTTTATGATATTTTTTTTGCACATCATGCTCAGAAGGAGTGTCTGTCCATCCTAAATTTATTCCATTAACTCTTATTTGGTGACCAGAGACAGCGTTAGCAACATTTTTAATCATAATGCCTAGAGCTGCTTTTGAAGGGCTATAAGCTGCTAAAAAAGGCATACCACTGTAAGCAGCTACTGAGAGAACATGGGCTATAGTTCCTTTAACTTTATCTCTAATCATTATTTTAATTGCTTCTTGCATTAAAAAAAATGGTGCTCTCGTATTTACATTAAACATTTTTTCGTATTCTTTTGGTGTAGTGCTTAAAATAGTGCCACGTCCAGTATATGCAGCTGAATTAATCATTGAATTTATTGTTCCAAATTTTTTATCTGTTTCAGAAATAATTTTTTTACAATCTTTCAAGTTTTCCAAATCTGCTTGCACATAAATACATGTTGTTCCTAATAACTCTATCTCTTCTTTTACTTTTTTTCCTTTTTTATCATTTCTTCCACAAATTGTAATTCCTTTAGCTCCACGATTTGCTAAAAGCTTAGCTGTTTCTGCTCCACTTCCTTGAGTACTTCCTGTAACAACAATAATTTTATCTTTAAATTGAGAGTCAAGATTTTCTTTTTTCATTTTTTTCTTAGTCATAATTTATATCAACAATTTTTTTATTTTGATATGATTCATAAGCTGCATTAGCAATAATTAAAGCTTTTTGTCCATCGTCAAACGTAACTTTGGGCTTTTTATTTGTTTTAATAATTTCAACAAAACTATTAAATTGATCTCGGTACGCTTGCTGATATCTTTCAATAAAAAAGAAATGTATTAAATCTTTTGAACTCGTAGAGGATGTTGTGTATCTTTCTAACGAATTAATAGTCTGATTATTTGATATCACCATACCTTTACTCCCAAAAACCTCAACTCGTTGATCATATCCATAAACAGCTCTTCTAGAATTATTTATATGAATCAAAACACCAGATTTTGATTTTAATATAAACATAGCTGTATCAAAATCTTTTGCAATCTTAACATTTTCATCAAATAAGTTTTCTCCAAATGCTGATACTTGAACAATTGGATCATCACCTAATATAAATCGCGACAAATCAAAATCATGTATTGTAGTATCTCTAAAAAAACCTCCTGCTACATTTAAATAATCTAAACCTGGAGCCGAAGGATCTCTGCTAGTAATTATAATCATTTCTAAATCACCTATTTCTTTATTAAGTCTAGCTTGCTGTGCTTTACTGTGACTTAAATCAAATCTTCTATTAAAACCAATTTGAATTGGTGATTTAATATCTTTCAGCTCTTTTTTACATTCATTTACTTTATTTATATCTAAATCAATTGGCTTTTCACAAAATACTGGTTTTCCGGCTTTAGCAGACATTTTAATAAATTGAATATGTGTAGGCGTAGCTGATGCTATTAAAACTGCGTTTGTTTCTTGAGAATTAATTGCATCTTCAGGAGTTTTCACTACTTTAGCATTTGATATATTTGCTACCTCATTTGCAAACTCTGAGTTAACGTCATAAACAAATTTTAAATTAGTCTCTGGATGAGCGTGGATTATTTCAGCATGCATTTTACCTATACGGCCAGCACCTATTAAAGCAAAGTTAAACATATCTAATTAAAAACAGAATAAAAATAAAAATCAATAATTAAATTAATAAAGTTTATTAAAATTATTATAACTTTACAAAAAGATAAATATGCTAATCTATAATAAATTTATTATTAATCATTTTTTTAAAAAGTAATTGAGACTAAATATTAATTACAGAGTTTTTTAGAATATTCTACTATTTTTTCTATAGTAGGAATATAATTTTTTTCTAAATTAGGAGCTACTGGTACCGGAGTATCTTCTGCTGTATAACGAATAACTGGTTTTTTTAAAATTTTAAAACAATTTTCAAAAATGATGGAAGTTATTTCACTTGGAACACTCGATGTATAATAACTTTCACTTATAACTAATGCTCTTTTTGTTTTTTTTACAGATTTTATAATAGTTTCTCTATCTAGAGGGTTCAAAGTTCGTAAATCAATTACTTCAACACTTATATTTTCTTTATTTAATTGATCAGCAGCGTTTTCCGCAAAATTTGTCATTCTTGAATATGATATAATACTTATATCTTTACCTTCTCTCAGAACATTTGCCTTTCCAAACAAAAAATTTGGATCATTTTTATCTAAGAAACCAGAAGTGTTATATAAAAGTTTATGTTCAATAAATATTGTTGGATTATCGATCTTAAGAGCATGTCTTAATAAATGATAAGCATCATTTGGTTTTGCTGGCATAGTGAGATAAAGACCCGGAGTGTGCATTATCCAAGACTCAAGACTTTGTGAATGTTGAGCGCCGCCCGATCGACCAGTACCACCCTGTGCTCGTAAAACCATTGGTGCACTAATTTGACCTCCAAACATGTAACGAATTTTAGCAAGTTGGTTAGCAATTTGATCCATAGACATGCCAAAAAAATCTACATACATTAATTCTGCAATGGGACGTAAACCAGACATTGCAGCACCCAAAGCAGCACCTACTATCGCGGACTCTGAAATAGGGGTATCAATAACTCTTTCATTTCCAAATAAATTTAATAAATCTTTTGTAGCTCCATATGCCCCTCCATATTTTGCTATATCTTCACCCATGATAATAATTTTTTTATCTTCAAGCATAGCATCATGCATAGCTAAGCGTAAAGCATCACGATATGTTATTTTATCAAAATAATTTTTTTTTAGGTCTGACATAATTTTAATTTGATAGAATTTTTTTTATTTTTTCATGAACACTTACTGGCATTGGATCATTCTTACTATAAACATCTTTAAATATTTCTTTTTCATCATTTAAAGGCGACTTAAGTGCAAACTCCATAGCATTATCCATTTCATTCATTATATTATTATCAATTTTATCTATTTCATTCTCATTTAAGATATTGTTTTTTATCAATTTACTTTTTGCGTAAGATATAGGGTCTAACTTTCTTTTTTCTTTTTCTTCTGACTCCTTTCTATATGGACTTTTGTCCATTCGTGCATGTCCAAAAAATCTATAACATTCTACTTCAATAAATCCAGGTTGAAATTTTCTAGCACTTTCTATAATTTCTTTTGATTTATAATATGCATCTTCAACATCTAAATCATTAATATGTAATGTATTTAGGCCAAATGATTTTGCTCTTTTTGAAAAATCTTTAATACCAACTGCGTCCTCAATTTTAGTACCCATTCCATATTGATTATTTATACAACAAAATACTACAGGTAATTTCCACAATGCGGCCATGTTCATACTTTCATACAAAATACCTTGCTGCATTGCTCCATCGCCAAAAAAGGCAACTGAAACGCGCTCTTCTTTTAAATATTTATAACTCATTGCAGCTCCAACTACAGTTGGAATACCTCCTCCAACAATTGCATTGGCACCCAAGTGACCTAATTTCATATCTGCAATATGCATAGACCCACCTTTACCCTTACAATAACCATCTTTTTTACCCGCTATTTCAGCAAGCATCTTATCAGGATTGCCACCTCTCGCTATAAATATTCCATGACCTCTATGATGAGTGGTAAAAGTATCATTATTTTTCATAGCTGTTCCAACGCATGCTGGACCTAATTCTTCTCCAATTGAGAGATGTAACATTGTGCCAGCTGACTCACCTTTTATAAATAATTCAGAAACCCTCTCCTCAAAAGTTCGGATCCTCCTCATTGTATTGTATAAAGCTGGTAATAAAGTATTGGACATAATTTTTTATAGTTTTTATATATTAATTATTTATTGTACAAACAATTATCTTTTAAAAATAAGCTATGATTTTATGTTCCGGAGAAAACTTAATTGACTTTGTTCCAATTGATAACAATTCGTATTCTTTTAAGACTTGCGTAGGAGGATCTCCCTTAAATACAGCTATTGGACTTGGGTCTTTAAATACGCCAGTTTATTTTTTTTCACGTATTTCAACTGATTTCTTTGGCAAAAATATAATTAATTTTTTGAAAAAACATAAAGTTAAAACTTCTTTAATACAAAGAACTGCTGATAAAACAACTATTGTATTTATAAGTAATAAAAAAAATCCTGAATTTTCTTTTTATACAAATAAGACTGCAGATAGAAATTTATCAGATTATTCATTTCATAAATCAATTAAAGAAAAAATTACACTAGCACATTTTGCTTCAATTTCTTTAGTCTTGAAGCCTGGGTCTGAAACTTACTTTAAAATGATGAAGGAATTGAAAAAAAATAGCTTAATATCTATTGATCCAAATATTCGTCCACCAATTATAGAAAATA
>CABXIT010000003.1 GCA_902512325.1 uncultured Alphaproteobacteria bacterium | reverse complement strand
AAATTCATCTCCTTCTTTGATATGCCAATTCGAAATGGTTCCCATTTCCATTGTTTCACCAAGTCTAGGTAAAGATATTTTTTTTTCCATATAATTTTTTTTGAATTCTAAAGTTTTATCCAATTGGAGTTTTTATCAGAAGACTCTTTAGCTGCAAACATAAATTTGATACCTTTAACTCCATCTTCTATAGATGGAAAAGTATATGTATTTTTTTTTGAAGATGTAATTAAGTCTGCAAATTCTGTATAGATATTAGCAAAAGCTTCAAAAAAACCTTCAGGATGTCCAGCCGCCACTCTAGACGATTTCATGGAGAAACTTGATACAGAATTGCTGGCTCTAGTAATTATTCTAGTAGGATTATTGAGTTCAGTAAACTTTAAAATATTTGGATCATCCTGAAACCATTCTACAGCTCCTTTAGTTCCGTAAACTCTAATTTTTAAACCATTTTCCCCACCTGTTGCTGCAGATGAAACCCAAATTGAGCCTCTTGCTTTGTTATTCATTCTAAGTGTCATAAAAGCATTATCATCAACAGATATTTCTTCTGAAAGAGAGCTTACTTCAGCTGAAATTTCATTTACTTCTAAGCCTGTAACATATCTCAATAAATGATATGCATGTGTGCCAATTTCAGCTAAAATCATTGAAGGTCCACACATATTTTTATCTAATCTCCATTTAAGAATATTTTTTTGATCTTTTTTCTTTACAGCCACTGTATAGCCTTGCGGATATTCAACATTTATTAATTTTATTTTTCCAATTTTATTATTATCGACTAAATCTTTTGCTTCACGTAACATGGGATAAGCTGAATAATTATGAGTAATAGCAAAAAATATTTTATTTTTTTTTACTATTTTCTTTAGTGCCTCTGCATCATTTAAATTAGCAGTTAGGGGTTTATCACAAATTATGTGTATCTTATGCTTTGCGAATTCTTTTGCAATTTTATAGTGATCTCCTGAAGGAGTCATTATACCAACTACCGCAATTCCATCAGTTCTAGTTGATTCTTTTGCGGCCATTTCTTTATAATTATGGTAACATCTTTGCTCATCTAAACCTAGAGACTTGCCAAATTCTATAGATTTGTTTTTATCTTTTGAAAAAACACCTGCTACAATTTGATATCTATTATCAAACCTAGCCGCCAATCTATGAGTATACCCAATAAATGAATTAGGTCCACCGCCAATAAAACCTATTCTAAGTTTTTTGCTATTATTTAGTTGGTCATTTCTAAATAGATTTAATTCACCAAAAGGATTTTTTTCTTTTTTCATAATTAATGAACTATTCCTCCGTCAACTACATAATTTTGTGCTGTACAACCTGAACTTTGATCGGAAGAAAAAAACAATACCATTTTTCCAATATCGTTTGGAACTAGCATTCTTTTAATACACTGTCTTTCCAATTGCTCTTTTTTAATCTTATTAGTTAACCAAAGTTTTTTTTGACGCTCAGTAATAATCCATCCTGGAACAACACAATTTACTCTTATATTAAATTCTCCTAGATCTCTTGCAATAGTTCTAGTTAATCCCATTATCGCTGATTTGGCTGTTGTATATCCTGGCATGTTGCCTTGACCCATCATCCAAGAAAAGCTTCCAATATTTACTATCTTTCCATCACCTAATTTTTTCATATCTTTATATACTGACTGTATAGCAAAAAAATAATGTTTTAAATTAACATTCATTCTGTCATCCCAAAATTCTTCAGTCACACTTTCAAGTGAATGCCTTTCATCATTTGCAGCATTATTAATTAAAACTGAAATAAGTCCCAATTTTTTTTTAACTTCATTTATACTTTGTTTTAATTTTTCAATATTAGTCAAGTCACATAATTTAAAAACAGGTACATTTTTAGAATTTATAAACTTTTTAACCAATTTATTACCTAGCTTTTCATCCTTGTCTAAAAAAGCAACTTTTGATCCTTGTTGTAAAAAATTTTCAACAATTGACTCCCCTATACCTGATGCTCCTCCTGTTATTATCACTACCTTATCTTTTAATGAGGGGTAATTTACGATTTCATTCATAAAATATTTTAATTGTATTAATTATTGTTTAATTTAATAATTATCACAATGTTTAATATAATCAAATTAAATGCTAAAGACAACATTGCTGTAGCACCAATGAATATTCCGTTGGGCTCGAAGATAAACTCAGATTTAAATGCGCAGAATGAAATTCCATTTGGTCATAAGATAAGCCTTAATAATATTAAGAAAGGTGAATTAATTTATAAATATGGTCAAATCATAGGTATTGCAATTGATGAAATTAAAAAAGGATCACATGTCCATTCCCATAATATTATGTTTCATGAATTTGAACGAAATTATAAATTTAGAAAACAAGATAAAAAAAAAGAAATAAAAAAAGATAAATATTTTTATGGTTTTAAAAGATCAAATGGTGCTGTTGGAACAAGAAATTATATTGGCTTAATAAGTACTGTCAATTGTTCTGCTACGGTTGTTAAAAAAATAGCTGATAAAATAAATATTTATTTGAAAGAAAATGATTTTAAAAATATAGATGGCGCAGTTTGTTTAAAACATTCATCTGGGTGTGGAATGAATGTCTCAGGAAAAGGAATGGAGGTGTTTAATAGAACCATTGAAGGTTTTAAATCTCATCAAAATTTTGGTAAAGTTTTTGTTGTTGGTCTTGGGTGTGAATGTGCACAAATCTCTTTGTATAATAATGATAATACAAATCATGATATTGAATATTTAAATATTCAAGATGAAGGTGGAACAAATCAAATTATTAATAAAGTTTATAATAAAATAATTGAAGAACTTCCTAATATTAATTCTATAGAAAGAACTAAATCTGAATTATCTGAGCTTACATTAGCTTTGCAGTGTGGAGGTTCTGACTCATATTCAGGAATAACAGCGAACCCAGCGCTTGGTTTTGCTGCAGATTTATTAGTCAAATATGGTGGCAGTACAATCTTATCCGAAACACCAGAGATATATGGAGCCGAACATCTTTTAATTGATAGAGCTCTAAAAGAGTCAGATGTTACAAAACTAATTAATCAAATAAAGTGGTGGAGACACTATACTCAAATTAATAATGGTAGCTTAGACAATAATCCTAGCCCAGGTAATAAAAAAGGAGGTCTAACAACAATACTTGAAAAGTCTTTAGGAGCAGTTGCAAAAAGTGGTAACTCCACAATGATTAGTGTTTTAGATTATGCTGAAAAAATATCGGAAAAAGGTTTCCATTTTATGGACTCACCTGGATATGATCCTGTTTCTGTAACCGGGCAAGTAGCAGCTGGATCAAATTTAATTTGTTTTACAACTGGTAGAGGATCGTGTTTTGGTTTTAAACCTGCACCTAGCCTCAAAATTGCAACTAATACAAATATGTACAATAATTTAGAGGAAGATATGGATATAAACGCTGGCACAATAATGGATGGTATTCATTCTATTGAAGAAATTGGGAATGATATTTTTAATGAATTAATTGAAGTAGCGTCTGGAAAAAAAACAAAAAGTGAGATTAATGAATATGGAGATGACGAGTTTAATCCATGGGTAATTGGCGCAACAATGTAAATTAAATTTTTAAATTAATTTATCTTTGAGCGTTCATCAATGAGTTTTTTATCTTTTAAATATTGCCAGAAGTTAGAAGGAAGTTTGCTATTGTAGTCTTCTATATTTTCAATAACTTGATTAGAGCTATTCATTCCAAGTATACATGATGAAACAGTCTTATTAAAATAAGGAAATTGAATTGCTGCTTTTTTTAAAGCTGTGTCAAAACTTTCACATGCATTTTTAATAGTGTTGGCCTTATTTAACCAAAATTCTGCACTTTCATGATTCTTAGGTATCCTGACAAAACTTTTTGTAAGATTTTCAAACCAGTTAGAATCAAGTTTAGTATAATCAAAATATGATTCTGGTGAAGGATTAATTAAAATTCCGCTATTAAAAACACCACCTAGAATAAGAGAGATGTTATTATTTTCACATATTGGCATTAATTTTTCTAAACTGGTTTGATCAAGTAAGGTATATCTACCGGCCAGTAAAAAACAATCAAAACAGCCCTCTTTAGCAAGCTCTACTAACATCTCGTTTTGATTTAAACCACAACCTAAGGCGGTGACCATACCCTCTTCCTTCAATTTTATCATTGCTTTAATAGCGCCAGATCTTGCTTGCTCAAAATGATCGGGGTGGTTATCAGGATCATGAAGGTGTAAAATATCAATTTTATCTAATTGTAATCTATTAAGACTATCTTCAAAAGATTTCATAACTCCATCATATGAAAAATCAAAATTTGAATCTTTATTATTAGGTGAACCAATAAATTTTTCAGCAGCCTTAGATTGGTCAGTATCTACAATAACTCTTCCAACTTTTGACGATAAAACAAACTCTTCTCTTTTTTTATTTTTTAAAAAATTACCAACACGTATTTCTGACATACCAGAACCATATAGTGGAGCAGTATCAAAATATCTGATTCCATTATTCCAAGCGGTGTCTAAAGTTTCTAGAGCATTTTGTTCGTCAACAGCTATTGGCCAGCCACCTAATGGAGCAGTACCTATACCGATTTCAGTTACAAAAAGATCTAAATTTCCGATTTGTCTTTTTTTAATCATGGTAATTATTTTTATAAAATACCATCATATGAGCTTTTATACAAATCAAGAAAGTCTGAAGATTCCAATTTGATCGGATTGCCTCCAGTAGATGGGTCACCTTTTGCCATTATACTCATTTCTTCAAACTTTGAGTTATCATTTATTAATTCTTTTAAAGTATGAGGAATAGATAATTGTTTTCTTAAATCTAATATCCAACTTATGAAACCGTCAAATGTTTGGTTTGGAAGGTTTAAATATTGAGTTAAAGAAATAATTTTTTCCTCTATAGCTTTCCTATTTTTTTTAAGAACATATGGCATAAAAACTGCATTTGTTAAGCCATGATGTGTATTATAAATTGCACCTACTGGGTGACTAAGAGAATGGATAGCCCCAAGACCTTTTTGAAAAGCAATTGATCCCATTGATGAAGTAGCGAGCATATTCCCTCTTGCTTCTAAATCAGAGCCATCTTCATAAGCCTTTATTAAATATTTTTTTATCATAAATATACCCTCAAGAGCTATTCCTTGTGATAGAGGGTGAAAAAAATTTGAACTATACGCTTCTAAACAATGCGCTAAAGCATCCATTCCAGTAAAAGCTGTAAGGGACTTTGGAAGTGGGACTGTTAACTCAGGATCTAATATAACTATTGATGGAAGCATTTTTGGATGAAAAATTATTTTTTTTTCATGTGTTTCCTCATTTGTATAAACTCCTGCCCTTCCAGTTTCTGATCCAGTACCTGCAGTTGTAGGCACAGCAATTATTGGTTTAATAACTTCACTATTAGCTCTTGTCCAATAATCACCTATATCTTCAAAATCCCATAAAGGTCTATTTTGACCAACCATAAAAGCTATTCCTTTTCCAACATCCATTCCAGAACCACCACCAACGGCTATTACTCCATCATGTTTTCCTGAATGAAAAACTTTAACTCCATTCATTACATTCGAACCAGTTGGATTTCCTTGTACATCACTATAAACAGCAGCGTCATTAGTTAAAGATTTGTTAACCTTTGAAATAATATTTGTTTTTAAGATGCCAGGATCAGTCACTATTAATGGTTTTTTTATATTTAAATTATTACAAGCATTTTCAATTTCTTTAATTCTATTCAGACCGAACCAAATTGAAGTTGGATAATTCCAGTTCATATTTTCCATAAAAATCCTTAGTTAAATTGTTCTATAATGATAACTTTTAGCTCTAGTAACATGATTAAAGCCTAAAACAGATAATGTAACTCCAATGCCTGTATTTTTAACACCAGTCCATGCTAGTCCAGGATCTAAATAATCACATCTATTCATAAAAAATGTCCCTGTGTTGATTCTTTTTCCAAATTTTTTAGCAAATTCCATGTCAGATGTCCATACACACGCTGTTAGACCATACGGACTATCGTTCATTAGTTGTGCAGCCTGATCTTCATTGTTAACTTTCATTATACCTACTGTTGGACCAAATGTTTCTTCCATCATAAATTTCATGCTATGATCTACATTAATTAAAACAGATGGGCTGACATAACAATTTGATTCTTCTGCAATTTTAAAATTTGTTTTTTCAATTATATCATTAGCTCCATTTGATATTGCTTCTTTAACTTGTAAACGAATAGACTGAGCCGCAGAAAGTTTTACAACTGGACCAAGATTTGTTTTTGAATTTAAGGGATCATCTAAAATATATTTTTCCGTAATCGATTTCATTCCTTCAACAAAATCATTATAAACCTCACTATCCACATATATCCTCTCAATACCACAGCATGATTGACCTGAATTATAAAAAGAACCATCTGCTAAATTTTCTATAGCATGTTGAAGGTTGCAATCTTTTCTTACATAAGCAGGATCTTTGCCACCAAGTTCTAATCCAGCATTAATAAATCTCTCACCGATTGCTTTTTTTACTTGTCTACCCCCACTTACAGATCCGGTAAAAAGAACATGATCTATTCTTTCATCTGCAATAATTTTTGATGTGTATTGATGATCCAAATGTAAGAATTGAAAGACGCCTTCTGGAAGGCCGGATAATTTTGCAGCTTTATATAATTGTTCAGCACAAAGTGGCGTCTGTGATGAATGTTTTAAAATAACAGTATTACCAGCTAAAAGAGATGGTACTACTGAATTAACAGAAGTATTGTATGGATAGTTCCAAGGAGCAATTATAAAGATTGTTCCAAGTGGATCTTTTGTTATAAAATTATCAAACTCATCATTTTTTTTTGAAATTATATTTGAAAGCGCTTCTTCAGATTTTTCAATCATATACCGTGCTCTTTCTTCAAAACCATTCATCTCTCCACCACATTGATTAATAGGTCTGCCCATTTGTCTACATAATTCTTCTTCAATCTCTTTTTTATTTTCTAAAAATGAATCAACAAATTTTGTTAAAATTTTTTTTCTTTCATTGATGGATGTATTTTGCCAATCAAGAAGGGTTTTTTTTGAAATATTTAATGTGTTTTCAATTTCTTGCGAAGAGGCATAATTTCTTTCTACATATACAGTATTGTCAATTGGTGTAATGGTTTTGAGCATAAAGTAGTTAATTTTTAATTATATTTGGCATGTTTTTTATGATAAAGAATAATTACAGATTAAACAAATATTTTCAAATAAAGAATTATGAAACTATATAAAAATTATATTGACGGTAAATGGTTAGAAAGTGAATCTAAAGAAGTCATACAAGTTGACGATCCTGCCACTGCGAAAATAATTGGAGAAATTGCATGTGCAAAAAAAATTGAGGTTGATCTCGCCGTAGCTGCAGCAAAAGCATCATTTAACTCAAGAATATTAGTTGATATGCCAATACTTCAAAGAGCAAAATTAATGCATCGTATAGCAGATGAGACTAGAAAAGTTGCTGAAGAAGGAGGAAAAATTCTTTGTTATGAAAATGGGAAAGCTCTAGGTTCAGCAATTAAGGAATTTAATGATGTAGCAGATATGTTTGATTATTATGCTGGCTTAACAGATAAGCTTGAAGGTAAAACAATACCTGTATCATCCTCAGTTTTTGATTATACAGTTTTAGAACCTTTTGGTGTCTCAGCACATATTGTGCCATGGAATTTTCCTTTATCAATGGTAGGAAGATCTCTTGCATGCTCATTCGCAACAGGTAACTCAACAATAGTCAAAACTGCAGAACTTACACCGCTATCAGCGACATTTTTTGCAAAAGCTATAGATAATGCTGAAGTCCCAAATGGTCTAATTAATATTATATGCGGGTATGGAAATGAAGCAGGTGCATATTTAGTAGCACATCCTGATGTTAATCATGTAGTCTTTACTGGTTCTGTAGATACAGGGAAAAAAATACTTCATTCTTGCGCTGATAAAGCAATTCCAGCAATTGTTGAACTAGGTGGAAAATCTGCTGGTATAGTTTATCCAGATGCTGATCTTGATCAAGTAATAGAAAGTGCACGTCACGGAATATTTGGAGTTGCTGGACAAATTTGTACAGCTATGTCACGTTTAGTTGTTCACAAATCTGTAAAAGATGAATTGGTAGATAAATTAGTAAATTTAAGTAAATCACTAAAAGTTGGACCTGGATACGAAGAAGGCTCAGGACTGACCCCTGTAATTTCAGAGAAACAACTCGAGAAAGTTGAGGGTTATGCAAGATCTGGAATTCAACAAGGGGCTGAAGCTGTTCATGGAGGTAAAAGAGTTGAGCGTGATGGTTATTTTATGGAGGCAACAGTATTAAATAATGTAAAGCCAGATATGACAGTTGCTCGAGAAGAAATTTTTGGACCTGTTTTATCAATATTAGAATATGATGACCAAGACGAAGCTATACATATAGCTAATGACACAGATTTTGGATTAGGAGCAGGTGTCTTTACAAAAGATTTAAAAAAAGCATCTTGGACTGCAAGTAAACTAGAGGCAGGGCAAGTATATGTCAATAAGTGGTTTACTGGTAGTCATGCTACACCTTTTGGAGGTTATAAACAATCAGGCTATAGTAGAGAAAAAGGAATTGATGCTTTAAAAGCTTATGTTCAAATAAAAAACGTAGGTATCAGTTTAGATTAATTAAATCTACTAGGTTTAAAAGCTTCAATATTCAAATTAGGCTCTATATCATTGCACAAAGTATTAATAATTTTTCCAGTGACAGCGCCTAAAGTCCAACCAATATGCTGGTGACCAAAACCATAAATTATATTTTTATTCTTTTCTGACTTTCCAATAATAGGTAATGAATCAGGAAGTGTTGGTCTAAAGCCTAACCAAGTACTCTTCACCTCTTTAAGTTGAGGTAATAATTTTCTTGCTTGATTTTCTATCATATTCGTTCTTTTTTTATTTTCTGGTTTTGACAAACCTGCAATTTCTACAGTACCAGCAGCTCTTAATCCTTCCTCTAATTGCACAAGATAGAAACCACTTTGAGACCATCCAACAGGTCTATTGATCAAATCAGCATTATTAAATAAAACATGATAACCTCTCTCTGTATCAAGTGGAAAATTGTCTCCAAATTTTTTAGTTAAATTATTCGACCAAGAACCTGCGCAAATTACCACCTTATCATAGTTATAATTATTTTGATTATAAGTTAATGTAATCGAAGTATCTTTTGGGGAAATATTTTCAACACTAGATTTAATAAATTGACCACCACTATTAATGAATGCTTGAAATATTTCTTTGCTTATAGCTAATGGGTTTGTAGTATGACGTGAACCAAGAAAAAGTTGGCCGTTATAAAAATCTTGATTAAGATTTGGTTCTAAATCTCTAATTTCATTTTTAGATAAAATTTTTATTTTTACACCGTTTTTTTCTCTCATTTTATTAGTTATTTTTGCTTTTAAAAATTCTTTTTCATTTTGATATAAATATAATGCCTCTTCTTTTTTAATAAATTTTGAAACATTGACTTCTGAAAATATTTCATCGTAACTAATGCTTGCGCTATTTAGTAGGCCTCCAAGAGAGTTGGTAATGTGATTAACTCTGTTTTTTGTACAATTTTGCAAAAACTTCACTCCCCAATTCAGATTTTTTAACAAATAAAAAATATCAATAGCCAATGGCCCATCACTTCTCAGTAACATTGAGGGGATGTCTTTAAATAAATCTGGTGAATTAACTGGGATACAAGCATAATCAGCAAATGTACATGCATGACCATAACTTGTCATAGAACCTGGATCATTTTTATCAATTAATGTTACTTGAAAACCAGATTTATTTAAGAAATATGCTGAACATATACCAACTATGCCAGCACCTACCACAGCAATATGCGGTTTAGTCATAATAATTTATCTTGATTTAATACCGCGTAGTCGCTCTGATCGTCTTCGTAATATTTCAACTGTAGTTAATAAGAAAATAGATAGTGCTACTAAGCAAGTTGCCATACATAAAATTACTGGGCTTATTTCTTGACGAATTCCCGCCCACATTTGTTTTGGAATTGTCAGCTGATCTAAGCTTGCCATAAACATAACTATTACAACTTCATCAAAAGAAGTAATGAATGCAAATAAAGCACCTGATATAACACCAGGTAAAATTAAAGGCATTATTACTTTAAAAAAAGTTCTAACAGGTCTTGCCCCCAAACTTTGTGATGCTTTAACCATATTCATATCAAAACCAACTAAAGTCGCAGTAACAGTAATTACCACAAAAGGAGTGGCTAACGCTACATGCGCCAGAATAACACCTGTAAATGTGTAAACAAGATTTATTCTAGCATAAAAAAAGAACATTCCCGCAGCAGTAATGATCAAAGGAACTATCATTGGGGAAATAAGTATAGCCATTATTATACCTTTATATGGCATGTGTGGTCTACTAAGACCAAGAGCAGCTATAGTGCCTAGAGTTGTGGCAATAAAAGTTGCTGTAAGGCCTATGAAAAAACTATTAATTGTTCCTGTCATCCATTTATGTGAACATGGCACTGTAGATGACACAACATCAGCGCTACAATTACCAATCATATTTTGGTACCATCTTAATGACCATGCGTCTGGATCTGGAGGCCATGCAAGCATACCCTCAGTAAATACCATAAATGGAGAAACACTGAATGAAAGAGGTACAATTGCAATTAAAGGTGCGACAAGAAAAAAGAAAACAACACCACAAAAAAATAAATATGCGTAGTAATAAGTTCTTTGTACAGGTGTCGCGTAACTTGGTAATGCCATATCTATCCTAGTTTAATATTATCTATGCCAACAATTTTATTGTAAAGCCAATAAAAAATAAGCATTACTGCAAGAAGTATTGCTCCAAGAGCTGCACATAAACCCCAATTTAAAGTTGTTTTAAGATGATAAGCTATCCAGCTACCTATCAATTTACCATCTTTTCCACCTACCAATTCAGGTGTTATAAAATATCCAATTGCTAATACAAAAACCAACAATCCACCAGCACTCATGCCAGGTATAGTTTGAGGTAAATATACTTTCCAAAATGCAGTTGCTGGTTTAGCGCCTAAGTTTTGCGCTGCTCTCATATGACTTTTTGGTATTACTCTCATCACGCTATATAAAGGAAGTATCATAAAAGGTAGTAATATTTGAGTCATAGCAATGAGCGTTCCTGTTTCATTATATACCATTGAAAGTCTTCCATCGTCACTTAGAATGCCAAGCCACACTAATATTCCATTAATTACGCCTTGTTGTTGAAGCATAACAATCCATGCAGTCGTTCTCACTAATAAAGACGTCCAAAAAGGAAGTAACACAAAAATCATGAGAAGATTACTGTAACGAAGGGGTAAATTTGCTAAAAGATGAGCAACTGGAAAACCTAATATCAAACAAAAGAAAGTTACATAAACACTAACCTTTAGTGTCTTAATCCAAGTTTGAACATACACCCTTCTATTTTCCTTTTGCCTAATGACATTTTGATCCTGATCATATGTCATATCGATTGCATTATAGTAATAAATTGGAGTCTGGTTGTTTACCATTTGACCCATAGCATACCAAAAAGTTGGATCTGCCCATTTCTCATTAGCAGCTATTAAAAAATCTTTGTATGAATCAGGAAATTCATCTTTTTTTACTGCTTTCTTGATTGCTCTAGATGTATTTTTTATCAAACTTTTCCATCCAGACTTAGAATAATTCATTCTCGTAAGCGCTCTACCTACCTGAATTTTATTACCGTATGCTAGTTCTTGAAATAAAGCTTTATATACTTCCTCAGGAGGAAGTTGGTCTTGTTCTTTATCCCACTTTTTGTACTCTTCAAATGTATTAGGGAAGACAGTATTAATTTGAGTATCATCAACACTTCTTAATAACATATCACCAATTGGCATTACAAAAGTAACGATGATAAATAACAATAAAGGAAAAACTAAAAGAAAAGCTCTGATTTTGTTTTTGCGCTCCGCTTTCTTAAGACTTTGCTTTAAAGGTACGCCGTCAGTTGTCAATAATTCTGCAGTAGAAATACAAACCTCCCTAAATAAAAAGGCGAGATAAATCTCGCCTTTAAATTAAATTAATTTAGTTACTTTATCAAGCTTAGTTACCCATCCACGCTGAATAACGTTCGTTAATTTCTGCACCGTTATCAGACCACCATTGTGGATCACTAACGATAGAAACTTTTAAACGCTCAGGCGTGTTAGGCATATGAGGCATAATATCTACTCCACCTGGTCCCCAAGGTTCATTAGCTTGAATGATCGGAATACCAGAAGCTCTCATAGGTCCATAAGTAATATATTTAGCTTGTTCAGCTTGTGCTTCAGGAGTTGAAGCATGCATCATGAAATCAACAGCTGCATCTCTATTAGGAGCACCAGCCACTAAACATAAATATTCTTGGTCTAAAACTTGACCTTCCCAAATATATTCAAAATTTTCACCTTCTGCAAGATTAGCTGCACCTACACGACCATTATAAGCAATAGACATTACAACCTCTCCACTTTTAACTAATTCAAGTGGTTTAGCTCCTGAAGACCAAAATACAATATGATCTTTAATTGTGTCTAATTTTGCAAATGCTCTATCAAGTGCACCAGTTTGGTCTCTTAAAACTGTTGGAACTGCACTTGGTTTTACACCGTCAGCCACCATAGCTTTTTCAACAATACCTGTTGCCCATGTGTGAATTCCTCTTTTACCTGGAAATTTTTCCACGTCAAAGAAATCAGCCATGCTAGATGGTTTATCACCAGGGAAAGCATCTGGATCGTAGAATACTACATATGTCCAGAAAATTTGTGGAACACAACAATCCCATCCAGAATGATATTCAAGACCATTGTTCTCCATATCTTCTAACATAGTCTCACCATCAGGTCCTGGAGTTGATAAATCAGCGATTTCTGTAGTAATGTCTTCGAACAAACCTTCATCACAACCAGTGATTGCATCACCTGGTAGTGCGTCTACTAAGTCCCAAGTAACACTTCCACTTTCAACCTGTGCTCTTACTTCACCTAGACCACCGTTGTAGTTTTCAAACTGAATTGAACCCGGGTCTGTATAAGTATCAGCATATGCTTTTTGTTGACTTTCTGTATAAGCACCACCCCATGATGCAACTGTAACTGCTTTAGCAGAAAAAGATGCAACAGCGAAAGATGCTATCAAGAAAACTTTAAGTAATTTTGACATATGTTTCCTCCTGTTTTAAATTATTTAATCTTAAGATTATATGTCGATATATATAGTCCTATTAACATGTAGGAAAATTAAAAAAAAGGGCAAAAATACCGCAGAAATTGGTGCTATTACTATTTTGGAAGGTCTAAAGCTCGTATATCATCAGGATTCCAATTTAATTTTATGGAGTCACCCTCATTATAATTAAAAGAACCCTCGTTAGGAACCTTAACAATAAATTCATTATTACCACAAACATCAAGTCTTACTCTGATATGATCGCCTAAATAAATAAGTTCCTCAACCTTACCAGTGAAAACATTTTCTCCATCTCCATCAGATCCTAAAGATACTCTTTCTGGTCTTACGGATAGTTGAGTTTTTTCTCCAACATCACCCACATTGACTTTTAAAGCTTTTACAATACCGGCACCATTGTCGAGTTCGACCGAACAATAATTATTTTCCATACTTTTTATTGAGCCAGTCATTCTATTATTCTCCCCAATAAACTGTGCTACAAAAGAGTTTTCGGGTTTTTCATATAATATATCTGGAGTTGATAATTGCTGAACTAAACCATCATTAAAAACAGCAATTCTATTTGACATTGTTAGAGCCTCACTTTGATCATGTGTTACGTAAACAACAGTAATACCTATTCTGTCATGTATGTGTTTAATCTCATATTGCATTTGCTCTCTAAGATTTTTATCTAAGGCACCAAGAGGTTCATCCATTAAGACAAGCCTTGGTTCAAATACTAGTGCTCTTGCGAGTGCCACTCTTTGTTGTTGTCCTCCTGATAATTGTGCAGGAAAACGAGTTCCAAAATCACCAAGCTCAACCATATCAAGAGCTTTTTTAACTTTGTCTTTTGTTTCATCTTTTGACATTTTTCTGACCTCAAGTGGAAAAGCTAAATTTTCTTGAACAGTCATATGCGGAAAGAGTGCATAATTTTGAAAAACCATACCAATTTCTCTTTCATAAGGAGGTATCTTACTAATAGGCATGCCATCAAGAAAGATTTCTCCATTCGTAGGAGTTTCAAAACCAGCAAGCATCATAAGTGTTGTCGTTTTGCCTGAACCTGAAGGACCAAGCATTGTTACAAATTCACCTTTGGCAATATCTAAATTTAAGTTTTTAACTACGAGAACTTCACCATCATAACTTTTGTCAATTTTCTCAAACTTTACAAAGGTTTTTTCTGTTTCTGTATTCATTTATTTGATTACTTTTTAGTTGTTGTAGAGTGAATACCTGTCATAAGAGCATTAGTCAAAAAAAAATTTATATAATATGAATATTTTAGGCATAATATTTGCTTTAGCAGCAGGAGTATTTTTTGGAATTATTGGTCCAGTAACTAAAACTGCCTATAATCTTGGCGCTGGCGTAGGTCTTGCAATTTTCTTACGATATATTGTAGCTTTATTAATTGTATCACCACTTATTCCAAGACAGCAAAATTTAATATCTACATATAAAAAAAATTTTAGTTATTTTTTTTTAATCACCATTGCTTCTATAATGCTTACAACAGGTTTACTAACATCTGTTACTTATATTAACGTAAGCTTAACGATAATTATATTTTGTACCTACCCAATTATAGTTTTGACAATTTCTATTTTTATAACAAAAGAAAAAATAAAAAATATTATTAAGTTTTTATTTTTCACTACTTTTATTGGTTTATTTTTAGCATTAAGCCCGTCAACTGAGGATTTAAAAATTGAAGGTATAGTTTTTGCTTTGATTGCATCATTAGGAGCGTCAATAATGATTGTTACAAATCAAACTATGTCGAAAAAAAATATTTCACCTATACAAATCAATATTTTTATTAATTTTTTTAATACAATTTTCTTTTTTATAATATTAAGTTTATTCTACAAAATAGATACTGATGTAACTCTTAATGCTTTTTTAATTTTATTAATTCCATCTTGCTCTTATGCCATTGCGCTGTTCCTTCAGTTGTTAGCAATACCTAGGATAGGACAAACTAATACTGCATTATTCTTGTATTTAGAACCAATCACTGGAATATTTGGAGCAGTTTTGATTCTTAATGAAAAATTGACTTCTGTCCAATTATTAGGAACTGCTATTGTTTTGATAAGTCTTGCAGCTTCAACTTTGGTAACAAGAAAAAATTAAAAATGATTTGTCATAAAGTTAAGCCAGTTTTGACCAGCTATTTTGTATGCTATTTTTTCGTTAATACCATTTGAAATCATTTCTGATAGAAAACTTGATAAGTCTTCGGGTTTTGAATACCATGATACTGGTTTAGGCCAACGAATGTTTTTATCTTTAGACTCTCCATAATCAATTTTTTTTGTCCACTTTCCATTTCGCATCCACATTACTACGCTATCTGGCCAATTGACACATAGGTCAGATCCTATACCAATATTATCTTCTCCGATCATATTTACTAGCTGTTTAATCATTTCACAAAATTCTTCTAATTTACAATCATCATGATTTTTTAAATGATAAGGGTACATGCTTAAACCTATAAATCCGTCTTTATTTGCTAATTTTTTCAAAACTTCATCATCTATGTTTCGAATTGATTTATAAAAAAAAGTTGGATTGGCATGAGATATTGCTACAGGTTTTTTTGAAAAGTTTATTGCGTCTAAACATGTTTTTTTTCCTGCATGACTTAAATCCACAATCATTCCAAGATGATTCATTTCTTCAATTACCATTTTACCAAAACGTGATACACCAGAGTCATTTTTTTCAAAGCATCCACCAGCTAAAGGAGTCTGATTGTTGTATGTCAGTTGCATAAAACGAAGACCTCGTGAATAAAATTTTTCTACAAAAAATATATCATTTGCTATTGGTGCTGAGTTTTGAAAACCATAAATTATGCCAAGTTTTTTTGATTTTTTAGCTTCAAGAATATCTGCAGATTTTTTAACATGAGTTAAGATATCGCTATTTGATTGTATAAGATTATCCCAATAATCTATTTTTTCAAAAGACTCTTTGGTATCCTCCCAATATACTAGAGTTGCATGAATGGCTGTTAAGCCTCCAGCGTGAGCCTTTTCAAACAAGTCTCTATTCCAGTTTACATATTCAAGACCATCTATGAGTATATTATCAATATCCATATTTTTAATTAACTTCTAATAGTGAAAAAGATCATAATCCACTATATATATTTCTATATGTTACAACAAAACATAAATTCCTTAGATGTTATGACTCTAGATAAGATGGGGTCTAGATATCCTTCCAGATTAAGTTTTTCTAGAAGCATGCTTAGAAGATTATTGTTTGATAATTGGAAAATCTCAAAATCAAAGTTTGACTTAAATGACGAAGGCTTTGGAACAGTAGTTTATGAAATCTTTATAAATAATAATATTTACTCTTTAGTTTGTTTCTCACAACATCTAGATAGTGCAGATAGAAGTGATAGAGTAATCGCAGAAAAATGGGATACTGCCTATTCATTGATCAGTGGAAAATTGAATGATGATGAACTAGGTAGATTAAGAAAGAATGTGCCACTACAAGAATCAGGACGTAATTCCTCAAAAGAATTAGTTTTAAGCAGAGCAAATAAAAGTGTTCGTTTATTCGAGCATGTCGTAAACTGCTTATCTAAAGGTAAACAACCTGACATAAATGAAATTAATAAAGTGGGTTATCTTTTACGTACAACAGCTGTATATGGTAGCGGAAAATTTGGATTGTCAGACTTTAATAATACAAAAGAGGTGACAGACTTTAATCAACCTTTTAGAGCAGAAATGCTTGCAGTGTATATTATCAGGGAATTTAGTGTTCACTTAGTTGAGCATGTAGCAAGAAAAAAAAATCCTAATAAAGCTGTAAAACTTGAAAATACAATTAAACAACACCTCGGTATTGGTAATTCAACTGGTTTAGGGATGGCACCTTTTATCATTAAACATCCAAAGTTAATTAATAAATGGATGGATCAATACACTAAATCTTTAACTCAAGTAATCAATAAAAATATAGATCCAATAAAGCTTTCTAATTATTCAAAGTTACTTGAAAAAGCTCTTCTCTATTTAAAAGAAGTTACAACATTTGATGAATATCAAATTAAAAAAAATGCAAAAACTCTTGAGGATTTAAAAAAATTTATCGATCATATTAAAAACTATAATTACATTCATTGGATAGATTTAATAAATTATGCAACCAAAAATTTTAATTATGATACTCAGGAAATTGCGAAAGTTCAACTTCTAGAATTATATCCAGAAGATTCTGAAAATTTTGCTGAAGACATGTCAGATAATGAGGTAATGGAAATTAATGAGACACAAACATTAAAAGAATTAAACAGTGTGATTGAAAATAAATATAGTTGGGCGTTAAAAGTTGATTTTGTAAAAAAAGATAATAATTTTTTGTTTTGGTATATTTCAGCCGCAAAACTTGAACCTAGATTAGGGGAAAGATATAATGAAGATGGAAGTGAATTAGAACAAAATCTGGGTGTTGCAAAAATGGTTCAAAGTTTATATTCAAAAATACGAACAGAAAATCTTGATTTATCTGTTGCTGAATATTTGTTATTAAATCCAGAATTTAGAGGAATTATAAGAAGAATTCAATCTCTTACAAAATACCCGTTTGCAGAAGTTCAAGATAATATCCTTGGTAAAGACACAATACCAATAAACATGTTGAGGTTTAAATTATCTTTTTTTGGAGCTAACAGATATGATCCAAAATCAGATAGATGGTTACGTGTGAGTTTTTTTTCAGGAGCTCCTTTTCTATCAAATTTAAATAAACATAACGTTGATAGCTGGGGTTTTGCTACAATGAATTCCTATAATTAATTTGTGAGTTACTCATACTATGAAGTATATACAAATGCTCAAAGAGCATTTTCATGCTTAGGATTTCCATACGGTGCTGATGAAGATGCTGCTTATATAATAACCTGGTTTGAATTATATAATCTCAAAGGTATAGATTTATTTTGTTCATTTATTGAAACAAATGATGAGCAATATAACTATAAAATTAATCTATTTAAAAATGAAAGAGTTATTGACTTAAATAATAAATCTAATTTAATTACTGGTCCAGGAGTAATTGATTATATTGTATCAATATTCAATACAAGCAATGTAAGTGAGTTCAGTTTAATAAACTGTTATGATCCAATATTTCTAATCCCACTACTTAGTAGATATATAAAAAAAGATATTTATGGAAAAATATTAAATGATAATGAAATACTTTGTGTGGTGAATAAAGAAAAAATTTCAATCAATAAAAAATTATTTGAAAAAAAAATAAATAATTCTATTAAAATTATTTTATCTAATACTCCTAATAGAAATCAAAAATTAGATATAGACATTAATTTAATAGACTCTAAAAAATATTTATCTGTAGGATTAAGTCCAAATCAAATCAGTTGGGATAAAGTTGCAGCACTTGCTTTTAAATCTTATGTACCTGAGTCTGAGGAATCTAGATCTAAAGGTGCTGGTGGTGGAGATGCTAATGATTAATTTATTTTACTATGTGCAAATCTCTTGAAAAATTACAAAATAATTCACACCCATCATTTGTAACTCTGATGCTCTCACTAAGCTCTAACCCCCATGTATCCATCCACATTCCGCACATAAGATGATAGGTAACATTAGGTTCTAAAACTGTCATTTCGTTTTTTCTAATACTTAACGTATGTTCTCCCCAATCAGGAGGATAGCCAAGACCTATTGAATAACCAGCCCTTGATTCTTTTTCTACACCGTGCTTTTCTAAAACACTCCAAAAGGCAATGGCAACATCATGACATGTATTACCTGGTTTAGTTGCTTCTATAGCTCTTTCAATTCCTTCATTTGTAACCTTCAAAGTATCTGCAAGTTTTTTATCTGGCTCACCAATGTAGACTGTTCTTGATAAAGCACAGTGATATCTATGTTTTACTCCTCCCAACTCAATAATAGTTCCTTCATTATTATTGAACTTTTTATCTGTGGGTGTCAAATGAGATGCAGAAGCAGACTTGCCACTTGCTAAAATCATATTTAACCCGCCATATTCACCCCCTATATTAATCTCTTTATTACCTCCTAACAGCGTATTTTGAATTTTACCTGCGACAGTACTTTGTCTAACACCTGGTTTTATTTCATCAAAGGCTGTTTGCATGCCAGCTTCAACTAACTTTGCTCCTTCTTTCATATATGCAATTTCTGCATCAGATTTTACATACCGTATCCAATTTACTAACAAATGAGCATTTTTAAATTTTGCATTAGAACATTGTGTTAACAGACGATTATGAATTTCAGCAGTGTAATAATAACTATCCATTTCGACACCAATATTTTTATTACTCCAATTATTTTCATTAATAAAATCAGTAACAAAATCATATGGATGTTTTGGAGGAGCCTGAATTAGATGTTCAGGGTAACCAAGTATATTATCATTATTAAGATAAGTTGTTATCATCGCGCCTTTTGAGTCTTGTTTTCTACCAAACCAAATGGGTTCGTCTTTATCAAGTGAAACGATCACCCCTTGAGGAACATAAAAAGACCAACCATCATAACCTGTTAAATAATTCATATTCGATGGATCGGTTAGGATGATTACATCCATATTTTTTTGATCCATTACATTTTTAACTTTTGATAATCTTGATAAGTATTCTGTTTTAGTAAAAATCATTTCTAATGGTTTAATATGGAAAAAGAATAATGTCTATTAAGTTTAATTATCTTTTATTTCGTATCCAAATTGAAATGCTGACTCAATTAAAATTTCCCAAATAGACAAAGCAAAGCCTCTAGGTATAAGAAGATTAAATTTTTTCTCATTAAGTCTAAAAAGTTTAATACTAACATGATGAATGGCTGAACTAGCTGATGAATTTATTGGAAAATAATCTAAACGTAGATCAAGTGGTAAGTGTTTGTTTAGTAAAATTTCACTTTTTTCACCATCAATCATTATTGATGTAAAGGCGTGAGATAGTTCAAGTGATGTTCCTAAATTCTCTGGTACATCAATAATATTACCTAATAACCACCACTTAAGAGGCTCCATTCTCCACAATGAATTATTTTTTAAAATTTCCCCTCTATTAAAATCTGTATTTTGTTTAAAACCTAACTCATTAAAAAATAATTTTTCTAGATTTGATATTTCATCAGGCCAAGAGGCAATTTGTTGAATTACAAGATTGTGATTTTCAGAAAATATTATTTCAACTTTGTCTTCAAAAGGACACTTACCAACTTTATATTTTTCTTTTATCGCTGAATTTCTATCAAGCATACATTCTTTTACCTTCTGGATCTATCATATGGGGTGATACAACTTTTATTTCCATTTGTTTATTTCTTACAGGATCAGCGCCTACCAAAGTTATTTCTTTCCATTTTTCAAGACCTCCTTTGACAAACCCAATACCAATCCAATGTCCTAATTCTGGAGAATGGGTAACTGATGTGATACGACCTATGCCTGAACCTTGAATATTATTTTTTTCACAAACAATTGTTCCAGCATTAAAAGTTTCTTTTTCATTAATAGGAAAAAACCCAACTAGCATTTCTCTATCATCTGCAATCAGAACTCCCCTTTTACGCATAGCACTTCCTATATAAGATTTTTTTGTTGATGCCATTTTTCCTAATCCTGCATCATCAATCGTTACTCTTCCATCAAGCTCAGCTGCAGTTACATGGCCTTTTTCAACTCTTAATGCCCCAAGTGCTTCTAGACCATATAAGCAGCCATCATATTTTTGGGCGCTTTGCCATAATATATCCATCATTCCGTGAGCATAATCTGATTCAATATACATTTCATAAGCAAGCTCACCTGAAAAACTTATTCTTACAATTCTGCAAGGGGTGTCATCCTTAAGTTTAGTTTGTAAAATTCCCATGAAAGGTAAATTTTCTTTCGTAATTTCACTAGGATCTAAAACACATTCATTCAATACATCTCTTGATTTAGGACCGGCAATTGCTGCACCTGCCCATTGTTCTGAAACACTTGTTACATTAACTTTTAAATCTGTCCATCTTGTTTGAAGTAGTTCCTCTAACCATGACATTACTTTTGCTGCTGCAGCAGTTGAAGTCGTCATAAAATATTCATTCTCTCCAAGTCTCCATGAGGTACCATCATCCATTACAATACCATCATCTCGTAACATAATTCCATAGCGAGCCTTTCCTATAGGAAGTTTAGCAAAAAGGTTTGTGTATATACGATTTACAAATTCAGTTGCATCAGGGCCTTGAATAGCAATTTTACCCAGCGATGTTACATCACAAATGCCGACAGTTTTTCTAACAATTGTTGTTTCTCTAATATATGAGTCACTTAATGTTTCATTTTTTTTAGGATAGTACCAAGGTCTTTGGTATAAACCAACTTCAATCATTTTTGCTCCATGATCAATATTCCATTGATGCATTGGGGTGACTCTTAAGGGTCTGAAATGTTTTCCAACATTTCTACCTGTTAACGCACCAATTGGCACTGGAGTGTAAGGTGGTCTAAAAACTGTTGTTCCAACTTCTGGTATAGTTTTATCTAACTGCTCAGCCATTAAAGATAAACCAATTATATTGCCCATTTTACCCTGATCATTTGCCATTCCTAAAGTTGTGTACCTTTTAAGATGTTCGACAGAAATAAAACCTTCTCTGTGTGCTAATCTCACATCCTCAGCAGTTACATCATGTTGAAAGTCTACAAAACTTTTGGATGGGAATTTATTTGATTTAACTTCAAAGAGAGGTTCTATTGGATTTGACCAACCTCCAGCGCTAGGAAAAGAAATTTCTTTTTTGTGAATACCTAAAGTATTCATTGCTTCATTAGCTCCAATAAGACCAGACTCTACGCAATCCCTTTCATTCCAAATACCTTTTGCCGAACCTACTACTGAAATATTTTCTTTAATATCTCCTGGTGTAAAACAGAGATTTTCTTGATTCCAAACTGGTTTAATTCCTCGGTGAGAGATAAGATTTACTATTGGAGACCATCCTCCTGATATTAAAACTTGGTCACAGATAATTGTATTCTTCTTTGATAGATCTTTTGTTTTACAAACATCTATACCATCAATTTTTTTTCTACCATTAATGTTAAAAGGTAAAGTATTTAAATGAAGATTTATTTCTTTAGGTAAATCATGATTTATATTTTCTCTTGAGTCTAAAATTGTAACTTTTGACCCAGCTTCATGAAGTTCTACAGCTGTTTGATACACAGAGTCATTATTTGTTGAAATAACAATATTGTTTCCAGTCAATACACCGTATCTATTTAAATATTGTCTGGAAGCATTTACTGTCATTGCACCAGGAACATCATTATTATTAAAAGCTACATGTCGTTCTAAAGCTCCGCTTGCCAAAATTATATGCTTTGCTCTAATTGTCCAAAAACGTTGACGTGGCAACTTCACATCTGGATTAGGTAGATGATCAGTGACTCTTTCTAAAGCTCCAACTACAGTATTATCATAAACACCAAAGGCTGTTGTTCGAGACATGACTCTTACACCACTACTTTTTAGTTCATTATGTAAAAGAGTAGCATCAAATTCTTTTTTAGATAAACTATTTCCTCCCAATAAAGAGTCCTGTTCAATTAAAATAACATCCAGATTCTTATTTGCTACTTCTTGAGCAGCTGCAATCCCAGCGGGGCCAGAACCTACAACTAGTACATCGCAGAAATCATTAGCATGTTCATAGCTATCTGGATCAGGTTCTCTTGAAGCTTTACCCATACCAGCTGCTTTTCGAATAATTTTTTCAAAAACCATCCAGATTCCAGTGCCTTTACCCCACTCAAATGGAGGTAAACCCATAAATGTTTTGTAATAAAAGCCTGCTGCAAAAAAACGGCCTAGATAATTATTAACACCTCCGAAATCAAAATTTACACTCGGAAAAGCATTTTGTCCTTTTGCGTTTAATCCAGAATAGAGTTCCTGAGTAGTCGCACGAACGTTGGGATCTATCTTACTACCAGATCCAATAGTTACAAGGGCACCTGATTCTTCAACTCCACAAGACATAACTCCACGTGGACGATGATATTTAAAACTTCTACCAACTATATTAATGTTATTTGCTAAAAGTGCAGAAGCTAGAGAGTCTCCTTCATATCCAAAATACTCTTTATTATCCCAAGTAAATCCAAGAACCTTACCTCTATTTATTTTACCATACTTTTCTTTTCTTACAGATGTCATGACTTACTTTTTGTAATTTTTTCAATTTGTGGATGACATGCTTTAACACTTTTAATTTCATGCGTAATCGTAGATCTCTCTACTTCTAGCCAGAGTCTGCAACCATTTGTGTGATGCCAAGTTTCTTTTTGCATTCCTCTTATATTTTCGCGAAAAAAAATAGCCTTTGTCCATTCTGACTCAGGTGCATCAAGCGCTGGATATTTAATAGACGCATCACCTCCATAAGTGAACTCGCTATGATCTCTCTCACCACAATATGGACATTTAATTCTTATCATATCAACCGTGCAACTTTGGATCAGGACCAGCGCCCCGCTCATCAATGTTAATTCCTTTTTCAAATCTCTCTAAATTATGATTTTGAATATGTTTATGAGGTTGTTCACTAGCAATTAAATCAGCAAAATACCAACCTGAAGCAGGACTTGCTTTGAAGCCTCCATAATTCCATCCAGCATTGAGATACAAATTTGATAAAGGAGTTTTGCATATGAAAAAAGAGCCATCCATAGACATATCCATGACGCCAGCCCAGTGACGTAAAAGCCGAATTCTGCCTAAACAAGGCATTATAGCCATAGCCGCTTCCGCAGTATCTTGCACCATTGGTAAATTTCCTCTTTGAGCATATGATTTATACCAATCTAAATCTCCACCAAAAACCATACTACCCTTATCAGATTGGGAAATATAAAAATGAGCTCCTCCAACACCATACACAACTACATGATCTAAAAGAGGTTTAACTGACTCTGTTACGAATGCTTGAAGCTTGTGTGACTCAATAGGTAAATTTCCAAGTCCAGCCATTTGCCATAAAACAGAAGTATGTCCTGCAACAGCAAAACCCACTTTTTTAGCTTTAATAGTTCCTCTTGAAGTTTCTAAACTTTCAATATTATTTTGTGATCTCTTAACACCAGTTACTTCACAATTTTGTAATATATCTACTCCTAAACTATCAGCAGCTCTTGCATATCCCCATACTGCTGAATCATGTCTAGCATTTCCTGCTCTCCTTTGTACCGCAGCACCCATAATTGGAAATCTTGCATCATAATAATTTAAATGAGGAATATTTTTTTTTAAAGTATCTAAGTCCCACAATTCAGCATCAGTACCATATAAGCGCATAATATTATATCTTCTTGCTGCCCCATCTTTTGCTCCGGGGCTATGAAAAAGTGAGACATGTGCTCTTTGACTAAACATAACATTATAATTTAATTCGTGACTCAAATTCTCCCAAAGCTTTAATGAATGTTCATAAAATTCATGATTACCGGGCAACATATAATTTGAGCGTACTATAGTTGTGTTCCGTCCAGCGTTTCCACCACCTATCCATCCCTTTTCTAAAACTGCTATATTTTTTTTATTATGATTTTTTGCTAAATAATAAGCAGTAGCTAAACCATGAAGGCCACCTCCTACTATTATTATATCATATTGTTTTTTTGGTTCTGGGTCACGCCATTGACGATCCCAGTTTTTTTGACCAGTAAAACCATTTTTAAATACATTCCATGCATTAAAACGAGTCATAAAATTTCTATATCCTCAAATATTTTACGTAAAATAAAAAGTTTCTGATTTTGAAACAATTTAAAATAAACTTATATCTTTAGCCATTTAATCCTAATTGTAAATGCGCTATATAGATACTTTAGCTCAAATTTATAAAAGGAATATTATGACAACTACCGACCTATCCTTGGAAGAAATATATAATCTAGCCCTAAAAACACTTAAATTTAATGGTTGCGATGAACTTAACGCAGAAGCTGTTGCACATACTGTAACGAATGCTGAAAGAGATGGAAGTGTATCACATGGGCTTTTCAGAATACCTGGGTATATTGCAGCTTTAAAAAGTAAAAAAGTTAAAGGTAATGCTAGACCAAAGAATAATTTTTTAACGCAAAACGCAATTAAGGTAGAGGGTGATTATGGATTTGCTCCTACAGCAATTGGAGTTGGTATTCCTGCGTTAGTAGAAGTCACCAAAAAACATGGCGTGGGCGTTCTAACTATTACCAACACTCATCACTTTGCTGCTTTATGGCATGAGACTGAAGCTTTAGCAGAAAATGAATTAATAGGAATTGCATGTACAGCCTACAAACCAAGTGTTGCACCTGCTGGTGCAAAAAAACCTTTGTTTGGAACTAATCCAATTTCATTTGCATGGCCAAGAAAGAATAATACGCCAGTAGTATATGACATGGCAACTTCAACAATGGCAATGGGCGAGGTTCAAGTTGCTGCTAGAGATGGTCATAAAGTTCCTTATGGGACAGGACTAAATAAAGATGGTGAAAAAACAGATAACCCATCTGAAATTGCTAATGGCGGTGTTTTATTAACTTTTGGTGATTATAAAGGATCAGCTATTGCTATGATGATAGAGTTATTAGCCGCAGGATTAGTTGGTGATTTATTCAGTTTTGAAGCAAAAGAAGCAGATAATAACGATGGTGGACCAGCTAGGGGTGGTGAATTTATTATGGCTTTATCTCCTCAATTAATTGCTGGTGATAACTGGAATGAACATGCTGAAAAATTTTTTGATCAAATGAAATCTCTTGAAGGTGTTAGACTACCAGGAGAAAGAAGGCATAAAAATAGATTAGATAGCGGTGCGCGAAATATAAACAAAGAACTCGTTGATAAGATAAAATCTTTATCAGAATAAAAATTCAAATAATTTAACCTTCTAATCTGTTGGCCATGTATCATTTAGTTGATAACCTTCTGGAAAAGGATCATCATTAGAAATATACATTTCTTGTTCACCAGTTATAAAAGCTGATCCTTTAATTGAAGGAATAATCATTTTTTTATTTTCCTCTATGTACTCTTTAGCAATATATGATTCAAAAGTAGAACCAATAATAGATCTTGAGATAAATTTTTCATTTATATCGATTTCTTTTTTTTCATGCATGAGGGCCAACCTAGCAGAGGTGCCTGTACCACATGGAGATCTGTCCAATTTTCCTGGTCTAATACACACAGTATTCCAACCTTCTTTTTGATTTAGATGATTTATTTTTATAGGTTCAATAAATTGACAAAAAGAAATGAAATTTAAATCAGGTAAGCTTGGATGTTGAAAACCCAAATGATAATTTGCTTCCTTTACAATTTCTTTAGAAATTTCAACAAATTTTTTGGCATTCTCAGGTTTAATACTTAAATCAAAATCTTGTGCATTACAGATAACAAAACTATCACCTCCAAAAACTGTGCTAACTATTATTTCTCCAAATGAAGATGTTTGAAGTTGCACATCTACTTTATCAACGAATGATGGTAGATTGTGAATTTCAACAAAGTTTACTTTTTTATTTTCAACAAATGCTTTTATTGGAATAATGCCACCCGGTGCTTCAAGTAAGAATTCTGTTGTTGGTTCTTTTATATCTATAATTCCTTTTTCAAGCAGAACAGTAGCTACACAAATACTATTTGAACCACTCATTGGAGGATTATCTTCAGGCTCCATTATTATAAAAGCCGCTTTTGCTTTTTCATTTTTTGGAGGAACTAATAAATTATAATGCTTAAATACCCCTCCTCTAGGCTCATTAAGTAAAAATTTTCTTAGTTTTTTGTCATCAAATAAATATTTTGATTGTTCTAATATAGTATTGCCTTCTAAATTTATTTTTCCAGATACAATGACATCACCTATTTCACCACAACAATGTGCGTTGTAGAGTTTAATTTTTTCCATTAGTTAATTATTAAATCTTCAATAGCTTTCGAGTGATGTGTAATTTGTTCATATCCATCTTCTGTAATAATAAAACTATCACCTACTTGACCTCTAAAATCTTTTGCACTACTCCCACCATCAACTGCAAAAACCATGCCAGGTTTTAGAACTGTTTTATTTCCTACAACAAGTTGAGGCTCTTCTAAAAAACTAAAACCTGTTCCTCTTCCACATCTAAAAGTAGGATATGGGTAGCCTTCAGATTGTATAGTTTCTGCATAAGCTGCATGAACCTCTTCAGCAGTTACACCAGGGCGAAGAACATTTAAAGCAGCTTGTTGTGATTTTACTGCCACTTCAAAAGCTTTTATTTGATTTTTATCTTTTATTTCTTCAACCCAAAAAATACGATCAAAGCCTAATTTAAATCTATGAAAATTAGCAGATCCACAATAACAAACAAATATAGGATCACCTTTCTTTACTAATTTTGTTGAAGCACGATGATGTGTTTTGGGTAAATCCTTACCTGAGGAAATAGCTGATAAAAAATGTATATTTGGAGACATGTTGATACTTTTAGGATAATGGTCTTGCAGTAACTGAGCTGCTTTTCTTGTCCCCGCTTGAGATTGAGCTATAGCAATTTCAAATTCTGGTACATTGTGGCCAATAACAGATTTTGCTCCTTCCATCATTGCCATTGCTACTTCACCCGTATGTCTTGCTATTTTTAATTCTTCATCTGATTTAATCATACGAATTTCACTGACAATCGGTGTAATATTTTCAAGAGGTTTGCCATTCATTAATTCATACAAATAATTATTTACAGTTGCATTTATTTTATATTTTTCACAAAAAATTTTATTATGTTTATTTATTATTTTTGGTAAAAATTCTCTCCACTCCTCACCAATACCATCATTCCATGTTTCTATTTTACCTACTGGTGTATCATCTGGAACTAAAAGTACATCTAATAAAGGGGTGATCAAAGTACTTTCACCATCTTTTGAAACAAGAAGGATTGTTGGACGATTAAAATCCATGTGAAGAAAGTCGTGGTATCCAGTAAAATAATACAAACTGTCATCATCAGTAATAACAGCTAGATCAATATTACTCTCTTTCATTCTTTCTACTAATTTATTTAAATTATTTTTAAACATCTTAATATTTCCCTTTCAAAAGTTTATGATGTTAATTGTTGTTCTGCTAACTCAACCCAATATGAAGACCCTTTAACTAATAATTCATCATTAAAATCATAGTCCGCTGAGTGCAAAGGTCTGCCATTTGATCCAGAGATGCCATTACCCATCAATACAAAACATCCAGGTGTTGATTTTGACATAATAGAAAAATCTTCTGAGAAAGATCTAGGTTCAATATCACTATTGCATTTATCCGTTCCTAATAAAGAGATTGCAGCTTTTGTTGCTGATTTAGCTTGTTCGGGTTGATTAAAAGTCATGGGACAAGTAGTTTCATATTTAACTTCATAGGAAACACCATGTGCATCACAAATTCCTTTGACTAGTTGGCGCATGCTTTGCTCAATCATTGTATTAGTTTTTTCAGAAAATGCCCTTGCATCTCCTTTTATTAAACCATTACCAGCGAGTACATTTTTTTTTCCATCAGTAATAAATTCAGTAACAGATACTACACCTGCTTCTACAGGATTTAATTTACGAGAAACAATAGTTTGTAAAGCTATAATTATTTGACTACCAATTGTTATTGTATCTTTACTCATATGGGGTAAAGCTGCATGACCGCCCTTACCCTCAATTGAAATTTCAAATAAATTTTCACTAGTGGTAATACCTCCTTTTCTAGTGCCAAATGTTCCAGTTTCCATACCAGGAATGTTATGCATACCGTAAACTTCATCAATTGAAAATTTTGTAAATAAACCTTCCTCAATCATTGTTTTTGCACCAAAAGTATTTTCTTCATCAGGTTGAAAGATAAAATATATAGTGCCATCAAAGTTTCCCTGTTCTGCTAAATATTTTGCTGCACCTAATAACATTGTCATATGTCCATCATGACCACAAGCGTGCATTCTATTTTCAATTGTAGATTTATAAGAAAATGTATTTATCTCATTAATTGGTAAAGCATCCATATCCGCTCTGATACCTATGCTTTTATTACTGTTTCCTTTTTTTAAAACTCCCACTACACCAGTTTTAGCAATCCCTTGATGAACTTCTATTCCAAAATCTTTCATCAAATTTGCTACTTTATTTGAGGCATATTCTTCTTCAAAACTTATTTGTGGATTCATGTGCAAATCATGTCTCCAATCAACTAATTGATTATGTAAACTTTGGGTCTTCATAGATTACATACTATTAAATTCTTTAATTTGATTATCAAGAGAAAGCATATAATTATGATGTTCATTCCAGAAATTTTGATCTCTTCTTTTCTCAAATTCATTAATATCAATGCCTTGTTGTTCTACCCAGGTATAATATCCAAGATTAAAAATTCTTTCTCTTTCTCTTTGAGTAAGCTCTAAAGTATTATCTGTAGAAATTCCTTTGAGATATTGGCCATATATCTCTGCACATGCAGTTTCATCATAAATCCCTTTAAAATCATCTTTTGTTTTTTGCAATTCAGAAGCATACAAATCAGCACCGTCAGTAGCAACAGTAATAATCGCATCATCAGCTCCTAATTTCATATATTGAGCTAATTTTATAGAAGCTAGTATATTTGCAATTGTTGAAAACCCAAATTCAGGCAATCTATTAACAAAATTACTATCAAAACCTTTTTTTGAAATTAAATATTTTTTTCCAATTTCTGTATTAAACATGAGGTTAAGATTATTTGTAGCTTGATCAGAAATACCAACAACAAAATCAGTATTCATTACATTGTGAATTAATGGAACATGTTTATCACCAATACCTTGAATATTATGTTCACCGTAACCATTATTAAGCAAAGTTGGGCACTCTGTTGCTTCAACAACTGCAATTTTTGTATTTAAATGTTCTTTTAAATAATCTCCTGCAGCAAGCGTTCCACTTGAGCCTGAGGCACTTACATAAAATCTTAGTGTTAAACTTGAATCACCTTTTACTTTTAAAAATGATTTTTCAAATGAAGGTCCTGTTACTGATCGATGAATTGCATAATTATAATATTCATCAAATTGATTAATAATATCATTTTTTGTATCTTTTTTTAATTCATTACAAGCATCATATATTTCTTTTACATTACTCTCTGTACCGGTTGTTTTAATAATATCGTTTTTATCCTCTACCCATTTCTCTAACCAAGCAAAGCGTTCTTTACTCATACCTTCAGGTAAGATAGCTACACTTTTTAAACCGAGTATTCTTGAAATAGCGACTCCTCCTCGACAATAATTACCTGTAGAAGGCCAAACAGCTTTATGATTTTCATAATCAAAAGTACCATTTAAAATTCTTGGCAATAAACATCCGTAGGCTGCTAAAACTTTATGTGCAGTTATTAATGGAAATAATCTACCAATATTAACAATTATTTTTGCTTCAACTCCTGTAAATTCACTAGGAAGTACAATATGTTCTGGAACCTGCGAAAAAGAAGAGTGATCTCTATTATTAAACCAATGCACTCTAAATAAATTTAGTGGATCAATTGTATTCTTATCAATATTTTTTAGTTTATTTTTTATATCTCCATCTATTGAATGAGGATCACGAAGTTCTGAAATTGTAGGTAAAATTACTCCTTTTTTTTTGAAATATTCAGAAGTTTTATTAACAATGGCTTGGTTCATGATTAATTAATATTTGTTCCTAATTTTAAATTCATAGCTATTTCATATGTTTGTTTGGCAATGGCTGTATCTTGAACTCCAGTTCCAGTCAAGTCACATACAGTTATGTCTTCTTTATTTTTTCTACCTAAATTAGAATCAAGAATAATATTACCAAGCTCATTAAAATTCTCATTAGGTAAGATTATATTTTTATCTATTGCATGATGTAACTCTCCTAAAATCCTTGTTTGAGATAAACTATCTGGAATGTATTGATCACAATTTTTTATTATAAGAGGTTCTAATTCATTTTTTTGCTCAGCATCAGATCCCATTGCAGTTATATGCAATCCTTTTTTTAACCATTCATTTTTTATTAAAAAAGATTTACTAGGAGTGGTTGTCACAACAATTTCTGAATGTTTTACAACTTCTTCTGGTGAAGAGCATACTTTATAATTAATTTTTAATTTGCTAACATCTTTAATAAATTGATTAACTTTTTCAGAATTTCTTGCCCATATAAATGCTGTATCAATATTTCTAACCAGAGTTAATGCCTCAAGTTGTAATTTAGCTTGAATTCCTGCTCCTATAATACCTGCTTTAGTAGAATCAGGATTTGATAAATGTTTTGCTGCGATTGCACCTGCTATAGCTGTTCGTACATCTGTTAAATATCCTTTATCCAACAACACAGATTTTAACACACCAGTTTTTGAATCTAATAAAATCATTAAACCATTACTAGATGGAAGACCTAAATTTGGATTATTAAAAAAACCTGATGCAATCTTAATAGCGTAACTATCTAATCCTTCTATATAAGCAGCCTTAACATCAGATTCTCCATGATATTTTTCTATATCAAGACGGAGGATTGGAGGCATCGTTGTTTTTCCCAAAGCTAAACTTTTAAAAGCATCTTCAATTATAGGAATAAGTTGCTCATTTAACTGAACACATTTTTTTATTTCACTAGAATTTAATACTAATGTCATGAAATTATTTTATTAAATAAATTTTTCTCAATATTACCTCCACAAATTAGACATATAATATTTTTTCCTAGATGTGATGATAAATTATCTTTTGCTACCATAACGCTCGTTGCTGCAGCTCCTTCGGTCACTATTCTATGTTCAGTAAAATTTAACTTTATACCTTCGGCAATCTTATCTTCATTAACTAGTACAAAATCATCTATTGTTTCCTTAGCTATATTAAACGTAAATTTATTATTCAAACCTATACTCCCCCCCAAACAATCAGCAAGTGTTTCTAATTCCTCTACATCTACTGGTTTCCCTTGTTTCAAACTTTCATACATTGAGGGTCCTCTTTCCATTGAAACAGCTATTACTTTAATACTAGGTTTTTGTAATTTTAACGCAAGTGCAATTCCACCAATCAACCCACCACCTGAGGTAGGAATAATTACTGTATCAACTTCAGGAAAATCATTAATCATTTCTAGACCTGTAGTTCCCTGACCTATAATAACATCTTCATCATCGAATGGATGTATAAGAGTTATATTTTCTTTTTCTGAAATATTTCTTGCATATAAATCTGCCTCATCACTATTTTGACCTACTATTTCTACATTAGCTCCTAAAGCTTCTATAGCTAATTTTCTGTATTCTGGAACCATAGAAGACATATAAATAGTTGATTTGACACCTAATAAACTTGAAGCATAAGCTACTCCCTTACCATGATTGCCAGTAGAAACAGCTATCACTCCTTTGCTTTTTTCATCTTTGGAAAGTGACAGTAATTTATTAAGCGCTCCTCTTAATTTAAATGATCCTGTTTTTTGAAGTGATTCTAATTTTAATTTTACATTTCTATTTTTAGATAAAAAATCTGAATGAATTAAAGGTGTGTAATTAATATGAGGTGAAATTTTTTTATGTGCCTCTTTAATTTGATCTAAAGAAATCATTTAATTATTAAATAATTTTCCATAACCTGGAACTTTAATATTTATATCTAACAATTGTAAGCAATCCCATATTATTGCCTGATTACTAGAAATGACAGTTGTATTAAATTTTTTTTCAACCTCATCAAGAATATCGACAATTTTAAGAGCTGTACAAGAGACAAACAATCCGTCAACATTATCTAAATTTATATTAGCTATGCTTTCTTTTAAACTTTCTAAACTTACTTGTGCAATTTCAGAGTCATAATTTAAATTAAAAGAATTAAAAGAATCTATTGTTAAATCATTTTTACTTAAATAATCAAAAACTGTTACATTAACATCTTTGGGATAAGGCGTTAATACAGCTATATTTTTTAAATTTAATTTTTTAAATGCCTTTAATGCTGCTGTTATAGGGGTTGTAACTTTGGCCTCAGGTTTTGATTTTTGAACCTGACTTGATATATGTTCTTCTCCGATTGCAATAGTCCCAGAAGTACATCCATATGCAATAACATCAATTTTTTCTCCAGGTAAAATCTGATCAGATACCTCAGGTATATGCTCTGCCATTTTTAAATAATTTTCATGATTTAAAGGATTAATAAAAGGTATTCTGTTAAAAAATATATCTATCGGAAGAGAATGGCATATTTTTCTAAAATCTTGCTCTATTGTAAAATCAGTTGAAAGAGTAATAACGCCAATTCTGGGATTAGTTGTACTTTGTATTATTGGTTTTAAATCGTTTTGTATAAAATTATTCATTATTGATTTGGAAAGTAATCTTCACAATCTCCTTCTCGGTAAACATCTGTAGTCGCACAATGAAGACTACCACCAAAAGCATATACATCTCGAAAAGGAACTGGAATCACATTCATACCAAAGCTTTCCATTTGTTTAATCATTTTTTCTTCACTTGCCTCTACACAAATAGTTGAAGGATTTAAAATTAAAACATTCATTGATAACCAAATTGTTGAATAGCACATTGGTGGAGGAGTATTATGAACAGAAGGTGCTGCAGCATGAATTTCCCATTTATTGTTATCAAATATTTTTCTTTGCTCTTCAGATATTTTTCTATTTGGATTGATAATTATTACACCAGGTTTAATAGGTGTAAAACATGCATCAATATGAGTGGGAATTAATTCTCCTGGTAAATTTATTTGATGAACACGATGATTGGGAAAATGTCTTCTTAACCAATTCAAACCCTTTAAATTTGAAGTAAAATTATTATGATAAAATAAATCTTTTCCGAAGCGTAGCACTTCAGCTGCATCAAAAAGAGGTTCTTGTTCAGTTAAAATCATATCTCTGTCTTCAATTTTTTTATATCTGTCTTCTTCAGTTATACCTTCAGGTAAATAATTTGATTTATAAGTTTTAGATGTAAGACGTGGCTTGGGTGCTGACTCCCATCGCATATTAGGATCTTCATCATAATACTTTTCAAGTAATGGTCTGTATGCAAGATATTCAAACCACCTACAGCGGTAAGACATTGGTGCTTCTAGCATTTCATTACCAACAGTTAAGATCACATCTCTTGGTGGCATTGATCCAAATTGGCCATCATTTTTCCAATCTGGTGTAGAGATTGCTTTTGTAAAATCTATAGGAGTTGGACGATCAACCTGCACTCCGTGAGACTCCAAAATTTTTACAAAACTATCAAGTTGAATGTTCGCTTTATCAACAGACTCTTGTTTTCTTGGTCCGTGTGAACCAACCATCCCACTATCTTTACTTATTTTTGGTTCCAATGCAGGCTCCATCGGTGGCACATTTGAATTTTCTACTGTACCTACAATAACATGCTTTAAGGTATCCCATTCATTCCAAGAGTTAACAATTGTCATATTTACCTCTATAAATTAAAAGTTAAAAAGAGTAATCTAGTAAATACATAAATTAGAGGAGTAAATATGGAACTAAAAAATAAAGCACTTTTTAAAGAAAATTGTTTTGTTGGTGGTAAATGGATAGAGAGCAATTCTGGTGAAAAGATTAAAGTCGACAATCCTGCTAACAATGAAATAATCGGCGAAGTTCCTAAATGCTCAACCTCAGAAACTACTAAGGCAATAGATGAAGCTCAAGCTGCATTTCCTAATTGGAGAGATAAAACTGCAAAGGAAAGGTCTATTATATTACAAAAATGGGCTAGATTAATTGAGCAAAATGCCGATGACTTAGCTAAAATTATGACTTTAGAGCAAGGTAAGCCTTTAGCTGAAGCAAAAGGTGAAATCTTGATGGGAGTTTCATATATTGATTTTTATGCTGAAGAAGGAAAAAGAGTTTATGGTGATATCATCTCTGATCCAATGCCGGATAGAAGAATTGTAATTATAAAACAACCTGTTGGTGTCGTAGGTGCAATTACTCCATGGAATTTTCCAAGTACAATGATTACTAGAAAATGTGCTCCAGCACTTGCTGTTGGATGTACTGTTGTTATTAAACCAGCTAGTCAAACACCATATTCAGCACTTGCTCTTGGTGTTTTAGCTAAAGAAGCAGGATTCCCTGATGGAGTAATTAATATTATCACTGGATCTGCAGCAGCAATTGGTAAAGAATTAACTGAAAATCCAATAGTTAAAAAAATATCATTTACAGGCTCTACAGAAGTTGGAAAAATTCTTTTAAAACAAAGTGCATCTACTGTTAAAAAAGTATCAATGGAATTAGGAGGTCATGCACCATTTGTAGTGTTTGAAGATGCTAATATAGATGAGGCAGTGATAGGAGCGATGCAGAGTAAGTTTAGAAATTCTGGTCAAACTTGCATATGCGCTAATAGAATTTTTGTTCATGAAAAAGTTTATGATAAATTTTTGGATAAATTCACTCAAGAAGTAAATAAAATAAAAGTTGGAAATGGATTAGAAGAAGGAATAGTGTCCGGTCCACTTATTGATCAGCCCTCTTTAATGAAAGTTCTTGATCAAGTTAAAGATGCAGTAAATCAAGGAGCAAAAATTGCCGTAGGAGGAGACATACACCCACTTGGTGGCAACTTCTTTCAACCAACCGTTCTCTCTAATGTAACAACTGAAGCAAAAATTACTTATGAAGAAACTTTTGGTCCAGTAGCTCCTTTGTACAAATTTAGCACAGATGAGGAAGTAATTAAGCTTGCTAATAATACTCCTTATGGTCTTGCTTCATATTTTTATTCAAGAGATATTGGAAGAATATGGAGGGTAGCTGAAGCTTTAGAATACGGAATGGTAGGTGTAAATACTGGTTTAACAACAAAAGCAGAAATACCTTTTGGAGGAGTCAAAGAATCTGGACTTGGAAGAGAAGGTTCTAGATATGGTTTAGATGATTATTTAAATATTAAATACATTTCAATGGCTGGTATTTAAGATAGCCAAGCAGCTCCTCTTACGCCTCCAGAGTCACCGTGTATATTTTTTACAACTTTTGTATTAAATGTATCACTAAAAATATATTTTTTTAATGAAGTATCTATATGATCGTAAATGTAAGAGATATTAGACATTCCACCACCTAAAACAATAATATCTGGATCTAAAATATTGCAGACTAAAGACAATCCTCTTGCTAAATGATCAACATAAATGTCTAATGCTTCAATTGCTCTTTGATCATTATTCTTAAATTCTTCTAAAATTGCGTGGGAATCATAATTAGTTTTATGTTTAAGATTGAAACAGCTCGCAAAACCAGGGCCGGAAACATATGTTTCCATGCAACCACTTTTTTCACAATAACATCGTTTTACAAATTTTTTTTCATCATCAGATCTATTAGGTAAACTTATATGTCCCCATTCTCCAGCAATATTATTTTTACCAGTAAGAACTTTTTGGTTTATAGAAATTCCACCACCAGTACCGGTACCAATGATTACACCAAATACAACAGCATGGCCTTTTCCCGATCCATCAACTGCTTCTGATAAAGTAAAGCAGTTAGCATCATTTTCTAAATTTACACTTTTATCAAGTTCTTTTTCTAAATCTTTTTTAAATGGTTTGCCATTTAACCATATAGAATTAGCATTCTTTACTAAGGCTGAATCTGTAGATACTGCTCCTGGCATTCCAATACCAACAGATTTTGCGTTTCCAAAATCACTTTCAAATTGTTTAACTATTGAAATTATACCCTGTATTGTTCCATCATAATTTTTTTCAGTTTTAATTCTAGTTCTTGAAAGCTCTTTTCCTGAATCATCAATTAAAATACCTTCGGTCTTCGTCCCACCGAGATCAATACCTATTTTCATGTAAAATTTATTTTATAAATTTATTTAGAGTAGGTATTAATAAAACAGCTAGAGCTATTTTAAATAATTCACTTGGAATAAATGGTAATAAACCTGCTTGTATTGCTTTATTATATCCAATGATTGAACCTAAATACAAAACTCCTAAAGCAAAAATTATAGCAGAACCAACTATAATACTTATAAAAGATTTTAAGTAGGATGAGCTGTAACCTTCATTAGCAAAGTAACTTATAACAACTGCCGCTATAGTCATACCATACAAGTATCCTGCAGTTGGTCCAGTAAGATACATAATACCTCCTCCAGCAGCAAAAACCGGCAATCCTATAGCGCCTTCAATCAAATAAGCAACTAAAGTTAAAAGAGATAAACGAACACCATATGTTGAACCAATTAAAAATACTACAAATGTTTGCATAGTCATTGGAACTGGCCAGAAAGGAACTTGTACTTTTGCTGAAATAGTTAATAAAAGTGTCCCAAAAAGAATTAGAAGTACATTAATTACATTTTGATTAATGCCCTGAAAGATTTTTAAATTATTAATTAATATTCTACTATTATTCATATAAGTTCCTTTATTGACTACTCTTTAAACTATTTTATATTTTGCTTCAAGTTTATCCCAGAAAACTTCCTCTAATTTAACGTTATTTAAGTTGTTGATTTGCTTAATACCAGTTGGTGAAGTTACGTTAATTTCAGTAAGATAATTACCAATAATATCAATTCCTACAAAAAAAAGATCTAGCTCTTTTAATTCTTTTCCAATTACTTCAACTATTTCCTTATCACGATAAACTAGATCAGTCTTTTTAGCTACACCACCAGCATGAAAGTTTGCTTTAATACTTCCCTTGGATGGAATTCTTGCAACAGATCCAACATATTCTCCATCAATAAAAATTATCCTTCTATCACCTTCAGTTATTTCAGAAATATATTTTTGAGCAATGATTGGCATCTCAAAATATTCACTAGCTGTATCAAGTCCTTCCAAATGCCCCTCTTTACTTCTGTGTATACCTTCGCCCCCATTACCATATAAAGGTTTTGTTATGATATCTTTATGAATATTTAAAAAAATATTAATATCATCAACTTTTTGTGAAATTAAAGTTGGGGGCATAAATTCTTTAAATTTAAATGGAAGAATTTTTTCTGCACAATTTCTAACTGCTGTTGGATTATTTATAACTATTGTATTTTTAGGTAAACAATCCAGCAAGTAAGTAGAGGTAATATAATGCATATTAAATGGAGGATCTTGCCTTAAAAAAATGAAAATAAATTCTGCCAATTCGATTTCAATTTTATCGGATATGAATTTAAAATAATCTTTATCTTGATCAAATAGCTCTATATAAAATCCATTAGCCTTTACAATTCCTGAATCTAAAAATAAATCATCTGGATGATAAAAGAATAATTCATAATTTCTTTTTTGGCCTTCTAAACCGATCATGAAAGAAGAGTCATAAGCATAGTCGATGGTTCTTATGTCATCCATTTGAATTGCAATTTTGTGTCTCATTAGAAAATTAATTCTTTATAAATTGGCATTAAAGATTTTTCCCAACTTGAATTAAATTTATTGATTAGACAATCAGCTGGTGAAAAGCCATTTTCTAAATTTTTCTCCAAATCTTTCATATGTATAGACTCATCAAACTCACCATTCTTGGACAAAAAATTTCTTTTAATTAAACCTTTTTTTGATAGGTTAAAAAATTCTTTTGCATAAGAAATTAATTTTTTTCCTTTAAATCCAGTTTGTAATCCTTCCTCTGGAACTCTTTTATTTAAATATTCTCTATCTTCTTCAGACCAATCTTCTGTAATTTCTTTTATTTTATCAATTATTTCATCATCATATATAATTCCAACCCAAAAAGCTGGTTGAGAGCAAATTAAATCCCAATTGCATGCATCCATTGATCGTATTTCCAAATACTGTTTTAATCTTGCCTGAGGAAATAAAGTTGTTAAGTGATCTTCCCAATCTTTCAAAGTAGCTTCATACTCAATGTCTGTTGATCTGCCTTCAAGGTAATCTTTAAAAGTATAATTTGTCATATCTATGTATTTATGATCTCTGTTTATGAAGTACATTGGTACATTTAATGCATAATTTGTATAATTTTCAAAATTAAAATCTTTTTCAAAAACAAATGGCAGTAATCCTGTTCTATCAGGGTCTGTATGATGCCAAAAATGAGAACGTAAACTTTTATATTTAGAAATTTTTCCTTGATCGAAAGGGGAGTTAGAGAACATAGCTGTTGCAATAGCTTCAAGATTTAACATTACTCTAAATTTTTCAACCATATCTTCCTCAGAAGAATAGTCTATATTAACCTGATTAGTGCATGTACGTTTCATCATATGATGACCTTGTGTGCCAACTTTATGCATGTATTTTTTCATTATTCCATAACGTTGCTTGGGCATCCATGGAAAATCATCTAATCCTAAATTAGGTTCAACGCCCATTCCTAATAAAATAAAGTTTAATTCATTACCAAGCTTTTTTAACTCTATAAGATGATTAGTAGTTTCTTCACAGGTTTCATGAATATTATCTAAAGGAGCACCTGATAATTCAATTTGTCCTCCTGGTTCTAATGTAATTGCTGTTTTTCCTTTTTTAAGAGCAATAACAGTTTGTTGGTTATCATCATATAAAGCGTTCCATCCATTTAAAGTTATTTTTTCTAAAATTTTTTTAATGCCATTTTTTTCATCATAAGAAACTGGAAGAAGTGTATCTTTATTTAAGATAAATTTTTCATGCTCAACACCAATTTTTAATTTAGTTTTGGATTTAATACCTTCATAAAAATACTCAATTAGATGGTTTTTATTAATCATTATTATCTTATATCATGTTTTTTAAATAAGTAGGTGGTGCGGCTGAGAAGACTTGAACTTCCACAGGATAAATCCCACAGCGACCTCAACGCTGCGCGTATACCAATTCCGCCACAGCCGCATATTTACTAGAATTAAATAGCAGATAAGTTAATAATATCAATAAAGTTAAATTGATGACTATAGAAATAAAAAAACAGTATGATTTAGTTGAGTACGAAAATTCTATAGAATTTATGCAGCAAAGAGTTGGTGAAATATTTAATAAATCTAAAAATGAACTTATATGGTTTTTAAATCATGATCATATTTATACGCAAGGAACTAGCGCTACTGAAAATGAAATTATCAAAAAAAATAAAATAAGAATAGTCAAAACAAATCGAGGAGGAAAAACAACATATCATGGACCAGGACAAAGAATAGTTTATTTTATGATAGATCTTAATAACAAAAAAAAAGATATCAGAAAATTTATTACAGTTATTGAAAAATCACTTATGGATTTTTTAAAAAACTATCATATAGATTCTACAACTTATAAAGAAAGAGTAGGAATTTGGGTCACTGGCAAGAATGGAAAAAAATTTAATAAAGAAGAAAAAATTGGCGCTATTGGATTAAGATTAAAAAATTGGATTACTTATCATGGGTTAAGTTTTAATATAAACCCTATCATGAATAATTATAAATTTATAAATGCTTGTGGACTTAAAAATTTTAAAAATACATCATTACATGAATTAGGGATTGAAATAACTGAAGAAATATTTGATAAGGAATTTTCATTAATATTTTTAAATAACATAAGAAATCTTAAATAGTATTATCAAAAAAAACTCATTTGTTTATTTTTTATAAAATCAGTAAAGTCTTTTGGCAGTTTTGATTTATAATTAAAAGTAAAATTTTCTATATTAAATTCTAATTTATGAGCATTTAGTTTTAAGTTCTCTTGCTTGTTTGATTTATTAAGATTATATTTATTATCACCAACGATTGGGCAGCCAAGATTTTTAGCAACAATTCGTAACTGATGTTTTTTACCTGTTTTTGGCTCAAATTGTATCAGTGATGTTTTTTGATTATATGATATTAATTTATAATAAGTTTTTGTGTGAACGCTATTATTCTTATCTTTATCTTTTATTGTTAAATCAACATACGACTCTTTTAATTTAGGTTTACCATCACACAAAGCTAAATAAGTTTTTTTTATCTTTTGAAATTTAAAAAGTTTACCAAAAATTTTGGTATATTTAAGATTTTTAGCAATTAATAAAAGTCCAGATGTATCTCTGTCTAACCTATGAACTAAATTATAATTAAAAGATATATTTTTAATAATAGTATCAATAGAAATACTAATATTAGTTCCGCCTTGAGTAGATATTCCAGACCATTTATCAATAACTAAAAAATTATCATTTTCATGCAGAATAGATTTTTTAAAATCTTTAATTAAATAATTATCAATTTTTTTATTTATTTTCTTTATTTTATTGTCGGAATATATTTCTGTAGAAAAATTTTTTATTATTATTATATCATCTTTATTTATTAAATATTTAGATTTTGACGCTTTATTATTTACTAAAATATTTTTTTTTCTTAAATTTTTTTCAATAAAGCTTTGAGTTAAACTTGAAAAAGATTTTTTTAAAAATTTATCAAGTCTTTGATTTTCTGAGTCTGTAATTATCTTTATTTTTTTTATCAATTTATCAATTTATTAAAATTTAAACCTATGAAAGTAAATAATAAACACAAAGATAATGATAAAAACATATAAGAGAATGCTTGCAAAAATTTTTTACTTAATAGCAAATCAACACTTTCTATTGAAAAAGTAGAAAATGTTGTAAAAGATCCTAAAACTCCTATTATTAAAAAATACTTTATAAAATCTACAGATAAATTTTTACTTTCCATTAACATAATCGCATAACCAATTAGAAAAGAACCAGCAATATTTACAAAAAGTGTATTTAGAAAAATATAGTTTGAAAATAGATAGTTTTTGAAAAAAATATAGGACGAGTATCTTAATGAAGCCCCAATAGATCCGCCTATGGCAACAAATAAAAAATTAAGCAAATTTAATTCTGAGGAAGTTGTTCTTCTTCAGTTGTTTTCTTTTCTATAACTGGGCCGGAGTCTAAACCCTTAGCATCCTCATCTCTATCAACAAGCTCTATAACAGCTGTAGGCGCGTTATCTCCATATCTATTACCAAGCTTCACAATTCTTGTATAACCGCCATTACGATTCTTATATCTATCAGCTAGTATATCAAAAATTTTTTTTGACATTTTTTCATCTTGAAGAATAGATATAGTTTTTTTTCTTGCAGCTAAATCTCCTTTTTTACCCAATGATATCAATTTTTCAACAAAAGGTCTGAGCTCTTTTGCTTTAGGCACAGTTGTTGTAATTTGTTCATGCTTTAAAAGAGCATTGGATAAATTCATTAACAATGCTTTTCTATGGGAAGAAGTCCTATTTAATTTTCTATGTTTAATGTTATGTTTCATATTATTTATTTATTAAATGGGTCCTCATATTTTTTTGCAAGATCATCAATATTCTCTGGGGGCCAATCAGGTACAGACATACCTAGATTAAGTTCCATTTGTTGTAAAACTTCCTTAATTTCATTTAAAGATTTTCTACCAAAGTTTGGTGTTCTTAACATTTCAGATTCTGATTTTTGAACCAAATCACCAATATAAATAATATTATCATTTTTTAGGCAATTAGCTGATCTTACAGATAATTCTAATTCTTCAACTTTTTTTAGAAGATTTGAGTTAAATGAGAGTTTTTCTCCAGATGATTGATCATGTTGGATTTCTGGCTCATCAAAATTAATAAATGGCTGTAATTGATCTTGTAATATTCTTGAAGCAAGAGCAATTGCATCGTCAGGAGTTATAACTCCATTTGTTTCGACCTCAAAAATTAATTTATCATAGTCAGTAACTTGTCCCACTCTACTATTTTCAACTTTATATGAAGCTCTAATTACAGGGCTAAACATTGCATCTAACTTAATTTCACCAATGATCTTTTCTTCATCTTCAGCTACTTCAGCAGAAACATAACCTTTCCCTGTTTCTATATTTGCTTCTATTTCAATATCTGCATTTGAATCAAGAGTCATTATTAGTTGATCAGGATTCATAATTTCAGTTTCAGAGTCAGTTTCAAAGTTTCCCGCCCTTATTTCACCAGAACCAGATGATTTTATATACATTTTTTTTAATCCTGCTGAGTGAACTTTAACTGCTACAGATTTAAGATTTAATAATATGTCAGTTAAATCTTCTTTTACCCCTGGTATTGTTGTAAATTCATGAACAACTCCTTTTATTTTAACAGAAGTTATTGCTGCTCCTTGTAAAGAAGAAAGTAATACTCTTCTAATTGCATTACCTAATGTAAGTCCAAATCCTCTTTCTAAAGGCTCAGCTATTAATACACCTTTTTTATCACTATCATTCTGAACATTCACATCCATTTTGCTTGGTTTAATTAATTCCATCCAATTTTTTTGTAGCACGTTAATCTCCTTGTAATTTAAACTCTTCTTCTTTTCCGAGGTCTGCAACCATTATGTGGTATTGGAGTCACATCCTTTATTGAAGTTATAATATATCCAATTGCCTGGAGAGACCTAAGAGCTGACTCTCTTCCAGAACCAGGACCAGAAACTTCTACTTTTAATGATTTAAGTCCATATTCTTTTGCTTTATTTCCTACATCCTCTGCTGCAATTTGAGCTGCATAAGGAGTAGACTTACGCGAACCTTTAAAACCTTTATGACCAGCTGATGACCAAGCTAAAGCATTGCCATTTTCATCTGTAATAGTTATTATTGTATTATTAAAAGAAGATACAACATGCGCTACTCCAGATGATACTTTTTTTTTGATTTTTGATTTAGTTTTTTTCTTATCAGCCATTTTATCCTTTAGTTACTTTTTTCTTACCTGCAATTGCGACTGCCTTACCTTTTCTTGTTCTTGCATTTGTATGGGTTCTTTGACCTCTAACAGGTAATTTTTTTCTGTGTCTTAATCCTCTGTAGCACCCAAGATCATTTAATCTTTTTATGTCCATTGAGACTTTTCTCCTAAGATCACCTTCAACCATATGTTTCTGATCAATGATTTCTCTTATCTTATTTAATTCATCATCATTTAATTCATTAACTCTTTTTGCTTTATCAATTGATGCTTGATTACATAAATCATTAGCTATCTTTGGTCCAATTCCGAAAATATATGTTAGTGCGATATGGATTTTTTTTCCTGTTGGTATATTGACACCTGAAATTCTAGCCATACTAATATTTGTCCATTAAAAAATTGAATGAGGGTGCATACATTAATATTAATATAAAAGTCAAGCGTTGATACAGGGATTTTGGCTCAAATTTAGCCATTTTTAAGCCTATTTTCAATATCATATTGAATTTGAGTTATATCCTGCATCGCATTTATCTCAAAAAACTTTCCTTTAAATTTTTCTTTGAATATGTCTGCTAATGGTTGAGTTTCAGCAAAATATTTTTCCAATCTCGTTTTAATTACTTCTAAATTATCATCTGGTCTATTTTCAATTTTTGATCTATCCAGAATTCTTTGTTTTATTGTATTTAAGTCAGCTCTGAAATCTATTATTAAATCAAGATCTAATTTATTTTTGGTTAAAAAATCTATTAAAAAATTAGACTGCGATTTATTACGCGGATAACCATCAAGGATAAAACCATTTTTACAATCATTACTTAGTAATTTTTCAGTAATTATTGGATTTAAAATTGAATCTGGAACTAGATTACCACTTGATATTATTTCAGATAATTCTTGAGCCAAATTATCATTTTTATTAAATCTAGTTCTTAAAATATCTCCTGTCGAGAGATGTGGTATATTGTTTTTCTTAGCTAATAAAGCTGCTTGTGTACCTTTTCCAGAACCAGGAGGTCCAAATAAAACCAACTTCATTGATTATCTTCTACCCTTAAGTTTTGTTTTATTTAATAAGCCTTCATATTGGTGTTGAAATAGATGAGATTGTACCTGGTTAATAAAATCAATCATTACCACAACTACAATTAGTAAGCTCGTTCCTCCTAAGTAAAAGGGGATAGATGTTTTTGAAATTAAAAATTCTGGTAAAAGTGCTACTAGAGCTAAATAAATTGTTCCTATTGTCGTTAATCGAGTTAACACATAATCAATATATTTAGATGTATTTTCTCCAGGCCTTATACCAGGTATAAATCCTCCATATTTTCTAAGATTCTCTGCTTGTTCATCGGGATTAAAAACAATTCCAGTATAAAAGAATCCAAAGAAAATAATCATTGCTGCAAATAATCCCAAATACAATGGTTGTCCTCGGCCAAGATAGCTAGATATAAATAAAAAAATATCACTTGATGATCCTGCGCCAAAACCTGACATTGTGTTAGGGAGTAGCAAGATTGATGATGCAAAAATAACAGGAATTACTCCAGCTGTATTTATTTTAAGAGGTAAATGAGAACTTTGACCACCATAAATTTTATTTCCAACCTGCCTTTTTGGATATTGAACAATTAATCTTCTTTGTCCTTTTTCTATGAAGACAATAAAAAATATTAGAGCCAATATCAGAATTATAATACCTAAAATAAAAACAGTGCTTAACTCACCGGTTCTTCCTAACTGTAATGTACTAACAAAAGCACTTGGTAAATTAGCAAGTATACCAGCAGTAATTATTAGAGATATCCCATTACCAACACCCCTAGAACTAATCTGCTCTCCTAACCACATTAAAAAAACGGTTCCACCAACTAATGTAACTACTGTCGTTAATCTAAAAAATAAACCAGGATCAATAACAATATTTCCATATGTAGTTTGCATAGACTCCAAGCCAATAGATACTCCGTAACCTTGAAGAGCAGCAATTAAAACAGTTACATATCTCGTAATTTGACGAAGTTGTCTCTGCCCTTTTGAACCTTGTTCTTTTAAACTTTTCATATATGGTATTGATCCCTGCATTAAAGTCATAATAATTGATGAAGAAATATAAGGCATCACTCCTAAAGCAAATATCCCCATTCTGCCTAATGCACCTCCGGAAAAAGTATCAAATATACCTAAAATACCTGAAGATTGTTGCTCAAAAAACTGCTGAAGAGAAATTGGATTAATACCTGGAATTGGCAAAAATGTACCAAGCCTAAATACTATTAATGCACCTAAAGTGAATAATAATCTGTTTTTTAACTCAGTTGCTTTTCCGAAAGCTCCAAAATTTAAATTTCCTGCAAGTTTTTCTGCTGCTGTAGCCATTATAAATTTTTAGTTATTTTAATCTTTCCACCTAATTTTTCAATTTTTTCAATTGCTTTTTTTGTAGCAAAAGAAATTTCAATATTAATAATCTCTTTTAAATCTCCTGAGTTTAGAAGTTTTAAATCTCCTTTAGATTTATTGAAAATTTTTTTATCAAATAATTCAGATTCTTTAATGTTAGTTGATTCAATACCATGCTTAGAAATAATTGAGTTAAGTCTATTAAAATTAACTGTTTGAATTTTTTTCTTAAACTTATTTTTAAACCCTCTCTTGGGTAATCGCCTATAAAGAGGCATCTGCCCACCTTCAAAACCATTAATAGATACTCCAGATCTTGATTTTTGACCCTTTACACCCCTACCTGCTGTTTTACCTAATCCTGATCCTGAGCCACGTCCTCTTCTTTTTCTTTTAGAACCAGAAGTTAAGTTTGATGGTATTTGATTAATTTTCATAAGTTATAATCCTTAAGACTTTTTATTATTTTTAATTATATCTGTAACTTTTTTTGATCTCTTTGCGGCTACTGATTTAGGTGACTCTGATTTTATGAACGCATCAAAAGTAGCTTTTAACATATTGTGTGGATTAGATGTACCCATAGATTTCGCTACCACATCTTTAATTCCCAAAGATTCAAAAAGAGCTCTCATTGCTCCACCCGCTATTATTCCTGTACCTGGAGCAGCAGATCTTAGTATAACTTTACCAGCACCATATCTGCCAACAACGTCATGATGTAGTGTTCTATTATCCTTTAAAGAAACTCTTATCATTTTATTTTTTGCATTTTCTGATGCCTTTCTGACAGCCTCAGGAACTTCTTTTGCTTTACCAGTACCATAACCAACTCTTCCTTTATTATCTCCTACAATCATAATTGCTGCAAATCCAAAACGTCTTCCACCCTTAACAACCTTAGCAACTCTGTTTATTGTTACTAGGCGCTCATTAAATTCTTTATTTTCATTTTCAAACATATATTTCCCTTAAAAAATTAATCCTTCAGTTCTAGCAGAGTCAGCAAGAATTTTAATTAAACCATGATATTTATATTTGCCTTTATCAAAAGCTACTTCCTTTATACCCTTTTCAATTGATCTTTGAGCAATATTTTTGCCAATAATTTGAGCTAAAGATTTTCTATCTTTATTTTCAATATCCATATTTTTTTCTTTTGTAGAGGCGCTAGCTAAAGTTTTACCAACACTATCATCGATAACTTGTGCATATAAATGCTTATTAGACCTAAATACTGTTAGTCTTTTTCTATTAGAAACTTTTTTCAGTTTATACCTTGTTCTTTTTGTTCTTTTTTTGATCATAATTTTACCAAACTATTTTTTCTTACCTTCTTTTCTAAAAATATATTCATTCTCATATTTAATTCCTTTTCCCTTAAAAGGCTCAGGCTTCCTATAAGAGCGAATTTTTGCTGCAGTAGCACCTAGAATTTCTTTATTGAAACTAAATAATTTAATTATATTTTGTTTTGGGCATTCAACTTTTACTTGTTTAGGTACTTCATAATCAATATCATGACTAAAACCTAATTGTAATTTTAATTTAGACCCAGAAACACTTGCTCTATATCCAGTGCCATTTAATTCTAGTATTTTAGTAAAACCTTTATCAACACCTTGGACAATATTGTATATAAGAGATCTTGTTGTTCCCCAGTTTGGATTAAGCTTGTCTTTATCATCTTTTGGTAAGACATAAATTTCTTTATCCTTAATTTCTAATTTAAATAAATCATTAATAGATAGGGTCATTTCTCCTAATTTTCCTTTTGCATAAAAGTTACCATTTTCATATTTGCAGGTTACGTTATCAGAAATATTTATGCTATTTTTTGCTATTCTTGACATTTTAGAAAACCTCACACAATACTTCACCGCCAACATTTTTTTGCCTTGCTTTATTATCTGACATAACGCCCATTGGAGTTGAAAGGATTGATATACCTAGACCGCCATAAGTTTTTGGTAAGTCTGAAATTTTTGAATAAACTCTAATACCAGGTTTTGAAACCCTTTTAATATTTTTTATAACAGGAATACCATTATAATATTTAAGATTAATTTGAATAGAATTAATTCCTTTTCTAATCTCTACATCTTGAAAATCCCTTATATACCCCTCATCTTTTAATACTGATAAAACATTCATATTAAGATTTGATTTATAACAAGAAGTAATTAATTTTCTTGCTCTATGAGCATTTTTTATTCTTGCTAACATGTCTGATAAAGAATCATTAAAAGCCATATTTTCCTCCTACCAGCTAGATTTTACCATGCCTGGTAAATCGCCAGACATTGATAATTCCCTAATTTTAATTCTTGAAAGACCGAACTTTCTGTAAACACCTCTTGTTCTTCCTGTTAACTTGCATCTATTACGATACCTAATATTTGAACTATTTCTAGGAAGATCATTTAATTTATTTTGTAATTTTAACCTCTCTTCAATAGATATTGTTTTATCCATTATTTTTTTCTTAAGAATTTTTCTTTTATTACTAAATTTATCAATTAACTTTAATCTGTTTAGATTTTTTTGAACTGAACTTAATTTTGCCATTTAAATTAACTTTCCTCTCTGCCTGAAAAAGGCATGTTAAAACATTTAAGCAATTCTAGGGCATCAATATTATTTTTTGCTGTAGTGCAAATTGTAATATTCAGACCTCTAACTTTATCTATCTTGTCATAATTAATTTCTGGGAATATAATTTGCTCCTTTATACCCATAGAATAATTACCATTACCATCAAAACTATTAGGATTTAATCCTCTGAAATCCCTTATTCTAGGAATAGCAATGTTAACTAATCTATCCAAAAACTCATACATTTTTTTGTTTCTTAAAGTTACTGATGCTCCTAGAGGCATACCAGCTCTAATTTTAAAACCAGCGATTGCTTTTTTCGCTTTAGTTTTTACAGCTTTTTGACCTGATATTAAGGACAGTTCCTCTTGTGCTTTATCAATTAATTTTGAATCATCTTTTGCATCACCGATTCCCATATTAATTACAATCTTACTTATCTTTGGAACTTGATGAAGATTACTAACGCTTAATTTATTCTTAAGATCTTCAATTATGTTTGCTTTATAATTTTCTAAAAGTCTGCTCATACTAAATTTCTGTTCCAGTTTTTTTGTTAATTCTTACTTTTTTTCCATCTTTATTTAATTTAAAACCTATTCTGACACCTTTATTAGATTTTGGATCAAAAAAGTTTAGATTAGATATTTGAATGGGCATTTCCTTTTCAACAATTCCACCGGGTTCATTATTTCCAGGTTTTTGATGTTTTTTAACTTTATTAATATCTGAAACGATTGCTTTATTTAATTTTGGAAGAAGTTTGACAATTTTTCCTTTTTTCCCTTTGTCTTTACCTGCCAAGACTATCACTTCATCACCTTTTTTAATTTTAAATTTAATGTTCATTTAAAGTACCTCTGGAGCAAGACTAATTATTTTCATAAATTTTTTTGTTCTAAGCTCTCTTGTGACTGGGCCAAAAATTCTAGTTGCAATTGGTTCTTCTTGCTTATCCAAAAGCACTGCTGCATTCTTATCAAATTTTATTGATGAACCATCAGATCTACCAAAAGCCTTAGTCGTTCTTACTATAACTGCTTTAAAAACTTCACCTTTTTTTACTTTTGCACGCGGAATAGCGTCTTTAATAGAAACAACAATTATGTCACCTATAGAAGCAAATCTTCTTTTAGACCCACCTAATACTTTAATGCACTGAACCCTTCTAGCTCCAGAGTTATCAGCCACAAAAAGATTTGATTGCATCTGTATCATTATTGATCACCTTTATTGTTAAAAACAATCCATTTTTTTAATTTTGATATTGGTTTTGATTCAATTATATTAACTGTATCACCACTCTTAAATTGATTGTCTTCATCGTGTACATGATAATTTTTAGATAAACTAATAATCTTTTTATATAATTTATGCTTAACCCTTCGAGTAACTTTAACTACAATCGTTTTATTAGAGTTTGATGAAATTACAGTTCCGGATAATACTCTTTTAGGCATTTTGGACTCCTAAAATTTTTGTGATATTTGTTTTAAGTCTAGCTATTTTTAATTTTGTTTTTTTAATCTCTGAAGTTTTTTCTAATTGACCAGTAGATTTCTGAAATTTTAAATTCATAAGCGCTTTTTTAAGATCAATAACTTCTGCTCTTATTTTTGTTAAATCAGTTTTGTTTGATTTTTTTTCTATCATATATTTCTCTCAACAAATTTACATTTAATTGGTAATTTGGCTGCTGCTAAAGTCATAGCTTTTTTAGCATCATCAACATTTACACCGTCAATCTCAAACATAATTCTTCCAGGTTTAACACGACATGCCCAATATTCATTTGAACCTTTTCCCTTACCCATTCTTACCTCTGCGGGTTTTTTTGAAACTGGAACATCTGGAAATATTCTAATCCACATTTTTCCTGCTCTTTTTAAATGTCTTGTAATTGCTTTTCTGGCAGACTCAATTTGTCTTGAAGTAATTCTTTCTGGTTGCATAGCTTTTAGACCAAAACTCCCATAATTAAGAGCATAATTACCTTTAGCATTGCCATGAATTCTTCCTTTAAATTGTTTTCTAAACTTAGTCTTTTTTGGAGATAGCATATTCATTATCTTACACTTCCCATTTCAATTTGTTTTTTTTCACTTGCATAGGGATCTTTCGCAAGTATGTCCCCTTTGTTAATCCAAACTTTTATTCCACATATACCGTATGTAGTTTCTGCTTCAGCTTGAGCATAATCTATGTCACTTCTAAGTGTATGAAGAGGAACGCTCCCTTCGTGATATTTTTCAGTTCTAGCAATTTCTGCTCCACCTAATCTTCCACTACATACAACTTTAACTCCTTTTGCTCCTAATCTCATAGATGATTGAACAGCTTTTTTCATAGCCCTTCTAAAAGATATACGCCTTTCAAGTTGGTTTGCTATATTTTCAGCTACAAGCTTAGCTTCAACTTCTGGTTTTCTAACTTCTTTAATATCAAGGAAGACTTCTAAATTTGATAAGGATGATAATTTCTTTTTAAGACTTTCTATATCTGCGCCCTTTTTTCCAATAATAATACCGGGTCTAGAACTATAAATTGAAATTCTCAATTTTTTTGCGGCTCTTTCAATATTAACTTTTGCAATACTGGCATTTTTTAATTTTTTTTCAACAAAATTCTTAATTTCTAAATCTTGATGTAAGAGCTTTGAATACTCAGAATTTGAAAACCATCTTGATGACCATGTCTTATTAATTCCTAATCTGATACCGTTTGGATTAACTTTTTGTCCCATAATTATTTTTTTCCTTCTTTATTAATTGTTCTCTCTTCTAAGATTATAGTTAACTTGCTAAAAGGTTTTAAAATGGAAGAAGCTCTACCTTTGGCTCTTGGGCGAAACCTTTTCATACTTAAACTTTTTCCAACATATGCTTCTTTTACATATAAATTATCAATATCTAATTGCTTATTATTTTCTGCATTCGCTATTGCTGAATTTAATACTTTTAAAACATTTTGAGAAACTCTTTTATTTGAAAATTTTAGTTGTTCAACTGCCTTATTAACCTTTTGATTAACAATCAGTCTAGTTATATTAGCCAGTTTTAGCTGACTAACTCTAACTGTGTTATCTCTAGCGATTGATGTATTTTCCAAACTCATAAACTATTTACCTGCTTTCTTATCTGCAGCAGTGTGCCCTTTAAAATTTCTTGTTGGTGAAAATTCTCCCAATTTATGTCCAACCATATGCTCAGTAACGCTTACAGGAACGAATTTTTGACCATTGTATACACCAAATGTTAGTCCAACAAATTGAGGAAGGACAGTTGATCTTCTTGACCAAGTTTTAATAACTTCTTTTCTACCAGACTCAGATACCTTTTCTGCTTTTTTAAGCAAATTAATATCAACAAATGGTCCTTTCCAAACAGATCTTGCCATTATTTTTTCCTTCTTCTAATAATAAATGTGTTAGTTTTTTTATTACTTCTTGTTTTCTTTCCTTTTGTAGATACTCCCCATGGAGTTACTGGGTGTCTACCTCCTGATGTTCTTCCCTCACCACCACCATGAGGGTGATCTACAGGATTCATAACAACACCTCTGACTTTTGGCCGAGATCCCAAATATCTTTTTCTACCGGCCTTACCTAGTTTAACATTTTTATTGTCTGCATTAGATAAAACTCCAACAGTAGCCATAGAATTTTTATTTATCAATCTTATCTCACCTGAAACTAATTTTATTTGCACATAAAGATCTTCTTTTGAAACAATTTGAGCAGATGTTCCTGCGGATCTTACTAGTTGTCCTCCAGCGCCTGGCTTTAATTCAATATTATGAACATATGTACCAATGGGTATATTTTTTAGTGGTAGACAGTTTCCATCTTTTATCTCAACATTAATTCCTGAAGAAACTTTATCTCCTACAGATATATTTTTTGGAGACAAAATATATCTGAATTCACCATCTTCATATTTTATAAGTGAAATAAATGAAGATCTATTAGGATCATATTCGTTTCTAATAACTTCAGCATTAATATCAAATTTATTTCTTTTAAAATCTATAATTCTATATTTTCTTTTTACACCACCACCCATTCTTCGTGATGTAATTCTTCCCTGATTATTTCTTCCGCCAGTAGAATGTTTTGATTTTGTAAGTGCTTTGTAAGGCTTGTCTTTAGATAAATGTTTTTTGGATACTAAAACAGTGCCTCTTTGACCTGGTGTGTTAGGTTTTAGTTTTATTAACATTATTTGATCTCCAATGATGAATCAATTGTATTTCCATCAGCTAGAGTCACAATTGCTTTTTTTAAATCTTTTTTATATCCTATATTGCCTTTGAAAGACTTTACCTTTCCTCTAATTATTGAAGTATTGATTTTGGTAACCTTAACTTTAAATATTTTTTCAATTGCTTGCTGAATTTCATGAGAATTAGAGTTTTTATCAACTACAAACGTATATTGATTAAATTGATTAAGGTTTGTTGATTTCTCTGTCAACATAGGTTTATGGATAATGCTAAATGCTTTTTCATCAGATATTGTTTTTTTTATTTTCATGATAATCTTTTAGTTATTTGATTTATTGATTTTTCATCAATAAAAATTTTATGATTTGAAATTAAATCCTTAACATTTATTCCACTGCAACTAAGAATTGAAACATGAGGTATATTTGAAGATGCTTTTTTAAAATTATCATCAATTTTTTCATCCCCATAAACAAACAATGCAGTATTAAAATTAAAATTATTAAGTTTAGCAACTAACTCTTTTGTTTTATAATTTTTAATTTCCAACGTGTCTAAGAATATAATATTGTCTTCAAGTAACTTTGAGGATAGTGCAGATTTTAAAGCTAGTTTTTTTTCTTTTTTATTTAGTGAAAATGAATGATCTCTTTGAACAGGTCCCATAGATATTGCTCCACCTCTAAAGTGAGGCGGTTTACTACTTCCTTGCCTTGCATTACCAGTGCCTTTTTGAGCAAAAGGTTTTTTTGCTCTTCCGTTTACCTCAGATCTGGATTTAGTTTTATGAGTGCCTTGTCTTGATTTAGCGTTTTGATATCTAATGTATTGATGAATGATATCTGGAAAAAGCTTAATTCCAAAAACGTTTATATTGATATCTAAATCTTTTACTTTTTTATTTTCTAGATTCACAACTTGTTTTTTCATTTTAATTTTTCTTTACAGAGTCATTTACAAAAACAACCGAATTTTTTCTTCCGGGGACAGAACCATTAATGATAAGAATTTTATTTTCTTCATCTACATCTATGACTTTAAGATTTTGTTTAGTTACTTGTTTTGATCCCATGTGCCCTGCCATTTTTTTTCCTTTAAACACTTTTCCTGGATCCTGATTTTGACCAGTAGAACCATGAGATCTATGTGATACTGAAACTCCGTGAGAAGCTCGTAATCCCCCAAAATTGTGCCTTTTCATTACTCCAGCAAAACCCTTACCTATTGATTTGGATGTAATATCAACATATTGGTCTTTTTTAAAATGAGATACATTTAATTTTGTTCCAATCTCTAATTTATTTTCTGGATCAATTCTGAATTCTTTAATAACTTTTTTTGGATCTGATTTTATATTTGCAAATAATTTTTGTTGAGGTTTTTTTATTTTTTTAATATCAGATTTGCCATTGATTGAAACTACTTGGATTGAAGAGTAGCCATCTTTTTCTAAAGTTTTAATATTTGATACAATACATTCATCAACTTTAAGCACTGTGACAGGAATGACATTTCCATTTTCATTGTAATATGAACTATTGCCAATTTTTGTCGCGATTAAACCAGTTCTTTTTTTCATGTTTAAATCTTTATATCTACTTCTACACCAGCTGATAAATCAAGTTTCATTAGAGCATCAACTGTTTGTGGTGTTGGATCAATAATATCAATTAATCTATTGTGTGTTCTTATCTCAAATTGATCACGACTTTTTTTATCTACATGTGGAGACTTGTTTACTGTAAATTTTTCGAATCTAGTTGGTAAAGGTATTGGACCCTTTACTTTTGCTCCAGTTCTTTTTGCAGTATCAATTATTTCTCCTGTACTATTATCAAGAAGTGTATTGTCGAAAGCTCTTAATCTAATTCTAATGTTTTGAGATTCCATTATGCTAACTTTGCCTTTACTTCATCTGCAACATTTGATGGTACTTGCTCATAATGATCAAATTGCATTGAGTAATTAGCTCTACCTTGAGTTAGAGATCTAAGATTATTTACGTATCCAAACATATTTGCAAGGGGAACCATTGCATCTACAACATTTGCATTTCCTCTAGTTGACATCTCCTGAACTTGACCTCTTCTACTATTTAAATCTCCAATAACATCACCCATATATTCTTCAGGTGTTACAACTTCAACTTTCATCATTGGTTCTAAAAGAACAGGATTTGCTTTAGCAATACCTTCTCTAAATGCAGCTCTTGCAGCAATTTCAAATGCTAGAACGCTTGAATCTACATCATGGTAAGCACCATCAGTTAAAGTTGCTTTAAAGTCTATACAAGGAAAGCTCGCCATAACACCAGTTTGTTGTTGTGCAACTAATCCTTTTTGCACTCCAGGTATTAATTCAGTAGGAATATTTCCACCTTTGATCTTATTAATAAATTCGTATCCACTACCTGGTTCACCAGGCTCAAAAGTTATCTTTACCCTTGCAAATTGTCCCGCTCCACCAGATTGTTTTTTATGTGTATAATCAACATCAAATGAGCTAGATATTGTCTCTCTATAAGCAACTTGAGGCGCTCCAACATTAGCTTCTACTTTAAACTCTCTTTTCATTCTATCTACCAAAATCTCAAGATGAAGCTCACCCATACCTTTTATAATTGTTTGCCCACTTTCATGATCAGTGGTAACTCTAAAGCTTGGGTCTTCTTGAGCCAACCTACCGAGAGCTGTGCCCATTTTTTCATGGTCTGCTTTTGTTTTTGGTTCAACAGCTACTTCAATAACAGGGTCAGGGAAATCCATTCTCTCCAAAACTATTGGTTCATTAGTTGAACATAATGTTTCTCCTGTTGTTACGTCTTTCAAACCAACTAAAGCTACAATATCGCCAGCATTAGCAGTTTTAATTTCCTCTCTATTGTTTGCATGCATTAAAAGCATTCTACCAATATTTTCTTTTTTTCCAGAATTAGAATTTAAAACAGTATCTTTTGTATTTATTGTTCCAGAATAAATTCTTGTAAATGTTAAACTACCTACAAAAGGATCGGTCATAATTTTAAAGGCTAAAGCACTAAAAGGTTCGCTATCATCACATTTTCTAGTAAGTTCTTTAGAATCATCATCTACATCTACTCCTCGAACACTAGCAACATCAATAGGTGATGGCATGTAATCAATTACTGCATCAAGTAAAGGCTGTACTCCTTTATTTTTAAATGCTGAACCTGTTAATACAGGCACAAATGATCCCTTAATTGTTCCTTTTCTAATACATTTTTTTAAATCATCAATTGAAGGCTCATTTCCATCTAAATATGACTCCATAATACTATCATCTTCTTCAACGACCTTTTCAATTAATTTTTCTCTATATTCTTTCGCTTGTTCTTTTAGATCTTCAGGTATTTCAACAATATCAAATTTCGCACCAAGACTTTCATCATGCCAAACGATAGCATTGTTTGATACTAAATCAACTACACCTTTTAAATCACTCTCAATACCTATGGGGAGTTGTAATACAAGAGGATAAGAGCCTAATCTTTCAGGTATCATGTCTACACACATAAAAAAGTTTGCTCCAGTTCTATCTAATTTATTTATAAAACACATCCTAGGGACATTATATTTATCTGCTTGACGCCAAACAGTTTCTGATTGTGGTTCAACACCTGCCACACCATCAAAAACAGCTACTGCACCATCAAGCACCTTAAGAGATCTCTCAACTTCGATTGTAAAATCAACATGTCCAGGTGTATCAATAATATTTACCCTATAATCATTCCAAAAACAGGTAGTAGCGGCAGAGGTAATTGTAATACCTCTTTCTTGCTCCTGTTCCATCCAATCCATAGTTGCTGCACCATCATGAACCTCACCTATTTTGTGTGATTTTCCCGTGTAATATAAAATTCTTTCTGTTGTTGTTGTCTTCCCCGCATCAATATGTGCCATAATACCAATATTTCTATATTTTTCTAAATTATGGGTTCTAGACATTTTTTGCTACCATCTAAAATGAGAGAAGGCTCTGTTTGCTTCTGCCATTTTATGAGTTTCTTCACGTTTTTTTACTGAATTACCTTTATTATTAAATGCATCCAAAATCTCATTTGCAACTCTCTCTCGCATAGTTTTTTCATTTCTTTTAGTTGCTGAATCCACCATCCATTTCATTGCTAAAGTTTGGGCTCTTCTGGGTCTAACTTCCATTGGTACCTGATATGTAGCTCCACCAACTCTTCTCGATCGTACTTCAAGACTTGGTTTTACGTTGTCAAGTGCTTCATGGAAAAAATCAATTGGACTTTTATCAGTTTTTTCTGACAAAATCTTAAATGCGCCGTATACTATTCTTTCTGAAGTAGATTTTTTTCCATCAATCATGATTCTATTCATAAATTTTGCAAGTATAATGTCCTTAAATTTGTGATCAGGTAATACAATTCTTTTCTCTGCAGCTCTTCTTCTTGACATATTTATTTAGGTTTTTTTGCGCCGTATAAAGAACGTCTTTGTTTTCGTGCACTGACACCTTGTGTGTCTAAAGTTCCTCTTAAAATGTGGTATCTAACACCAGGTAAATCTTTTACTCTACCTCCTCTAAGTAGAACAACAGAGTGCTCTTGAAGATTATGGCCCTCTCCAGGTATGTATGCAGATACCTCCTGTCCATTAGTAAGTTTAACCCTAGCTACTTTACGAAGCGCTGAATTTGGTTTTTTTGGAGTGGTTGTATAAACTCTAGTACATACGCCTCTTTTTTGAGGACAAGCACCCAAAGCCGGAACTTTATTCCTTTTCTTCTGGGTAGTTCTTCCTTTTCTAACTAACTGGTTTATAGTCGGCATATTTTCCCCTGTTAAGTGTTTGGAATTAATTTTCCACTACCATCAACAAAAAGTAGCAGGTCTTTATTAATTGAGGGCTAAAAAGTCAAGAAATATATGCAAATCATGATGATATTTCATTATTTTCTTTCAAGTTACTTCTTTGCTCTGTTATTTCTTGATCTCTAACTTTAGCAATTTTTTCATACTCAGAAGTCATTTTCCCAGTTCCTGCAGGAATTAATCGTCCAACTATAACATTCTCTTTAAGTCCAGATAAAGTATCAATTTTACCAACTGTTGCAGCATCAGTTAAAACTTTTGTAGTTTCTTGAAATGATGCAGCAGATATAAATGAAGAAGTTTGAAGACTTGCTTTTGTAATACCTAAAAGAACAGGTTCAGAAATAACAATTTTTTTACCTTCAGATTCTAGTATTTTATTTATCTTTAGAGCATCCCTTTTCTGAATCTGCTCCCCTGCAATTAAAGATGAGTCTCCTGGATCTTTAATTAGAACTTTTTGCAACATTTGTCTGGCAATAGTTTCTATGTGTTTATCATTAATATAAACACCTTGAAGTTTATATACAGCTTGTACTTCTTTAACTAAGTATCTTGCGAGTTCTTCAACACCTAAAATTCGTAAAATGTCATGAGGCACAGGTGTTCCCTCAACTAATATATCACCTTTTTTTACAAAATCACCTTCCTGTACATTTAAATATTTAGATCTGGGTATTAAAGTCTCAAAAGTATTTTCTTCATCAACGCCTGTTATTACTAATCTTCTTTTATTTTTATAATCCTTTCCAAAAGAAATTTGTCCATCAATTTCACACATTATCGCCGGGTCTTTTGGTTTTCTGGCCTCAAATAATTCAGCAACTCTTGGAAGGCCTCCAGTTATATCTTTAGTCTTAGAAGATTCTTTTGGAATTCTTGCTAAAACCTGTCCAGCTGAAACTTCTTGATCATCCTCAACACTAAGAATTGAATCAATTGACATAGGGTAATTAATAAAATCTTCCTCAATTTCATTTTTTTCATCGGAAAATTTAACAATATTTATAGCTGGCTTAAAATTCTTTGATTTTGGATTCTGGCTCCAATCTATAACTATCTTACTTGAAATTCCTGTTGTATCATCAATTGATTCTCTAAAAGAAATTCCTTGTTGAAGATCAACATAATTTATTATCCCATCTTTTTCAGCTATAATTGGAAGAGTATAAGGATCCCACTCTGCTAAAAGATCATTAACTTTAACTTTCTGGTTGTCCTCTACAAATAACTTTGAGCCGAAAGGTATGTTAAATGAAAATTTTTCATCATCATCTAACAGTATTTTAATTTTAGCATTTCGACTAAGTGTAATTTTATTATTAGCTTTATTGTTAATAAATCTTATATTTTCAAATTTAACAGTTCCTTGTATAGGAGCAGCAGCATTAGATTGTTCAACAGAAGAACTTGCAGCTCCGCCAATATGGAATGTCCTCATTGTTAGCTGTGTACCAGGTTCTCCAATTGATTGAGCAGCAATAATCCCTACAGCCTCACCAATGTTAACTTCAGTTCCTCTTGCTAAATCTCTTCCATAACACTTTGAACAAATTCCATCTTCAGTTTCACATGTTAATACAGATCTAATTTTCATTGATCTCAATCCTGAATCCTTAATTTCCTCAAGATGTTTTTCTTCAATTATTTGACCAGCTTGTATAATAATATTATTTTTTATACCTTGAATATCATCTGAAGGTGTTCTTCCAAGAACTCTTTCTGATAATGGTGATGTTATATTGCCAGAGTCAACAATTTCTTCAACCATTACACCATTATTAGTTCCACAATCTAACTCTCTTATAACAGCATCTTGAGCAACATCTACCAACCGTCTTGTTAAATATCCACTACTAGCTGTTTTTAAAGCTGTGTCGGCAAGACCTTTCCTAGCTCCATGCGTTGAAGTGAAATATTCTAAAACTGACAAACCTTCTTTAAAATTAGATTTGATAGGGTTCTCAATAATCTCACCAGATGGCTTTGCCATTAAGCCTCTCATACCAGCAAGTTGCTTTAATTGAGCAGCAGAACCACGAGCTCCCGAATGAGCCATCATATATACTGAGTTAATAGGCTTATCATCTTCTGGATTTGAAATTACATCTAGCATTTTATCAGCAACCTTATTTGTACATTCTGACCATGCATCAACTACTTTGTTATATTTTTCACCCTGAGTAATCAGACCATCTTGATATTGATTTTCATATTCTTGAACTTTGGATTGAGTTTCATCAAGTAGTATTTGTTTTTCTTCTGGAATAATTAAATCATCTTTTCCAAATGAAATGCCTGCAATAGCTGCGTATTTAAAACCTATTTGCATTATACTATCTGCAAAAAGAACTGTTTCTTTTTGTCCACAAAAACGATAAACTGTATCGATTAAATTACTAACTTCTTTTTTTGTAAGAATTTTATTAATTAAACTGAAATTTATTTTTTCATTATTAGGTAGAGAGTCAGCTAATAACATTCTTCCTGCGGTTGTCTCTACCTTTGCAAATGAACCATCAAAGTTTTTAATTCTTACATTGATTTTTGAGTGAAGACTAATATCTTTTAATTCAACTGCTTTTAATATTTCATTTGTATCAAGAAAATTTCTACCTTCACCTTTTTGATTATTTCTCATAATCGATAAATAATAAATTCCTAAAACAATATCCTGAGATGGCACAATTATAGGCTTTCCACTAGATGGAGAAAGTATATTGTTAGTACTCATCATAAGTACTCGAGCCTCTAATTGAGCTTCGAGACTTAAAGGAACGTGAACAGCCATTTGATCGCCATCGAAATCGGCATTAAAAGCTGTACATACTAAAGGATGTAACTGAATTGATTTTCCTTCTATTAAAACTGGTTCAAAAGCCTGAATACCCAATCTATGTAAAGTAGGTGCTCTATTTAGCAGAACAGGATGCTCTCTAATTACCTCCTCAAGTATATCCCATACCCTTGGATCTTCTTTTTCAACTAATTTTTTTGCAGCTTTAATAGTATTGGCCCAGCCATAAATATCCAGTTTATGAAAAATAAAAGGCTTAAATAATTCTAATGCCATTTTTTTTGGAAGACCGCATTGGTGTAATTTAAGATTTGGACCTACTACAATTACTGATCTTCCTGAGTAATCAACTCTTTTACCTAAAAGGTTCTGTCTAAATCTGCCTTGCTTACCTTTAAGCATATCAGATAGAGATTTTAATGGACGTTTATTTGTAGAAGTTATTATCCGCCCTCTTCTTCCGTTATCAAATAAAGCATCTACAGACTCCTGAAGCATTCTTTTTTCATTTCTTATAATTATATCTGGAGCTCGTAGATCAATTAGTCTTTTTAACCTATTATTTCTATTTATAACTCTTCTATAAAGATCATTTAAATCACTAGTAGCAAATCTTCCACCATCTAGAGGTACTAATGGTCTTAATTCTGGTGGTATGACTGGCAATACTCTTAATATCATCCATTCGGGTTTGTTTTTTGAAACTATAAAAGACTCAAGTAATTTTAATCTTTTCGTTAGTTTTGTTTTTTTTAGTTCAGATTTTGTTTCTAGAAGATCATTTTTTGTTTGATTAAAATCAGCTTCAAGATCAATATTTATAAGCATTTGTTCAATTGCTTCAGCTCCAATTGCTGCGCTAAATGAATCTTCGCCATATTCGTCTTGATAATCAATAAATTGATCTTCAGAAATAATATCACCTTTTTTTAAATCTGTTAAACCTGGCTCAACAACAATAAACTGTTCAAAATAAAGAACCTTCTCTAAATTTTTAATTGTCATATCAAGCAATGTAGCTATTCTACTTGGAAGAGACTTCATAAACCATATATGTGAAACTGGTGCAGCAAGCTCAATATGGCCCATTCTGTCACGTCTAACTTTTGACAATGTTACTTCTACTCCACATTTTTCACAAATAATGCCTCTAAACTTCATTCTTTTGTATTTTCCACATAAACATTCATAATCTTTTACAGGTCCGAAAATTCTTGAACAAAACAATCCATCTTTTTCGGGTTTAAATGTTCTGTAATTAATGGTTTCTGGTTTTTTAATCTCACCAAACGACCATGACCTTATGTCATCAGGACTAGCTATTGAAATTTTTAGGCTGTTAAAGTTTTGAACACCTAAATTTTGGTTAAAAATATTCATTAATTCTTTATTCATTATTAGTCACCATTGCTTCTATTTTATTTAATTCTTCTTTACTTTGTTTAAACTCAAGGTTTAATCCCAAAGATCTTAACTCTTTAACCATAACATTAAATGATTCTGGAGTTCCAGATTCAAAATTATTATCCCCCTTGACAATTGACTCATAAACTTTTGTTCTACCAGCAACATCATCAGATTTTATTGTTAAAATCTCTTGTAATGTGTATGCAGCTCCGTAAGCTTCTAAAGCCCAAACTTCCATTTCACCAAACCTTTGACCACCAAATTGCGCCTTTCCCCCTAGAGGTTGTTGCGTTACTAAACTATAAGGGCCAATAGATCTCGCATGAATTTTTTCATCTACTAAATGATGAAGTTTTAACATATAAACATACCCAACAGTTACAGGTCTTTCAAATTTTTCTCCTGTTATACCATCATATAAAATTTCCTGTCCCGATGTAGACATTCCAGATTGTTGAAGAAGTGAAGTTATATCCTTCTCTTTCGCACCATCAAATACCGGGGTCGCAAAAGGAACACCATCTTTTAAATTTTCAGCAAGTTCAAGCAATTCATCTTCATTCATTGTATTTATTTTATCTTTATGATTTTTTTGCTCATAAATTTGAAGTAATTTATCTTTTAAATCATTTGTTTGACCTTCAATTTTCATTTTTGAAATCATTTCAGATACTTGTTTGCCAAGGGATGCAGATGCCCAGCCTAAATGTGTTTCTAATATTTGACCAATGTTCATTCTGCTAGGCACACCTAATGGATTGAGCACAATATCAACAGGCCTTCCATCTTCAAGATACGGCATGTCTTCAACGGGACAAATTTTTGATATTACACCTTTATTTCCATGTCTGCCTGCCATTTTATCTCCTGGCTGAAGTTTTCTTTTAACTGCAATAAAAACCTTAATAAGTTTTAAAACACCAGGTAAAAGTTCATCTCCACTTTGTATTTTATCAATTTTATTTTCAAACTTCTGATTAATATTACCTAGTTGATTTTCATAATTTTTTATTAAAGATTCAACTTGTGATGTTGTTTTTTCTTCTTGAATATTAATTTTCATTAAATCATTTACATTTAATAAATCTAGTTCATCAAATCTGAGTTTGCTATTTTTTTCAAGATTACTTAAACCAGATATATATGTTTTACCTATTAGAATTTCTTTTAAATGGTTACCAAAACTTTTTCTTAAAATATCTAGTTCATCATCTCTATCTCTAGAAATCATTTCAATTTGAGAATTTTCTATACTTACTGCTCTCTCGTCTTTTTCAATCCCTCTTCTTGAAAAAACTCTAATTTCAACAACAGTACCCTTTACTCCTGGAGGTACACGAAGACTAGTATCCTTAACATCAGCAGCTTTTTCACCAAATATAGCTCTCAAAAGCTTTTCTTCAGGAGTCATTGGAGATTCACCCTTAGGTGTAACTTTGCCAACAAGTATATCCCCTGATGATACTTCAGCTCCGATATAGACTATTCCAGTTTCATCAAGATTAATTAACATTTCTTCACCAGCATTCGGTATATCCCTAGTAATATCCTCTGGACCTAGTTTGGTGTCCCTGGCCATAACTTCAAACTCTTCAACATGAATTGAGGTAAAGACATCATCTTGAACTACTTTTTCAGAAATTAAAATCGAGTCTTCAAAATTATAACCATTCCATGGCATAAATGCTACTAAGACGTTTCTACCAAGAGCTAATTCACCTAATTCAGTTGCTGGGCCATCCGCAATAACTTGGTTTTTAAAAACTTTGTCCCCAACACTTACCAAAGGCCTTTGATTAATACATGTATTTTGATTAGATCTTTGAAATTTTAATAAGTTATAAATATCTATTTTATTTAGAGAATCGTCTTTCTTATCAGTTACTCTAATGACTATTCTATTTGCATCAAGTTGATCAACTACACCCTCACGTTTGGCAACAACAGTTGAGCCGCTATCTTTTGCAACTGTAAATTCCATTCCTGTACCAACTAAAGGTGCTTTTGGCTTTATGAGTGGAACAGCTTGTCTCATCATATTTGATCCCATTAAAGCTCTATTTGCATCATCATTTTCTAAAAAAGGTATTAATGATGAAGCAACAGAGACTAGTTGCTGAGGAGAAACATCCATTAAATCAATTGCATTAACTTGGGCATTAATAAATTCTCCATTCTTCCTACAGCTAATTACTTCATTTAAAAAAATTCCCTTATTATCAACTTCTGAATTTGCTTGTGCTATTACAAAATCTTCCTCATTGATAGCACTCAAATATATTACTTTATCTGTGACCTTACCGTTATTTACGATCCTATAAGGAGTTTCAATAAAACCATAATGATTGATTCTAGAATAAGATGCAAGACTGTTAATCAAACCAATATTAGCACCTTCAGGAGTTTCTATTGGACATATCCTTCCGTAATGAGTTTGATGAACATCACGAACCTCAAAACCAGCTCTTTCTCTATTTAAACCACCCGGACCTAAAGCAGAAACTCTTCTTTTGTGGGTTATTTCACTTAAGGGATTAGTTTGATCCATAAATTGACTTAACTGACTAGTACCAAAAAACTCTTTAATTGAAGCAGCTACTGGCTTCGAATTAATAATGTCCTGTGGCATTATATTATCAACCTCAAGTGAACTTAATCTTTCTTTTATTGCTCTATCCATTTTTAATAAACCAACACGATATTGGTTTTCTAGAAGCTCACCAACTGACCTTACCCTCCTGTTTGCAAGATGATCAATATCGTCAACTTCACCTTTTCCATCAATAAGGTCATGCATGTGTTTAACTACATCAATTATGTCTGTTTTATCTAAAACTCTTTTTGTAATTTCAGTATTTTTCTTAAATTTAGAATTAATCTTTAATCTTCCTACTGAAGATAAATCATATCTGTCTTTATTAAAAAATAAGTTATTAAATAGAAGTTCTGCAGTCTCAATTGTAGGTGGTTCACCTGGTCTTAGAATTTTAAATACTTCAAATAAAGCCTCTTCCCTCGATCTGGCTTTATCAAGCTGAAGTGAACTTCTAATATATGATCCTATTTCAATATTATCAATTTTTAAAATATCAATTTTATTTATTTTACTACTTTCAATAAAATCTAGGAATTCTTGATCAATTTCATAACCTGCCTCATAAAAAATTTTACCAGATTTTTCATCTATAAGATCTGATGCTATGTACATTCCAAGCATAGAATTGCTCTCTATACAAAGATTTTTTCCTACTTTAGAATCTAATTCTCTAATATTTTTTAGATTAACTTTTGTGCCTTTTGAAATAAGAATTTTACCATTTTTTTGATCTATTAAATCATAGTTTAATATTTTGCCTTTATAAAAAGATAGATCAATTTTATATTTCCATCCAAATTTATCTTTTTTATATTGAATGCTTTTATAAAAAGTTGAAAGAATTTCTTCACCACTCATACCAAGTATTTTTTTTGGATCTGGGTCAATTTTCTTTTCTTCACATTCACTAATATAACTCTCAGATCTTGAGCCTAGTAAACATTTAAGCAATGTTGTTACAGGAAATTTTCTCTTTCTATCTATTCTTGCATGAATATTGTTTTTAGCATCATGCTCAAAATCTAACCATGATCCTCTATATGGGATTATTCTTGAATTATATAAATACTTCCCACTTGTATGAGTCTTACCATAATCATGATCAAAAAAAACACCTGGGGATCGATGCATTTGACTAACAACAACTCTCTCAGTACCATTAACTACAAAAGTTGCATCTTTGGTCATAAGAGGAATATCTCCCATAAAAACTTCCTGCTCTTTGATGTCCCTTACAGATTTTGTGCCTGCAATTTCATCAATATCCCAAATAATCAATCTAAAATTTACTAACAAAGGCGCTCCATATGTCATGCCTCTTTGTGAACATTCATCGACATCGTACTTTGGAATACCGATATCAAAACTTACATAATCAACAGTTGCTCTTTCCGTATAATCATTAATTGGAAATACAGACTTAAAGATAGCATGAAGACCAGTATCTTCCTTTTTATCAGGATCAACTGTTAATTGTAAAAAATTATCATAAGATCTTTTTTGAACCTCAACTAAGTTTGGTAGTGATGACACTAGTGGAATTTTTCCAAAAGATTTTCTAATTTTTTTTGAATTAATATAGTCTAAACTCATGCATATACCCTTTTTAAAAAAGTTAATTAAGACCCCCAAGTATGGAGGTCTTATTAAAATTATTTTAGCTCTACTTTAGCTCCCGCTGCTTCTAAAGCTTTTTTCATCTCTTCTGCTTCAGCCTTAGCAACACCCTGCTTTAATGGTTTAGGGGCTCCTTCAACTAAATCTTTTGCCTCTTTAAGACCTAGAGCAGTAATAGTTCTAACTTCTTTTATTACTGCAATTTTGTTTGAACCAGCTTCAGCAAGAACAACATCAAATTCAGATTTTTCTTCTACTGCTGCCTCTCCTCCACCTGTTCCTGGGGCAGATGCCACTGCAACAGGTGCTGCCGCTGAAACACCCCATTTTTCTTCAAGCATTTTGCTTAATTCTGCTGCTTCTAGAACTGTTAGTGATGATAAATCATCAACTATCTTATTTAAATCAGCCATTTTTATCTCCTTTTAAACCTAGTTAGACTCTTCAAGTTTTTTACTTTGTGCACTCATCATTCTTGCCATTTTTCCGGCAGGTTCCTTAACTACTGATGCAATTTTTTGAGCTGGAGCTGATATAAGCCCTAAAATCTTACCTCTTAATTCATCCATTGATGGTAATGTTGCAAGAAAATTAATTTTATTATTATCTATTTTCTCACCATCATAACTACCACCAATAATTTTAAAGTTTTCGATTTGCTTCTCAAAACTAACTGCAACTTTAGCTGGGGCTACAGGATCTTCTGAATATGCTATTGCAGTAGGTCCTGTAAATAGATCAGTTATACTATTAAACTGAGTATCTTCCAAAGCTAGCTTAGTGAGTCTGTTCTTAGTTACCTTAAATTTTGCACCATTATTTCTCATCTCTTTTCTTAACTGCTCTGTTTCATCAACAGTAATCCCAGAATAATGAGCAACAATAACTGAAGAAGAAGAACTTAATTCTTCTTTAAGTTTTTGTACAAAATCTTTTTTTTCAGAACGGTTCACTTTTACCTCGGTTTATTATTAGGTATTCACCTAAAATTAGCTGCCTTAAGTTTGCTAATCAAACATAAGACAAGCCTGCCAAGAAGCTAATCAATGGACTCGCTTCAGTCTGTGCAGGTTATTAAGCTTACGCCCCTGCAGTCTTTGACAGGTGATAGCTTCTATAAGAAACTATCCGTTGAACTAGCTAACGAAGACTGGCTAAGTTAATTTCTAATCCAACTCCCATAGTTGAAGCTATGGTAACTTTTTTTATAAATGATCCTTTTACACTCTCAGGTTTACTCTTATTGATTGAAGAGAAAAAAAACTTTAAGTTTTCTAATAGATCATTGTCTTCAAAATTAATTTTTCCAATACCAGCATGAACAATCCCACCTTTATCATTCTTAAATTGTACTTGTCCTGCTTTTACATTTTTAACTGCAGTAGCAATATCTTGTGTTACAGTTCCAAGTTTTGGATTTGGCATTAAACCCTTTGGGCCTAATATTTTTGCAACCTTCCCAACAGAAGGCATCATATCTGGAGAAGCAATAAGTAAATCAAACAAAATCTTACCTGATGAGATAGAATCAATCAAATCATTGTCACCAACTAAATCTGCACCAGCTTCTTTAGCTTCAGCTTGTTTGTCACCTTTTGTAATAACGGCTACATTAATAGATTTACCTGTTCCTTTAGGGAGACTAGTAACACCTCTGATACCTTGATCAGTTTTATTTGGATCAATTCCTAAGTTAATAGCAACTTCAAGAGTTTCATTAAATTTAGTATATTTATTATCTTTTAAAATTTTAATAGCTTCAATTGGCTCATATATTTTAGAAACATCAATTGCCTCTAATAATTTCTTATTATTTTTTGTTTTCTTCATGCTATTTTAAAATCTCCATACCCATTGAAACTGCAGAGCCTTTAACCATATTAACTGCACCTTCTAAATTAACTGCATTTAAATCTTGCATTTTATCTTTAGCAATCTTTTCTATATCAGCAACTGAAACTTTTCCAACAAGTGAACGGCCTGGGGTTGAATTACCTTTTTTAATTTTAGCTGCTTTTTTTAAATAGTAACTTACCGGAGGTAGTTTAGTAATAAAATCAAAAGACCTGTCTTTATAAGCAGTTATGATAACTGGAACAGGGGCACCTTTTTCCACATCCTTAGTTTTGTCATTAAAAGCTTTACAAAAATCCATTATATTTAAACCTCTTTGACCTAAAGCAGGACCTACTGGAGGAGAAGGATTTGCACCGCCTGCAGGAATTTGAAGTTTAATTAATCCAAGTACCTCTTTTGCCATATTAACTCCTAATTTTTATTTATGCCTTTTCAACTTGTGAATACTCTAAATCTACAGGTGTTGACCTGCCAAATATAGAAACTGCCACTCTTAATCTAGCTTTTTCTTCATCAATTTGCTCTATTTCACCATTAAAAGAAGCAAAAGGACCATCAATTACCTTCACTTGTTCACCAACATCATACATTACAGCTGGTCTAGACTTTTCAACTCCATCTATTACTTGCTCTGATATTCTTTTAGCTTCAGCATTACTTATTGGAACTGGCTGTCCTTTGTTTCCTAAAAACCCAGATAATTTAGGTGTGTTTTTAATTATGTGCCATGTGTCATCATTAAGATTCATTTTAATAAGAATATAGCCTGGAAATATTTTTCTTTCGGTATTTATTCTAACACCTCTTTTTACCTCTACAATATTTTGAGTCGGAACAGAAACCTCTTCAATATGATCAGATATACCAAGTTTATTTGCTTGATCTAAAATGCTATCAGCAACTTTTTTTTCATAGCCTGAGTAAGCATGAAGAACATACCATCTACATTTTATCATTTTATAAACCTGAGCCTATCTCTATAATTTTTTTTATTGAAAAAGACCAAATCTGATCACTTAAAAGAAAAAATAGTGAGAATAAAAAAATTAACAAAATGACTATTAAAGAAGAAATAAATGTGTCTCTTCTAGAAGGCCATGTAACTTTTTGTAATTCTTGTCTAACTTGCCTAACAAAGAGTGCAGGTGATGTTTTTTTATTTTCCATATTTTTTTCAAATAATTATTGGCAGGAGTGGCAGGACTTGAACCCGCAGCCCCCGGTTTTGGAGACCGGTGCTCTACCAGTTGAGCTACACTCCTATTTTTAAATATAGCTAAAACTAATAGAGAGGTCTCAAATACCTATTCAATAATTTCAGCTACAACTCCAGCACCAACGGTTCTACCGCCCTCTCTTATTGCAAATTTTAGACCTTTGTCCATAGCAATAGGGGAAAGCAAAGTAACTTCCATTGCGATGTTATCTCCAGGCATAACCATTTCAGTTCCTTCAGGAAGTTTAATTGTACCTGTTACATCTGTTGTTCTAAAATAAAACTGAGGTCTATAGTTTGAAAAGAAAGGCGTGTGTCTTCCACCTTCTTCTTTTTTAAGAACATAAGCTTCAGCTTTAAACTTAGTATGAGGTTTAATAGATCCAGGCTTAGCTAAAACTTGACCTCTTTCAACCTCTTCTCTTTTAGTTCCTCTAAGTAAAACACCAACGTTATCACCTGCTTCACCTGAGTCTAAAAGTTTTCTAAACATTTCTACACCAGTACATGTGGTTTTTTGTGCTTCTCTTATTCCTAAGATCTCTATTTCTTCACCAACCTTAACTTGGCCTTGTTCAATACGACCAGTCACAACTGTTCCTCTTCCTGAAATAGAAAATACATCCTCAACTGGCATCAAAAATGGCTGATCAATTGGTCTAGAAGGTTGAGGAATAGACTCATCAACAGCTTTCATTAATTCGATAATCGAATTTTTTCCAATTTCATCATCTCTTCCTTCTAACGCTGCTAATGCAGAACCCTTAATGATTGGGATAGTATCACCAGGGAATTCATAAGAGGTTAGAAGTTCTCTAATTTCCATTTCAACTAAATCTATTAATTCTTTATCATCAACTTGATCAACTTTGTTCATGTAAACAACAAGTGCAGGTACTCCTACCTGTCTTGCTAAAAGGATATGCTCTCTTGTTTGGGGCATAGGTCCATCAGCTGCATTAACAACAAGAATTCCACCATCCATTTGAGCAGCGCCTGTAATCATATTTTTTACATAATCCGCGTGACCAGGACAATCAACGTGTGCATAATGTCTTGCTTCAGTTTCATACTCTACATGAGCTGTAGAAATTGTAATTCCACGTTCTCTCTCTTCAGGAGCTTTATCTATATTTGCATAGTCAGTAAATTCTGCTCCTCCTGATTCTGCTAACACTTTAGTAATTGCAGCAGTTAATGTAGTTTTTCCGTGATCAACGTGTCCAACAGTACCGATATTACAATGCGGTTTATTTCTTTCAAATTTTGCTTTAGCCATTTTATTTTACCCCAGTATTAAATTTTCGTTTTGGAGCGGGTGAAGGGAATCGAACCCTCGTAGCCAGCTTGGAAGGCTGGAGCTTTACCACTAAGCTACACCCGCTTTTGAAACCGACTCACTCACTCATCGCCTTTATTCCTACTCTCCAAATATGGTGGAGGGGGTAGGATTCGAACCTACGTACGCTCACGCGGGCGGATTTACAGTCCGCTGCCTTTAACCACTCGACCACCCCTCCAAATTTGAAGAAAATGGCACATACTAATTAATTAGTATGATTGTCAATCTAAAACAACTTACCTTCCACCCTCTAAGATACGAAAGTTCTTAAAAGCGCGCCCCTTTTAGACAAAAAATCAGAATTTGTATATATCTAGATTGTATTTAATAGACAAATCTGTGATAAACAAAAATGCCAAAAAATAACTTCCAGAAATCCCTAAATACTGGGAAAATACAGATAATATATGGGATGCATGCTGTTAGAGCTGCTCTATTAAATACTAAGAGAGTTCATCAAGAGCTTCACATTAATGAAAATAATCATGAAATTGCTAATAATTATAAATCAATAATTAAAAAAATTACTATTCTAGATCAAAAAGAATTTAAAAAACTTTATGGGGGCGAAAAATCTACTCAAGGAATTGTTCTTAAAACTAATGATTTTGAAAGACCAAATCTTCAACAATTTCTCAAAAATGAAAATGCAAATGCTAAATCAGTATTAATGGCCTTGGACCAGATAACTGACCCTCAAAATATAGGATCAATAATGCGCTCATGTGCTTTATTTAATTGCAAAGGAATAATAGTAGCAAAAGATAATGCTCCAGATCTCACGCCTTCATTATATAAAGCTGCATCAGGTGCAGCAGAAATTGTAAATTACTTTAGAGTTACAAATTTAAAGAGAAGCATTTCTGAATTAAAAAAATATGGTTATTGGGCTTATGGATTTGATTCTTCTAAAGACAATGAGTCTTCCAATATAAATTTTACAAAAAAATCAGTATTAGTTTTTGGTTCTGAAGGGAAGGGAATGAGAGACCTAGTAAAAAAAGAATGTGACGAAATTATTAAACTAAAGATGCAAGAAAATAAACATTATCAAATTGACAGCTTAAACGTATCAAACGCTGCTACAATTGCTCTTTACGAATTTTTTAAATCTTAATTTTATTTTTTAAATGGTGCCGCGTGTCGGAATCGAACTGACCACCTGATGATTACAAATCAACTGCTCTACCAAATGAGCTAACGCGGCACTTAGAGAGCCATTTACAATTAAATTAAAAATTCGACAAGTAATTTATATCTTAAATACCAGGAATATAAGGGACGCCGTCACCTTTAGCTTTTTCATTAATTTCAGTAAGAGTTGAGCAAGCCGTTAAAGGTGCAGTAAGTAAAAAAAATATTAATATTAATTTTCTCATACCTCTAATTTATCTTTTCTATTTTCGCAGCGCAATATTTAAATTCAGGAATTTTTCCATAAGGATCTAAGGCTGGATTAGTTAGAAGGTTTGCAGCAGCCTCATTGTAACAAAAGGGGATAAAAATCACGCCTTCAGGAATGGATCTATCTTCTCTTACTCTTATGTTAACCGTTCCTCGTCTAGTTGATACTTTAATCTTATCTCCTGGTTTCATATCTTTCTTTAAAATTTCATTTGGAGATATTGATACTGTTGCTTCAGGTTCAATTGCATCTAAATTAGAAGCTTTTCTTGTCATAGCTCCTGTATGCCAATGCTCAAGCTGCCTTCCAGTAGTAAGGATCATTTCAAATTCTTCATCCGGAACTTCATTTGGAGATGTAACACTTGCTGGAACAAATTTACCTCTTCCAGATTCATTTGGAAATTTATCTCCAAATACTATTTCCTCACCTGGAGTAGTTGGTGATCTACTAGGATAAGTTACTGAGTTTTCATTTTCTAATCTATCCCAAGTAATATTATTTAATGAAGGCATGGTTTTAGACATCTCTTCATAAATTTCACTGGGGTGTTCATACTTCCAATCCAGGCCCATTCTTTTTCCTAATTCATTTGTAATCCACCAATCTTCTTTTGCAGCACCAGGTGCATCAATAGCCTTGCGACCCATTTGAACTTGTCGATTAGTATTTGTAGCAGTTCCATTTTTTTCAGGCCATGCTGAAGCAGGAAAAATTACATCTGCATAAGTTGCAGTTTCCGTTAAAAAAATATCTTGAACAACTAAATGCTCTAGCATTTGAAGAGCTTCTCTTGCGTGATTCAAATCTGGGTCTGACATTGCTGGATTTTCTCCAAGTATGTACATGCCTTTTATTATGTTTTCGTGAATCGCATCCATAATCTCTACAACAGTTAATCCTTTTTTGTCATCAAGAGGTGTATTCCAAAATTTTTCAAAAAAATCTTTTTTATCATCTTTTTCAACTAGCTGATAATCTGGATACATCATTGGAATTAAACCAGCATCAGAAGCACCTTGAACATTATTTTGACCTCTCAAAGGATGAAGGCCTGATCCCATTCTGCCAACATTACCAGTCATCAAAGCTAATGAAATCAAACATCTTGCATTATCAGTACCATGAACATGTTGTGATACACCCATACCCCAAAAAATAATTCCCTTACTAGTTTTTGCATAAAGATGTGCAACTTCACGTATCAAATTTGCATCTATACCTGTTTGTTCTTCCATTATTTCAGGTGGATAATTTTTTAAATGTCTTCTTAAATCATCAAAACCTGAGGTTTGTTTTTTTATATACTCATCATTAAATAAATCATCTTCAATTATTACATGCATAATTGAATTTAGAAGAGCCACGTCTGACCCTGGCTTGAATTGCAACATATGAGTTGCATGCTTTTTTAGAGCATGACCTCGAGGATCCATTACTATTAGTTTAGACCCTTTTTTAGCTGCATTCTTAAAAAAAGTAGCAGCAACAGGATGGTTTTCTGTAGGATTAGCCCCTATAACGATTATTACTTCAGAGTGTTCAACCTCGTAAAAAGGAGCAGTTACAGCTCCTGATCCAATCGTTTCTAATAAAGCTGCAACAGAAGAGGCATGACAAAGACGTGTACAGTGATCTACATTATTCGTATTGAAACCAGTTCGAATAAGTTTTTGAAAAAGATATGCTTCTTCATTCGAACACTTAGCTGACCCAAAACCAGCAAGATTACTTTTTCCATTTCTTTTCTTTTTAATTTCTAAAAAACCTTTTGCTGCATAATCTAATGCTTCATCCCATGAAACTTCTCTAAAATATTCATGTAAGTTTGAAAAATCTATACTTGGATGTAAATCTTTCTTTTTGCCTTTTATTCTAATAAGTGGTTTAGTTAATCTCTCTGGATTACTAACATAATCAAAACCAAACCTTCCTTTTACACACAACCTGTTTTTATTAGCAGGTCCATCAATACCATTTACATACTTAATATTATTATCTTTTACATTATACTCAATTTGACATCCAACACCACAGTATGGACATACACTATTTACTTTTTTATCTACATTGCTCTCACTAACACCTTTTTCATTTACCAATGTTGCAGGCATTAATGCGCCTGTTGGACAAGCTTGAACGCATTCTCCACAAGCAACACATGAGCTATCTCCCATTGGGTCATCAAAATCAAAAACTATTTTTGAGTTTTCTCCTCGATAGGCCATTCCAATAACATCATTTACTTGTACTTCTCTGCAAGCACGGACACAAAGGTTACAATGTATACAAGCATCCAAATTTACTGCCATACTCGGGTGAGAACTGTCATGTTGGCATGGAGTTTTTTTTGGAAATCTGTTTTCTTTAACATCAACCTTGTCTATCCAATTCCAAAAATGAGAATTATTATCATGAGCAACATCTCTTTCTGGTTGATCAGCTAATAGCAGTTCAAAAACTAACTCTCTTGATTTCTTCGCTTTATCAGATGTAGTTTGAACCTTCATATTAGGCAATGGTTTTCTAACGCATGAAGCTGCTAAAACTCTTTCACCTTCAATCTCAACCATGCAAGCTCTACAATTTCCATCAGCTCTGTAGCCAGGCTTGTCTGAATAACAAAGATGAGGAATTTCTGTTCCAAGCCTATTCGCAACTTGCCATATTGTTTCATCATTATTTGCTTCTACTTGCTTATCATTCAAGTAAAAATTAATTTTGCTTTCACTCATAACTTATTTCATTTCCAAAATATTTAAGAACAGAATTAAGTGGATTTGTAGCCGCTTGACCTAAGCCACAAATAGAAGCTTGGGACATTACCTCAGACAAATCTGCAAGTTTTTCCTTGTTCCATATTTTTTCCTTCATCAGTTTGACTGTCTTTTCAGTACCTACTCTACATGGAGTACACTGACCACAACTCTCTTCCTGAAAAAATTTCAATAAATTAAGAGCAACATCTTTCATACTGTCTTTATCTGATAAAACCACAATAGCGGCAGATCCTAAAAAACAACCCGCATCAGTAAGTTCTTTGGAGCCATAATCTAGTGGTATTTTGTTCATTGATGCAGGAAGTATTCCACCTGAAGCACCTCCTGGTAAATATCCTTTAAAAATATGATCTTCTTTCATTCCACCGCAGTAATCATCAATTAATTCTTGAATCGTAACTCCAGCAGGAGCAACTTTAACTCCTGGTTCTTTGACTCTTCCAGAAACTGAAAAACTATGGAAGCCTTTATTGCCACTTACTCCCTTTTCAGCAAACCACTTTGAGCCTTTCTCTATTATATCCCTAATCCAAAATAATGTTTCTAAATTATTAGTAAGAGTTGGCGAATTAAATAAGCCCACTTCAGCAACATATGGTGGCCTATGACGGGGAAGGCCTCTTTTCCCTTCGATGCTCTCTATCATTGCTGACTCTTCTCCACATATATAAGCCCCAGCACCCCTTCTAATTATAAAATGACCAGTTGGAATTATATTTTCATTTTCTAACTTTAAAATTTCATCTTTTAATATTTTTATAACAGCCGGATATTCGTCTCTCATATAAATATATACGTTTGAAGCTTTAATAAATAATGATGCAATTAGCGCTCCTTCTAAAAATCTATGTGGGTCTTTTTCCAAATAACTTCTATCCTTAAATGTCCCAGGCTCACCTTCATCACCATTAACAGCTACATATTTTTTTCCTTCGTATTTAGAAACAATTTCCCATTTCATGCCAGTTGGAAAACCTGCACCACCCTTACCTTTAAGGCCACTCTCTTTTAGAGTTTTAATAATTTGATCATTATCAATCTTATCCTCTCTGACTTGTTCAGAAATCTTATAACCACCATTTTTCCTGTATTGATCTAAATCTATGTAATTTGGGATTACTGCATCAAAATCATTATTTTTTATTGTTTCTTTAACTGACTCAACTGACGCTTGATCTACGTAATTTTTTCCAACACAAACTGTAGGAGCTACGTCACATCTACCCATACATGGGCCGGGAACAACTTTAATATTTTTATTTTCACTTAATTTTAAATCTTCAATTAATCTATGAGCACCAAATAGTTCGCAAGTCAAACTTTCGCAGACTCTTACAACTTTTAGTGGTTCAAAAGTTTCAGAATTTTTAACTATATTAAAATGAGCATAAAATGTTACTACTTCGTAAATCTCTGAAAGGGGTAAATTAGTTATTGTGGATAGGGCCACTAAATGTTTGTCATACAATACCCCAAACTTATCCTGCAAAATATGCAAATACTCAATTAATTCATCTCTCTTAAAATTAATACCTTGAAAAAGATTTGAGACATCTTGATAAAACTTATTTTCAGGCTGTCTACCTTTTGGCTTCCATCTTCTCTTCTTTTTTTTTAGAGAGTTATCAGTTTGAGAAATAAATTTATCCATTTAAATTGAATTATTAATATATATTTTGTATCAGATTAAAATGAAATATTCAGTTGAAAATGATGAAATAGTTCTTGATACAAGCGGTACAGAATGCCCCATCCCCGTATTAAAAGCTAGGAAACTTGCTCAAGAGTTAAAAAATGGCATCATAATAAAGGTAATAGCTACTGACCCTCTTGCAACTGCTGACTTCGAGCACTATTGTAAACAATCAGGTTATGAATTTTTAGAAAGCTATAATGAAAATGAAAAGATTATTATAAGGTATAAGTTTAAAAATTAATAAAATAATTTATCAAAGTCATAATAATCAAAAACATCTCCTTTTTTAATAATACTGATATCTTCTGGAATCTCTACTACCCCATCTGAATAAGATATAGAAGATATCATTCCTGAACCTTGCTTTGGATGTTTTAACAAAGCATATTTATCTTTAATTAATTTTTTTGACACTCTAAGCCATTCCAGTCTTTTTGTTTTCTTTATCATAGAAAAATTTGTGGCAATTTTCTCTGGCTTAATATTTTTAATTAATGAACCAATTAATTGATAGATTAAAGGTTTAACAACAAATGCATATAATAATTGTACTGACACAGGATTACCTGGCAAACAAACTATGTATGTTTTTTTAATTTTCCCAATTGCAATTGGTCTTCCAGGCTTTATTGCAGCACGCCAAAAAAAAATTTCTCCGTTATTTTTTAGTGTATCAATTAAATGATCCTCATCTCCAACTGAAGCCCCTCCTGTTGTAATTATCATATTATACTTAGAAACTTCATTTAATAATTTTTTCTTAATTTTATCTGCGTTATCAGGGAGATTGCCTAAAAATTTCTTTGTTATATAATTTTTATTTAACAAAGAGTTTAGCAGATAAAAATTAGAGTTATTAATTTTAGAATTTTTTAACTTTGTTGTTGGTTTTACTAGCTCGTTACCACTCGTATAAAAACCAATTTTAATTTTTACGTAAACTTTAATTTTACTATAACCAATTGCAGCAATTAAGTTTAAATTCTTCGTATCAATTTTTGTTCCTTTTTTTAAGACAAGACTTCCCTTTGAAATATCCTCGCCTTTATGCCTACAGTTCTCTCCATATGTAGGAACTTTTATTAAAGAGAGTTTCTTATCACTTATTTCTGCATTCTCCTGCATTACAACTGTGTTTGAATTTAAAGGCATTTTGGCACCAGTAAAAATCC
>CABXIT010000002.1 GCA_902512325.1 uncultured Alphaproteobacteria bacterium | reverse complement strand
AAAGCTATAATTTTAAGTCTTATACAGATGATTATATGTATTTTTTTTGTTTCAATCGGTTTTTATAAGTTCAAAGGTTCAAGTTTTTTTGAAGTAGGAGATTTAAAAAATTATCATCCTCATAAAGATTTAATATTTATTAAATTAATAGATTGCATTTTAGTCATTTTATTTAGCATATTCTTATTTTCTCCTATAATTATTATTTATTTAGAAACTTTAAAAAGTAATTTTTCAAATGTAATTTTTAATCCTAATTTTATTAAAGCATTTAATAACTCATTAATAATATCTTTAACTACTGGATTTTTTGTAAGTTTAATTGGTTTAACTATTTCTTGTATCTTGGTTTTGAATCATAAAAATATTTTAGTTCAACAATCTATATTTTTAATTAGTTCAATAATTCTCATTATATCCCCTATTATTTTTAGTCTTGGTTATTTTATTTTTTTTCAATCCTCTATTCATTATGTATACGTAAAAATTATTATTGTTATTTTAATAAATTGTATTTTTTTATTACCTTTTGCTATTTTAATTTTCTTTAATAACTTAAAAAATATTTATTTAACATTTAATGATTATAGAAAAACTTATCGGGTTAATTTAATTAACTATTTTAAAATAATTTTTCCCTTATTTCAAAAAAATTTTCTTTATGTTTTTTCTTTATCCACTGTTATCACTTTTGGCGATTTTACTATAATTTCTTTTTTTAGAAATGAAAGTTTTGAAACTTTACCTTCTTATTTATTTAAATTGATATCAACATATAAATTTGATGAAGCATCATTTATAGCAGGAGTAATGTTACTAATTAGTATGATTATTTATTTTTTAATTGATAATTTAAATTACCAAGGCAAACCTGACATCAAAACATGAACATAAATACTAGCTATATACCCTATAAAGATTACAGGGGTCCATTTTAAATGACCGAAGAAAGTATAATAACCTCTTGCTTGTCCCATTAAAGCTACACCTGCTGCTGAGCCTATTGACAATAAACTACCGCCTACACCTGTGGTAAGTGTAACTAACAACCACTGATCAGTAGACATTTCTGGCCTCATGGTAATTACTGCAAACATAACAGGAATATTATCTACAATCGCAGATAAAATACCTACAATTGAATTAGCTATGGTAGGTCCTAATCCATCATATAATATTTCTGAAACAAGTGATAAATATCCAATAAAACCTAAACCTCCAACACTTAAAATTACACCAAAGAAAAAGAGTAAAGTATCCCATTCAGCATTTGAAATTTTTCTAAAGAAATCAAACTTATTATCTTCTCTTTCTGAGTTGTAAGTAATTTTAAGATAAAAAGAATATAAACCTAATAAACCTAAACCAAACATCATGCCAAGCATTGGTGGCAAGTGTAAAATATTGTGAAAGTTCACAGCGCTAAATATTGTAAAAAGACCGAGGAAAATAATCATTCGCCCTCCTCTTTTCATAAAAACTTTTTCAGAACTTACTTCAGGACTTTCTTTTGGTATAAAGAAGTACATTATTGCTGCGGGAATTATATAATTAATTACAGAAGGAATAAAAATATTAAAAAAAGTAAAAAATTCAACTATGCCAGCTTGCCAAACCATTAAGGTTGTTATATCACCAAAAGGACTGTAAGCACCTCCAGCATTAGCAGCTATTACGATGTTAATACAACCTAATGAAATAAATTTACCATTACCTTTTCCACAAGCTATTAAAACAGAGCACATAACTAAAGCTGTGGTTAAATTATCTGCAATGGGAGATAAAAAAAAAGTAATTATACCAGTAAATATAAATAGCTGTCTGAAATTAAAACCTCTAGAAGTTAGTTGATATCTCACTACATCAAATACTTTTCTTTCTTCTAATGCATTAATATAAGTCATTGCTACTAGTAAGAACAAAAACAACTCTGCAAATTCAAGAATATTATACTCTAGTGCATGCTCAATCTCTTTTCCATAAGATTTATCACCTGAAAAATAAAACGCGATTATACCCCATATGATAGCAGCAGATAAAATAACTGGTTTGGATTTTCTTAAGTGACTAAATTCCTCAACCATAACAACAGCATAAGCAATAAAAAAGACAGCCAAACTCAAAAAGCCTACATAAGAAGTGGTTAAATTAATTTCCATATTTTTAAACTAAAGTTAATAACAATTTTATCAATCTCGAAGTCATATAAATTATTGTGCATTGCTTCGTCAATAAAAAGTGATTCTTTTGGATGATTAGCTTTATTAAATAGTAATTTACTATGAAAATGTGGGACAATCTCATCTTTTGTACCACTAATTATTAATAAAGGAGATTTAATTTTATCTATTTTACTAAGATTATCGAACTTATCTTTAACTAGTAATTTGGTTGGATAAATTTTATATCTTTTATTAGCTACATCAGCAATTGATGTAAAAGGAGCCTCAAGAACAGTGCAAAGAAAATTATATTTTAAATTTAGATCAACGGCTACGCCTGAACCAAGCGACTCTCCATAATTAATTATTTCTTCCATATTAAATTTAGTATGTTTCAAAATCCATTCAATTGTAGCCTTACCATCTAAATATAGATGTTTTTCAGTTGGCACTCCTTGATTGCCACTATAACCTCTCCAACCTACAATTAGAGTAGAGAACCCTGCGTCGTTATATCTTTTAATGCGATAAGCTCTTTCTCCAATATCAAATGAATTGCCATGAAAATATACCAAGATTGGTTTATTTGATTGACCCTTAAAAAACCACGCTAAAAGGCTAATTTTATCTTCAGTTTCTATACTTATCTCCCTAATTTTTTCTAAACCATAGCTTTTAGGAGGTCTGGGCTTATCAGATTTATTAAAAATAATTCTTCTCTGCAAAAAATACAAAAAGAAACCAAAAAAAATGTATAGAAAAACTAAAAAAAATATGTAATTCATAAAATACAAATATAGATTTAATATGACTGCATCAATAGAAGTATACAATCCTATGAGTGCCTATAATGGCGCTATTAATAAATTAGAAAAAAATGGCATTAGAGCTACAAAACAAAGAAGAGTTTTAGCTAAAATAATATTTGACAAAGGTAAAAGACACATATCTGCAGAAAATTTATTTGATGAAGTGAAAAAAGAAGAAAGAAAAATATCAATGGCAACAATTTATAATACCCTTAAGCAGTTCACAAATTTAGGACTAATAAGAGAAATAGTTGTTGATCAAAATAAATCACTTTACTGTAACAACAATCAAAGTCATTATCATTTATATATTGAAGATGAAGGAAAAGTAATCGATATACCAACAAAAAATATTGACCTAGACATTCCATCAATTCCAGCATGTCTGAAACTTCATGACATTGATGTTATTGTCAGAATAAGAACATTAAAAGATAAAAAAAGTTAGTTCAAATGTTTGGTAAAAAGTTGTGGTCTCCTTCCACAACAATAAATAATATTAATCTATTTACAAACTACATAAATAACGAAGTAAAGATAAATTCGTATGAAGATTTACATAGATGGAGCGTAGAAAAAAAAGAAATATTCTGGGATAAGTTTTGGGAATTTACAAAAATTATAGGTGAAAAAAAAGATATAATTTTTAGAGACTCAGAAAACTTTATTGAAACAACATTTTTTGATACATCTATTTTAAATTATACTGAAAATTGTCTTCAAAATAATAATGATGAAGATGCTATAATTTTTTATAATGAACAAAAGTTTTCAAAGCGAGTAAGCTGGAAAAAATTGAGATCAAATGTTTTTAAAATTTCATATTATTTTAAAAGTTTAAATATAAAACAACAAGATAGAATAGCAGCTGTCCTTCCAAATATGCCTGAAACGGTGCAAGCTTTTTTAGCATGTGCTCAAATAGGTGCTATTTGGTCATCCTGTTCCTCTGATTTTGGACCAAGAGCTATCGTAGATAGATTTAAACAAATTAAACCAAAAATTTTAATAATTACGGATCATTATTTTTATAATAATAAGAAGATTGATACTTTGAAACATATTAAATCTATTATTAATGAAATACCTTCTATTGAAAATATTATCATTATTCCTTACGGGGAAGATAAAATTTTAATTAAAGATTTTAAATACAAAAATTGGAATGAAATTTTAAAAAGCAAAAATAAATATGAAAATTTTGAAAAATTTAATTTTAACCACCCTCTTTATATTTTATTTTCAAGTGGTACTACAGGTGTTCCGAAATGTATTGTTCATGGAGCTGGAGGTTCGTTAATACAACATAAAAAAGAACATCAGTTACATTTAGATATAAAAGAAAATGATAAAGTATTTTATTTTACAACATGTGGTTGGATGATGTGGAATTGGCTCGTATCTAGTTTAGCTTCCAAAACTACAATTGTATTGTATGATGGTTCGCCATTTTTTCCAAATAATGAATATCTATTTGATATTGCAGACAAAGAAAAAATTACTTTTTTTGGAACAGGTGCAAAATATATCGATTATTTAAAACAAAATAAAATTATAATTAAAGATAATTATAAATTATCAAAACTTAAAACTATGGCTTCAACTGGCTCTCCTCTTGTACAAGAGTCTTTCGATTATGTTTACTACAATATAAAAAATAACTTGCACTTAGCATCTATTAGTGGAGGCACTGATATTATTTCTTGTTTTGTTACTGGAAATCCGAATATGGATGTATATTCAGGAGAAATTCAATGTGCTGCTTTAGGAATGGATGTAGATATATTTAATGAAAAAGGTAATTCAATAAAACAGAAAAAGGGCGAGTTAGTTTGTAAAACTCCATTTCCTTCTAAACCAATTTATTTTTGGAATGATAAAGATAATAAGAAATATCTAGATGCTTATTTTAAGAAATATAAAAATGTTTGGCATCACGGAGATTTTTGTGAGAAAACAAAAAATAATGGGTACATAATTTATGGAAGGTCAGACGCAACCTTAAATGCTGGTGGAGTTAGATTTGGAACAGCGGAATTATATAGAGTTGTAGAAAATATTGATAATATCATTGAATGTGTAGCCGTTGAACATAGTTTGTGCAACGATACAGAAGTTATATTATTTATTAAGATGCAATCACAATTTAATTTAAATCAAGATTTAAAAAAATTGATTAAATTAGAAATTAAATCTAATCTTTCACCCAAGCATGTTCCAAGTAAGATTTTTCAAGTTAAAGATATTCCTAAAACAAAAAGTGGCAAGATTGTTGAGTTAACAATAAAAAATATAATAAATGGCCTAGATGTTAAAAACAAAAATACTCTAGCAAATCCAAATTGCTTAAAAGAGTTTGAATATATATATAAAGACTTATAGATAGATTAATTTATGCCAAAACAAATAGTAATTTCAAAATTAGGTGGACCAGAAGTTTTAAAGTATCTAAAATATAGTTTGCCAGAAAAAATTAAAGATGATGAAGCAAGAATTAGACATACATCAATTGGTCTTAACTACATAGATACATATCACAGATCTGGCATCTATCCTCTTCAATCTGAATTACCTGCATGTCTTGGTATGGAAGCTGCAGGCGAAATTATTGAAATAGGAAATGAAGTTACAAACTTTAAAGTTGGGGACAGAGTAGCCTATGCAACTCCACCAATTGGAGCATATTGTGAAATAAGAGATTTTCCTGCAGAAAAATTAATACCTATTCCTGATTTTTTAAAAGATGATGAAGTAGCCTCAATTCTTTTACAAGGGATGACAGTAGAATATCTATTTGAGCGATTATATAAAATAAAAAATAATGAAACTATTCTTTTTCATGCAGCCGCTGGTGGCGTAGGTCTCATAGCATGTCAATGGGCTAAATCAGTTGGTTGTAAAATGATTGGTACAGTAAGTACAAAAGAAAAAGCTATACTCGCAAAAGAACATGGGTGTGAATTTACTATAAATTATAAAGAAGAAATAGTTTCAGAGAAGGTAATGGAAATTACAAATAATAAGGGTGTTCCAGTTGTTTATGATGGTGTAGGCAAAGATACTTTTGAAGAATCAATAAAATCACTCTCAACAAGAGGTCTAATGGTTTCCTTTGGTCAATCATCAGGAATGGTAGAAAAATTAGATATGCATAAAACTTTTAACCCTAAAAGTTTATTCTATACTAGACCAAGTCTAATGGGCTATACACTGAATAGAGAAGAACTTTTGAATAGTTCAAATAATTTATTTGAAAAAATGAAAAATGGAGATATCAAAGCAAATATATATAAAAAATTTAAATTAAATGATGCAGATGAGGCTCACAGAACATTGCAATCTAGAGAAAGTTCTGGCTCTATAATATTAGAACCATAATTGGCGACCCCTAGGAGAATCGAACTCCTCTTTTCAGGATGAAAACCTGATGTCCTAACCGATAGACGAAGGGGTCTACCGAAATGTTATATACATATTAAACTTGATTTTTCAAATAATTTAATCAATTTTCATAACATCTTTTATGATTATTTGAGGTCTAGTATCTCGGGAAAATTTATCTACAGTAACAGTACATCCAAAATATAATTTGTATTGCTCAGAGTTTTCTAAATAGTCACCTAAAACTGTTCCTTTGGAATTAAAACATATACCTTTAATTTTATTACCTAAATCATTTTCAAAAAATATTAAAATATGCTTATGTTTAAGAATTTTTATTGAATCAATTTTTAAATCAACAATAATAAAGTACGGTTCAGGATTGCCTTTGCCATAAGGTTGTAGTCTCTCTAATGATTCCAGAAGATTATTATTAAGATCATTTATTGAAATAATTAAATCAAAATTACTTATTTTTTTAAAAATATTATCTTTGTATTGCTCAAAACTTTCATCCAGAAAAACTTTAAAATTTTCTAAATCTTTATAATTTATTTTTAATCCTGCAGCCATCGCATGACCTCCTCCCTCTAAAATTATACCTTTGTTTTTTGCATTTAAAATAATATTTCCTAAATCAACTCCATCTATTGATCTAGCTGAACCAACACCATGGAAATTAAGAAAAGATAAAACTATCACTGGCTTATTGTAAATATCTAATAATTTGCTGGCTACTATTCCAAGAACGCCCTGATGCCAATTTTCTCCATAAACAAGAATATATTTTGATTTTTTTTGTATCTCAGCTTGTTCATATGCAGCTTCCAATATTTTACTTTCAATTAGTTTTCTTTTTTCGTTAAGCAAAAATAGTTTTCTGCTAATTTTTTCAATTTGTTCAGCGTCATTAGTGATTAAAAGTTTTGAAGCTAATGAAGAATCATCAATTCTACTTGCAGCATTAATTTGAGGTCCAACAATGAAGCCAAGATCTTGAGAGGATGGAGGAGTATTAAGCTTAGAATTATCTATTAATTTAGAAATACTTTTATTATGTCTTTTATGAATAAGCTCCAAACCTTTGGAAACAAATAATCGATTAAATAGCTTCAACTCTACAACATCACATATCGTGCCCAAGGCTACTAAATCTAAATAAGATAAAAGGTTTGGTTCTTTTTTATTATTAAATTTATTATGATTTCTTAATTCCTTTCTTAGTGACATTAAAAATAAAAATGTAACACCAACAGCTGCCATTTGTTTATGATCACTTTCGTCATCAAATCTATTTGGATTAATAATTGAATGCACATTCGGTAATTCAAATTCACCTAAATGATGATCAATAACAATAACATCAATTTTTTTAAATTCTTCATTATCAATAATGTTCTTTGAAGTGGTTCCACAGTCTAAAGTAAATAATAAATCAATATTTTGTAATTGCATTTCTCTCATAATTTTTAAGTTTGGACCATAACCATCTACTAATCTATTAGGAATTTTTAAAGTTATAGAAGAATTATAATTTTTCAGAAATTTATATAAAATAGATGCTGAAGTTGAACCATCGACATCATAATCCGCAATTATTCCAATTTTTTGATTTTTTTTTATTGCTTCAACAACTCTTTCAGTAGCTAGTTTCATATCTTTAATATTATTCGGGTTTGGAATATGTTGATTGAAACTTGGGTTTAAATAAAAATCGATATTCTCTTCTTTTATATCTCTTATTGATAAAAGTTTACCAACTAATAACGGTAATTCAAATTTTTGAGATAAATATGAAGCATTTCTTTCATCGTACTCAATTAATTTCCATTTATTATTTAATAATGAGCTTAAGTGCTCAATTTTATGGATTTGACTATTCAATTGGAATTATAGATATATTTTCATGAACAAACTTAAGATCAGAAATTTTGTTAACTGAATTAAGTAACTCTGATGTTTTTATTTTATGAGTTATAATTAAAATAGGTATATTGTTTTCTTTTTTATCTGGAGTTTGAAGAATTTTTTCGACAGATATATTTGAATCATTTAAGTAGGAAGTGATTTTTGATAGAACACCAGATTGATCTTTTACTCTTATTCTTAAATAAAATTTAGATTCTAAATTAGATGAGTCAAATTTCTGATATTTTTTTAAATCATTAATATTATGACCTATAGATTTAAAATTAGAATTATTTGAAATTTCAAATATATCAGACAATATAGAACTTGCTGTAGCTACTCCACCAGCACCTTCCCCCTCAAGGTATAAATTTTCAAGTTGATCTGTTTCAACATTAATTGCATTTAATGCTCCATTTACATTCGCCAAAGGTCTATCTAAGGGTATTAATTTTGGTTTAGTGGAGCTATAAATCATATTATCAATTAAAAAACATTCAGAGATTAGCTTTATTCTAAAACCTAAATCCTTTACAAAATTTATATCTTCTATAGTTATTTTTTCTATTCCCTCTACTTGGTTTAAATTAAAATCTATATTTCCTCCAAAAGCAATGGTGTTAAGTAATGTAAGTTTATGTGCAGCATCATAACCTCCTATATCTAATTTGGACTCATTATCTGAAGTAAAACCCTTTTGCTTTGCGTCATCTAGAACATCTTTGAATGATTTATTTTGAACTTCCATTGTTGTAAGAATATAGTTTGTTGTTCCATTAAGAATACCTGAGATTTTTTTAACTTTATTTAAAAAAATATTATTCTTTAAAGTCTTAATTATTGGAATGCCTCCAGCAACAGCAGCTTCAAAAAGCAAAGATACTTTATTTTGTTCAGCAATCTTAAAAAGTTCTTGACCGTACATAGCTAACATAGATTTATTACCAGTAACAACATGAATTTTTTGGTTTAATGCAGTTTTTACTAATTCATAACTTATACCTTTTTCATAGCCTATTAATTCAATTAAAATATCTGGTTGAGTATCATTTATATTTAATAAATCAATTGGGCGCTCAACCCATTTGTAACCTTTAACATTAAAACTTCTTTCTTTATCTTTATTTTTTGCTGATAAACCTATTATATTTAAAGTTAAATTAGATTTATTTTTTATGTATTGAGAATTTTTTTCTATTGAACTTACTACAGCAGAACCTACGTTTCCTAAACCAGCAATACATATGTTTAAATTTTTCATCAGTTGTTTTGTTTATTGTTAATACAAGTATCTATATCTTTTTTATCATTTGATGATAATTGACACAAATCAAATAATTCATCTTTAGATAATTTTAAATCTTTAAAATTTGGAACAGAATCTATATCTGGATAACTGCAAGAAAATAAAGTTATAATTATTAAAATAATAAATAATTTCATTTTATTAAAGCTGATGATTCATCAAAACTCTGGCTTAAATTAAAACATTGTACAGCTTGTCCTGCTGCTCCCTTAATAAGATTATCAATTAAACTAACTATAATAACTTTAGAGCTATCATAATGATCAAATATTTTTAATACGCAATTATTAGTATTTTGAATAGAAAAAAAATCTGCCCTTTGGTCATTTTGTAAGAAATTTATAAACTGATTTTTAATTGCCATATCATTAAAACAATTAATTACATCAATTTTGGTCATACCTTGTAATAAATCGCAATATATCGTTGACATCATACCTCTAAAATTTGGCAAAACATGGGGATTAAATGAAAATAAAACTTCAGAGTGTTTAGTATTTTTCTTTAATTCTTGTCTAATTTCACAAATGTGTCGATGGGTATTGGTATTATAATTAAAAAAATTAAAATCTTTTGAATTTTTTATATTTTGTAAATCAAATTTTTTGCCAGCTCCACTATAACCAGATTTAGAATCTATTATTATATTCTTTGAATTAATTATATTATTTTTTAAAAGAGGTATTAAGGGAATCAATACTGAAGTTGGATAACAGCCAGGAACTGCAATGTTTTTTGAGTTAATTAATATATCTTTATTAATTTCTGGAAGTCCATAGAGAAATTCTTTTAATAAATTTGGTACACAATGCTTTTCGTCATAATTGATCTTGTAAGTTTCGATATCATCTAATCGAAAATCTGCAGATAAATCTATTATTTGAAGTTTATCGTAAAATGATTTTACATATTTGTGAGAAACTCCATGAGGAAGTGCTAAAAAAACTGTATCAACATAAGAAGGATCAAGAGTTTCATTTAGTTTAGTTGATGGATTGTTTGGAAGATGTATTGAAGGATCAATATCTTTAAGTAATGTATCTGGATTGTTTTCTGTTCCAAAAAAAACTATATTAACATTTGGATGCTTTGATAATATTTTAATTAATTCTAAACCAACAAAGCCAGTTGAGCCCAGTATGGCTACTGATACTTTTTTTGACATAATAAAACTTATCTTTTAGAAAATTGGTAACTTCTTCTTGCTTTAGCCAAACCAGCTTTTTTTCTTTCAACAACTCTTGGGTCTCTTGTAATGAAGCCAACCTTTTTAAGCGAAGGTCTTAAAGACGTATCATAAATACTTAAAGCTTTACTTATTCCATGTCTTATAGCCCCAGCCTGACCAGAAAGCCCTCCACCTTTGACAGTTACCATAATTTCATAACCACCTTCTCCATCTACAACATTGAGTGGCTGATTAACTATCATTTGTAAAACTGGTCTTGCAAAATATTTATCTAAAGCTTTGCCATTAACTGATATCTTACCATCTCCTCTCTTTAACCATACCCTCGCAATTGAATTCTTTCTTTTGCCAGTTGCGTATGCTCTATCTTTATTGTCGAGTTTTATTTCTGTAATATTTTCAGAATTATTTTCTAAATTATCCATATTTATCTTTTAGAATTTTTTGTGTTTAATGAAAAAAAATCAATTTTCTTAGGTTGTTGTGCTTCATGTGAATGCTTTTCTCCTGAATAAATTTTACAATTTGATAACTGTTGTTTTCCAAGAGGTCCTTTAGGAATCATTCGCTTAATAGCAAGCTTAATAATTTCATTAGATTTTTCTTTAGATTTCATTTTTTCAGGATTAGTTTCTTTTATACCGCCAGGATATCCAGTGTGTCGGTAATAAATTTTTTCTTTAGCTTTTTTTCCAGTTAAATGAACATGATCTGCATTAATTATAATTAAATTATCTCCGCAATCTTGATTTGGAGTATAATTAGGCTTATTTTTACCTCTTAATAAATTAGCTGAGAATACAGCAAGTCTGCCTAATACAACATCTTTTGCATCAATTAAAATCCAGTCTTTTTTTATTTCTTCTTTTTTTAAGCTAAAAGTTTTCATTTCGGTGCTCCACTTACATATTAGATAAATTTAAGTCAATATAATAATAATAAAAACCCTCCTTTTAGGAGGGTTTTTATTAATTTTTTCTCTAAAATTTAAGCTGTATCTTTAACAGCTGCATTCCAAATTATTAATCCAAATAAAATTTTGTTAACAAAATCCGCTAAATTACATATCCAGTTTAAAGTATTAGCATCAACTCTGACCCCATCATTAAACCAAATACATAGCCTAGTGGATAGATAGCCCAGCCAATAAGAACAATTAATCTCATTGTATTAAATGCTGAAGATACTGATTCATTCTGTGAAGCAGCTTGACTAGCTTCTCCTCTGAAAATCTCTCAAATTATTACAGCCCAACCAATCATACCAATGAGAAATCCTAATAAAACAGAAATCATTCCTGATTCCCCATTTAAATATTAAAAAATAAGAATAATATATTAAATTCATTTAAAAATTTATAATAAATATTTGAATTCTATATTATTTATTTTAAGATTTGTTAATAATTTTTTTTAATTTGATTTGATTATTAGTCTTATTTGATTGAATTTTTTTTTGATTTTTTACAATATTAGATTCATCACTAAATTTTTTTTCTATTTTATTTGAAGAAATGATTTTTTTTACTAAATCAAGTGAATAATTATGCCTCCCCTCTTCAAATAAAATATTCTTAATATTAAATAATTTATTTATGTGATTTTGATTAAAATACCTAGTGCCACCTTTTGTTCTCATTGATAAGCCTTCTATTCTTAATCGTTGTGTTTTAGGATCTACAGAGTCCCAATGTCTAATAACATGCTCCTTAAGATTGAGAATATTGGATACTTCTTTTATATTAAAATATTGTTTATTCTTTTGCATCAAATGAATTTAAATATTTAAGAACATTTTTACTAGCTTTAAAAGATATGACTTTTCTCTCTGCAATCATAACCTCTTCTTTGGTTTTTGGGTTTCTTCCAAGTCGGCTTTTTTTGGCTCTTACAATAAATGTGCCAAAATTATGTATTTTTACTTTACCAGACTTTTGCAATCCTTCGATTATAATATCTATAATATCACTTACAAACTCAATACAGTCTTTTTTTGGTAGACCAAATTCATTATGTATCGAATCTGCAATTTCAAATCTTGTAATATTACAAGAAGCAAATATTAGATTTAACTTTGTATCTAAAATATGAAAGGTTCTTATAATATTATCAATTAGATAAGTTTTATAATTTTTATCTATTTCATTTGGAAAATTAGTAAATATTTTAATCTTAACAGGTGATAAGGACATTAGAACAGCATTTTTACAATTAACAAGATTACCTTCTATTAAAGGATGTGGCTTTTCCAAAAATAATTTTTTTAAACAAGAATTAAGTTCGCTATCGCATAATTTTAATTTGTTCATAGATCTTTAAAATTTTGAATAATCTTTTGATTTAAATTATTATTTATAAAATTAAAACATTTTTTAAGTGCATAACTAAATGCTAATGGTGAGGCACTACCATGACTTTTTATAGATATACCATTTAATCCAATAAAAGTTGCGCCATTATATTTTTCTGGATTTATTTTATCTTTAAAAATTTTAAAATCATTTTCTAGCAATTTAAATGCTATTTTATTCTTATAAGATTTTTTAAATATATTTCTTAGGTTAGATATAATAAATTCAGAAAGACCTTCAGCGGTCTTTAAAATAATATTCCCTGTATAACCATCTGAAAGTATTATATCACACTCTCCTGAAGTTATATTGTTAGGTTCAATAAAACCAATAAAATTGTTTTTTAAAAAACTATTAGATAGTTTGTCGTGTGCCTCTTGTAAAAATTCTAACCCCTTATTATTTTCGGTTCCAATATTAATAATACCAATTTTTGGAACTCTTTTTGGGTCAATAATAGAAAAATATGAGTAACCCATAAGAGCGAATTGAAATAAATTTGATGAATCAACTAAAACATTCGCACCTAAATCTAACATTAATGAAAATGATTTTTTATTAGGAATATCAGAACAAATTGCTGGTCTATCTATACCTGGTATCATTCCTAGAATTAATCTAGATAAAATCATTAAGGCAGCTGTATTTCCTGCTGAAACAAAACCTGAGTAAGGATTATCTTTAACAAATTCTAAACCTTTATAAATACTGCTATCTTTTCTCGATCTAAGAATTGTATTAGGTTTATCTTCATTAGAGACATTCTCTTTACAATCAACAATTTCATAGTTTGAGATATTAAGTTTATTTCTTTCTATTACATCTATAATATTTTCATGATTACCAAAAAATAATAATCTTACATTTTTATTATAGATTGAAAAAAACTCTGCGCCCTTAAGTGTTTTAAAAGGACTATTGTCTCCTCCCATTGCATCTATAGCAATGGTTATTTGTCTGTTGGACATTAAATTTAAGCTTTAGATTTTGTTTTTTGTTTTAAAATTTGACGACCATTATAAATTCCAGTCGATTTATCAATTCTATGAGATAGTCTTGGTTCCCCAGATTCTTTATCTTCAACTATATTCAGTTTAGTCAAAGAGTCATGAGATCTTCTCATATTTCTTTTAGAAGGAGATGTTTTTCTTTTAGGGACTGCCATATAAATTGTCAATTAGACAAATTTAGATATATTGCAAGAAAAAATAGTAATTATTAATTAAATTATTATTATTTATCAATAATTATCTCATTATATAAAATATTAAGATCATCAGTTATTTTCTGACAATCTCCATGATTTGTGATACTAAACTTGTGCAAATAATCATTAAAATTAATATCTGTATTTTCTTTTAAAACCTCATCTAAAATCTTTAATCTGTAATAAAATTTTTTTACATACTTTTTGACATATTTTCCAATTGACATATCCCCAATACCTTTTTCTCTAAAATTCTGATCTAAATCTTTTATAAAATTATCTATAATTATCTGACTTATTTCTTTGTTTTTTTGCGTCTTTCTATCTTTCAGTTTTTTTAAATAAAAAACTGTTACTATAGAAAAGATTTCAAAAATTTCATCAAAACTAAAATGCTTATCATTTAAGCTATTTTTAATAAAATGATTTGAGTGGTTTACTATTTCTTGATAAATAGACAAAGTTTGTTTTTTGTAATTATTTCTTTTTATTTTAAAATACTGTAAAAACATATGATGAAATTATTCAAATTATTTTTATTCTTTAATTTAATCTTTGCAATAATAAGTTGTACAGAGCCTAAACTTATTTATTCAGGTAAAATAATTAATGAAAAAAATTTAAATAATTTAAATATTTCTAATAAAAATAATCTAATTGAAAGTTTTGGACAACCTAGCTTTATTGATCCAATTGAAAATAAGTATTTTTACTATTCTCAAAAAACAAAAGAAAATAATTTTTTTTCAAAAGAGAATGAATATAGTTATATATTTGTCTTTGAGTTTGATCAAAATGATAATGTAGTTAGAAAAAAAGTATTAAATCTGAACAAAGTAGAAAAAATAAAAATTAATAAAATGAAAACTAGTAATGAAATTATAAGGAGGGGATTAATTGAAAAAATCTTTGGTGGTGTAGGGACTCAAAGAGTCCCTAACAGTAATTAAACTATTTACATAGCTATTGCTGCTAATAACAATAATGCAACAATATTTGTAATTTTAATCATTGGGTTTACAGCTGGACCAGCTGTATCCTTATAGGGATCTCCCACAGTGTCCCCAGTAACTGCTGCTTTATGTGCTTCACTGCCTTTTCCACCATGATTACCATCTTCAATATATTTTTTTGCATTATCCCAGGCTCCGCCACCGGCAGTCATGCTTATAGCTACAAATAAACCTGTTATAATTACTCCTAGAAGTAATGCACCTAAACAAGAAAGGGCTGCTGCTTGTCCTGCTATTAATAGGATTACAAAATAAACTACGATTGGCGATAAAACAGGTAACATAGATGGTATAATCATTTCTCTAATTGCTGATTTAGTAAGAATATCTACACATTTTCCATATTCTGGTTTTGCTGTACCTTCCATGATACCTGGTATTTCCTTGAATTGTCTTCTAACTTCAACAACTACAGAACCTGCGGCTCTTCCTACAGCAGTCATACTCATTGCTCCAAATAAGAATGGTAATAATCCACCTAACAGTAAACCCACTACTACATATGGATTTGATAAATCAAAAGTAACATGTCCAATTTTCTCAAAGGATAGAGGACTGTTAGGATCTTTTGCAAAATGCTCTAAATCTTCTGTGTAAGCAGCAAACAAAACAAGTGCACCTAATCCAGCAGAACCAATTGCATATCCTTTTGTTACAGCTTTAGTTGTATTTCCAACTGCATCTAAAGCATCAGTAGTTTTTCTAACATTATCATCTAATTCTGCCATTTCAGCAATACCACCTGCATTATCTGTAACAGGACCATACGCATCAAGTGCTACGACCATTCCTGCTAAAGCTAACATTGTTGTTACAGCAATAGCTATTCCAAATAATCCAGCTAGTGCATGAGTTATTATTATACCTGCTACAATTATAATCGCCGGAAGTGCAGTTGCTTCCAAACTTATTGCAAGACCTTGTATGACGTTTGTTCCATGACCAGTTGTAGATGCTTGAGCAATACTTTGCACAGGTCTATAATTAGTTCCTGTATAGTATTCAGTAACCCAAATAATTAAACCAGTAATAATTAAACCTAATAAACCACAATAAAAAAGAGATATTCCAGTAAATGTTTTATCATCTACAGAGAAAACTGAATTTAAACCTATAACATGATCAGTTATAAAATATAATAGTACAGCTGATAAAATTGCAGATACTGCAAAACCTTTATATAAGGCAGCCATAATATTTTCACTTTTACCTAATCTTACAAAGTAAGTTCCAACAATACTTGCTAAAGTGCAAACCCCAGCAATTGCAAGTGGGTACATCATCATAGAAGAAAGGTCAGAAAAAAATATCGAAGAAAGAACCATTGTAGCAACTACAGTTACAACATAAGTTTCAAATAAGTCAGCAGCCATGCCAGCACAATCTCCTACGTTATCTCCTACATTATCAGCTATAACTGCAGGATTTCGTGGATCATCTTCAGGTATACCTGCCTCTACTTTACCAACAAGGTCAGCTCCTACATCTGCACCTTTAGTAAAAATTCCACCACCTAGTCTCGCAAAAATGGAAATTAAAGATGCTCCAAAACCTAATGATACCAATGGAGCAACAATTTCTCTACCTGGGAATAAGCCTGAATTGTCTAAAATGAAATAATAAAGCGCAATTGATAGTAATGCGAAACCTGCAACTAACATTCCTGTAACAGCTCCAGCTTTAAATGACACAGATAGGCCTTCAGATAAACTTGAACTTGCCGCTTGGGTAGTTCTTACATTAGATCTAACAGAAATATTCATACCTACATAGCCAGCAGCACCTGAAAAAATTGCACCTATTAAGAAACCTAGACCTGAGGATAGACCAAATAACAACCATATGAATAAAAAAATAACAATTCCAACTATTCCGATAGTTAAATATTGTCTGTTCAAATAGGCTCTTGCCCCCTCTTGGATTGCACTTGCTATACTTGCCATTTTTTCATTACCAGTACTAAGTGATAAAATTTGCCTAGATGTAATTAAGCCGTATAAAACAGCAGCTAGACCACATAATAATATAAATATTTGCATTGTTGTCATTGTAGCTAATCTCCTTGAATTTTTTTGCTCATATGACAGAAAGTCTTGGAAAAATCAAGATTTTAGGAAAAATGATCAAAACTATGGATATTTTTTATAATTTGTAGAGAATCATCAAAAATTCCAGTCTTTTTAATAACAGAACCAACAAGTGAAATCTTAACTCTATTTTTTTTTGATAAACTTAATAATTTTTCCCTATTTCTTTTATATGAAGTAAAAACTAACTGATAGTCATCACCCCAATTTAAAATATCTTCAAGTCTAATAAGTGGATTATGTTTATTTAAAATTTTTTTTAAGATATCTGAAAGTGGTATTAATTTTGTATTTATTCTAGCTCCATATTTTCCATCAAGAATTTTTGATAAATCACCAAAAAAACCATCCGAGATATCTTTTGCGGAATTCATATATTTATAAGCTTTAGATCCAAACATGCATGGTTTAGGATACAAATATTTATTTTTAAAATATAATAAATTTTTATTTTCTAACTTAAAATTTTTATTCTTTAAAATACTATAACCTAAATAAGAATTACCTAAATTTCCCGTTATCCAAATATCATCTCCTAAATTACAATTATTTTGAGATATAATATTCTTCAACTTGGCTTCACCAAATATAGTGGCCGTTATACTAATTTCCTTAGATTTTGAAATATCTCCACCCAGAAGATAAATATTATATTTTTTTTGTAGTTTGTTTAAAGTATCAGTAAATTTTTTTAACCAGTGATAATTTATTTTAGAATTTATAGATATATTTAAAGTATAAGTTTTAGGTAAAGCTCCCATTGCAGAAATATCAGAAAGATTTATACAAAGTATTTTCTGAGCAATTGACTCTGGGGGATCATTTGAAAAAAAATCAGTATTTTCAACTATAGTATCAGTTGTTACGACGGTTTTATATTTACTAGATATATTCAAATAAGCTGCATCATTTTCAAAATTATAAGTACCAATTTTATTGAAGTTAAGCTTTTTAAAAAACTTATCTATTATTATTTTTTCCGATAATTTAGAATTAGAAGATATTTTTATCACTTAAATATTTATCTGTAATTGCATTAATCATACCAAGATCTTTTTTGGGTATTAGAGTTTTAGAAATGTTTATATAATCATTTAGTAATATTTTAATTTTTTCTTTTTTTGTAATTGCAATTTCAGAAAAAATAGACAAAATTATTGATTTATTTATTTGATCCCAATTTTTATAATTTCTATCAAACTTTATGAGAGAATTTATTATGTCTTCAATATTATTTTTTTTAATAAAATCATCGTAACTTTTTGTAAGTTTTTTGAAATAATTTTTATTAAAATTAATAAGAGTTTCTTTTTTCTGCTCAATTGACGAAACTGATAACTTATAGAAGTAATTTTCAAAATCATTAATATTTTCATTAAATGAAGAGTTAGAAAATAAAGAAGAAAATATAAATTGAATAAAAACAAGCCTAGTTTCAGTTTTAATATAATTTTGCATTAAGATTATAAAAGTTTAATACAAGCATTAGCCGCTTCTTTACCTTTATTTTTTTTTCTAATATCACTTCTATTTATTGCTTGTTTTAAATTTTCACATGTTAAAACTCCAAATCCTATTGGCTTCAATGAATTATTTGAAATATCAATAATTTTTCTTGTACACTCATTAGCAATTAAATTGAAATGATAAGTCTCCCCTCTAATTAGACATCCTAAAGCAATAAAACCTCTATATTTTTTAATATTCTTAGAGATTAAAAAAGGAATTTCAAAACAACCAGGCGCGTATAGAACTTCAAACTCTAAATTGTTCATTTTTAATTCTTCAGTAGCGCCTTTAATTAAATTTCTACTAATATCTGCATAATAGTTTGAACTTACAATTAAAATTTTATTTTTCATATTTTTTGTTGTTTTATAATTTCAATATCAAAACCATCTAAAGCTATAATTTTTTTAGTTGAATTTGAAAGTAATATTATTTTCTTAATACCAATATCTTTAAGAATTTGTGCCCCAACACCATATTCACGAAGTTCTAATTTATTGTTTTGTTTTTTTCTTTGATCAAAAGCTTTAAGAATATTTGGTGCAATATCACTATTAATTAGAACTATTGCACCAGAACCATTTTTTTCAATCATATCAAATGAATGATTGATTTCATCGCCAAAAAAATTTTTTTCAGCAAAAATATCTTTTTCTATATTAAGTTTATGCATTCTAACAGGATATAAATTTTCAACTGCAGTTATATTTTTTACTAATGCATAATGTTTTTCTTTTGATAAAGTATTTTCAAATATTTTTAGAATAAAACCTCTGCCCTTTTTACTTTCAAAAGAACGTTCTGAAATTTGTTTAATTATTTTATTATATTTTAATCTGTACTTTATTAAATCAGATACTGTTCCTACTTTTAAATTATGTAATTGTGAAAATTCTAGTATCTCTGGTAATCTCGCCATATCACCATCGTTACTCATAATTTCACAAATTACTCCTGAAGGATTTAATCCTGCTAACTTGGAAATATCTACAGCAGCCTCAGTATGACCTGCCCTTACTAAAACTCCGCCATCCCATGACATTAATGGGAAAACATGGCCTGGATAAACTAAATCATTTTTTTTCCTATTGTGATTAATTGCTACTGATATCGTATGGGAACGATCAGCAGCTGATATACCTGTAGTCACACCTTCTCTTGCCTCAATTGAAACTGTAAATGCTGTTAAATCATTTTTTTGATTATTTGGATTCATTAGAGGTAGTTCCAATTCTTCTATTCGTTGTTTGGTCATTGAAAGACAGATTAGCCCTCTTCCATACTTAGCCATAAAATTAATTGCATCGGGTGTTGCCATTTGTGCGGGAATTATTAGATCTCCTTCATTTTCTCGATTTGGATCATCAACAAGGATATACATTCTTCCATTTTTAGCCTCGTCAATAATTTCTTCAATTGGTGAAATATTGTATTTTTTCTTAATATTAGTCATTAATTTTTACTTTTTTTTATAAATCTAGCTAAATAATCAAATTCAATATTCACCATATCATTTTCTTTAAGGAATTTTAAGTTAGTATTTTCATAAGTGTGAGGAATGACTGAAATAAAAAAATTTTCATTTGTTGACTTAGAAATAGTTAAAGAAATTCCGTTAATTGCTATTGAAGCTTTATCAACTATATATATTTTATCTTCATCTTGAAAATTTTCAAAAATAAACTCCCAACTATTTTTCAGATAGTTAATTTTTATTAACTTACTTGTTCGATCAATATGACCATAAACAAAATGTCCTGAAATTTCATCTCCAACTTTGAGAGACTTTTCTAAATTTATAAAATTAGAATTATTAATAAGATTTGGAGAAAATGTAGTTCTTTGTTGCGTTTCTTCACCAACATTAACTTTAAAATGATATTCTTTATAATTCAAAGTTATTTCTGTAGCAGTCAAACAAACACCATTACAGCAAATAGAGGAACCTACTTTACAATCACTTAAATTAAGCGCAGTTGATATTTCTAACTCTCCATAAGAAAAATTAACTACTTTGCCTAAATTTTGAATTATTCCACTAAACATTTATTTTACTTCGTATTTAAAATATAAATTATCATCAAATTTAATTTTTTCTAATAATTTCTTATGAACATTTTTCAAGTCTTCTCCATTAATTACAGGAATGCCCTTTTTTCCAATTATTATTGGGGCTTTAAATAAATGAATTTCGTCAACTAAGTTGTTTTTAAGCAAATCAGCAAATAAAACTCCTCCAGCCTCAACAATTAAATCAGAAATTTTTAATTTATATAAATTATAAAATATTTTTTTTAAATTTAATTTATTATTTTCTTTTTTCATCTCAATAATTTCACATCCAAGCTGAATTAATTTTTGAGATTTAGAATTATTTTTTGATGTAAAAATTATAATTCTCTTTTCATGTAAATTTTTTAAAATTCTGGAATTTATAGGAATATTTAAATTTTTATCAATTATAACAACATTGAGACTCTTAATAATTTTATTTCTATTTCTCACTGTAAATCTTGGATTGTCTTTAATAATAGTTTTTGATGTAGTTAACACTGCTTGACTTTTAGATCTCAAAGTATGAACGTAAGACCTGCTTTTTGAATTTGAAATCCATTTACTTTTATAATTACCCCAGGCTATTTTTTCATCATTTGATATTGCCATTTTAACTTTAGTATAAGGCTTCTTTTTAACTAAACTTTTAAAAAAAAATTTATTTGTTCTTAATGTTTTATTTTTTTCTAAACCTACAATAACTGTAATTTTATTTCGTTTAAGCTTATTAACACTTTTATTTTTTGTTCTAGGATCTTGATCAATGCAAGAAATATATATTGCTTTAATACCTGATCTCAAAATTTGATCTGTGCAGGAACCATTTTGTGAACTATGGAAGCATGGTTCTAAAGTTACATACATTGTTGCTCCTCTTGCATTTTTACCTGCTTTTTGAAGCGCTATTTCTTCTGCATGTGGTCTTCCGGTACTACTAGTTACTCCTTTAGATATTATTTTATTATTTTTAGCAATAATGCATCCGACTGTAGGGTTAGGAAAAGTTTTTCCTAAATTTTTTGATGCCAAATCATGTGCTTTATTAATATACTTTGTATGACTAAGCATTACAAAATATATTTATTTATCTTCAAGATTTCCTAAAAAATCCTCAAAATCTTTTACTTCTCTAAAATCTTTATATACCGAAGCAAACCTTACATAAGCTACTTGATCAAGATTAGATAATGCCTCCATAATATACTGTCCAATTAATGCAGTTTTAATTTCGCCTTCGCCAGTATTCTCTAACTTTCTAACAATTGCATTAACAATTTTTTCAATTTTTTCAGTTTCTATGTTTCTTTTTCTAACTGCTAAAGATAGGGATCTATACATCTTATCTCTATCAAAAGTTTCTTTTTGGCCATTGGATTTTGCAACAATCAAATCTCTTAATTGAATTCTTTCAAAAGTAGTAAATCTTGAACCACATTGTTCACAAATACGTCTTCGCCTGATTGCAGTATTATCTTCTGTAGGTCTTGAATCTTTTACTTGAGAATCTTCATTGCTGCAAAAAGGGCATCTCATTAAAAAGCCTTATTATAAATTGGATATTTTTTACACATACTAATAACTTTATTTTTCATTGAAGAGATAAATTCTATTTTATTATCTGCATTTTGATTAATATTATCAAGTACTTCTGATACAATATCAGCAATTTCCTTAAAATCATTCTCATTAAAGCCTCTTGAAGTGGCAGCAGCTGTGCCAAATCTCAACCCACTTGTTATTTTTGGTGGATTAGGATCATAAGGAATGGCATTTTTGTTACAAGCAATTCCAACTTCTTCAAGTATTTTTTCAGCCTTATCACCCGTAACATTTTTGGGAGTTAAATCTAACCATACAATATGAGAATCAGTACCACCTGTTACAATTTTGAACCCATTATTTACCAAAGAAGATGAAAATACTTTTGCATTCTCAATAACTTTTTTTATATAGTCCTTAAATTCTGGCTTAAGTGCCTCACCAAAAGCAACAGCTTTAGCTGCCATTACGTGCATAAGTGGGCCGCCCTGCAATCCAGGAAAGACGGCACTATTAATTTTTTTTATTAATGTTTCATCATTAGTCAAAATCATTGCACTTCTTGCCCCTCTTAATGTTTTATGAGTTGTTGAAGTGACAACATGAGCATGCTCTATTGGGTTTGGATATTGTTTACCAGCTATCAAACCTGAGTAATGAGCCATATCAACTAATAGATATGCTCCGACCTTATCAGCTATTTCTCTAAATTTTTTCCATTCTATAGTTCTTGGATATGCTGATGCTCCAGCTATAATTAATTTAGGTTTATGTTCAATTGCGAGAACTTCAACTTCTTCGTAATCAATTAAATCTTTATCGTTTCCATCTTTTTTAACACCATATTGAATTGGATTAAACCATTTACCAGATAAGTTAGGTTTAGCTCCGTGTGTTAAGTGTCCACCAGACGCTAGCGACATTCCAAGTATAGTGTCATGAGGTTGCAAAAGAGCTAAAAAAACAGCTTGGTTAGCTTGAGCGCCACTATGAGGTTGTAGGTTTGCAAATTTACAACCGTATAACTTCTTCACTCTTTCCAAAGCTATATTTTCTGCTTCATCAACAAATTCACATCCGCCATAATATCTGTTTCCAGGGTACCCTTCAGCGTATTTATTAGTCATAACAGATCCTTGAGCATTTAGAACAGCTTTTGAAGCAATATTTTCTGAAGCGATTAATTCGATCTGATTTTGCTGTCTCTCAAGTTCTTTTTTTAAAGTTAAATATACTTCAGGATCTGCATACTTAATTTCATCATTAAAAAAATTTTGACTCATATCTTTTCAATCCTTAGTTTGTGTCTACCTGCTTCAAATTCAGTTTCTAAAAATATTTGAACACAATTTTTTGCCTCTTCTTCTGCCATAAATCTTCCCGGTAATACCAATACATTAGCATTGTTATGCTGTCTAATTAATCTTGTGATTTCAGTACTGTTAACTAATCCCGCTCTAATTCCCTTTTTCCTATTTGCAGCTATACTCATCCCCACTCCAGTACCACAAATCAAAATACCTAAACTTTCCTCATTTTGTGATACATTGTTTGTTAAATTGTGAGCAAAATCTGCATAGTCAACACTGTCATTTGAATTTGTTCCCAAATCTATAAATGTTTTAAAATAATCGCATAATTTAGACTTCATTTCATAACCAGCATGGTCTGACGCTATATAAATTTTCTTTTCCATATTTATTTATTATTATTCCCTTATAATAAAATAATGATATTGCATACCTTTCTATGAAACAAAATAATTGGTTTGATCCCTTTTTTATATTTGAAAATTTATCAGAAGAAGACCTACATATCCAAAAAAATGTAAAAGATTTTTCAGAATCAATCCTAAAACCTAATGTTGTAAAGCATAATAGAAATCATTATTTTGATCGAGAACTCTATAAAGAATTTGGTAAACTTGGATTACTCGGTTCAACTATTAATAGTCATGGTGGTTCTGGAGCATCAGATACGGCATATGGTTTGATAGCATATGAAATAGAAAAAATTGATAGTAGTTACAGGTCATCAATTTCAGTTCAATCATCATTAGTAATCCATCCAATACATTCATTCGGAAATGAAGAACAAAAAGATAAATACCTTCCTGACTTAATATCAGGAGATAAAATTGGATGCTTTGGTTTAACGGAGAGTGAAGCCGGTTCAGATCCATCATCAATGAAAACCACATATAAAAAACATCAAGATGGTTATATTTTAAATGGAAATAAAAACTGGATAACTAACTCTCCTATAGCTGATATATTTATAGTTTGGGCACTTAATGAAAAACATGAAACAAATTCAATAAAGGGATTTATACTAGAAAAAGAAACAAAAGGACTTTCAACAAATATTATTGAAAATAAAACAAGTTTAAAAATTAGTCCAACAGGTCAAATATTAATTGATAATGTTTATTTTCATAATTCAAATTGCCTTGAAAATACAGAAGGATGGAGCTCAGTCTTTAGTTGTTTAAATAAGGCTCGTTTTGGTATTAGCTGGGGAGTTTTAGGTTCTGCTACTGAATGCTGGTTGATTGCCAAAGATTATGTTGAAAATAGAATTATGTTTAAAAAACCTCTAGCAGCAAATCAATTAATTCAAAAAAAACTCGCTGACATGCAAACAGAAATAAATCTTGGATTAGCTGCTTGTCATATAACAGCAAAAGCAATGAATGAAGGTAAGGATATAATCAATTCAATATCTATATTAAAAAGAAATAATTGTAAAAAATCTTTAGACATAGTTAGGGATTGTCGAGATATGCTAGGTGCAAATGGATTAATAGAGGATTATCATATAATGAGACATCTTGTTAACTTAGAAACAGTAAAAACTTATGAGGGAACGGAAGATATCCATTCTCTAATTTTAGGCAGAAACCAGACTAATATTCCATCTTTTTGATATATATATCAAAAAAAATTCTCTTTTTATAAAATGTATTCTAAAAATCTTATAAACAAATAATTTGTCAAATTACTAAATAACCTTAAAAATCAGTATTAATCTCTAATAATAAAAGTTATGATTAATTTATATAATTTTCATTTATTCGGGAGGAATTATGAATAAAAAAAATGTAAAACGTCGTGACTTTTTAAAAAAAGCCGGAATAGCAGGTGGAGCGGTTGCGGCTGTTTCAGCTTTTCCTGCTCCAGCAATTGCTGCTGATAGAATAGATATAGCAATGGTTGCAACTTGGGGTAGAGATTTTCCAGGCTTAGGAACTGGCGCACAAAGATTTGCAGAAAGATTAAGTACATTGAGTGATGGTCGCTTTAATGTAGAATATTTTGCTGCTGGTGAACGTGTAGGTGCTTTTGATTCATTTGATGAAGTTGCATCAGGAAATGCGCAAATGTATCACGCAGCTGATTATTACTGGAAAGGTAAACATCCAGCTTGGGCTTATTTCACTGCAGTTCCATTTGGTTTCAGTTATTCAGAAATGAATGCTTGGATTAGATTTGCAGGAGGTCAAGAACTTTGGGATGAACTTGCTGATGGATACGGCCTTAAAAACTTTATGTGTGGTAACACAGGAGTTCAAATGGGTGGTTGGTTCAATAAAGAAATTAATTCAGCTAGTGATTTTAAGGGACTTAAAATGCGTATGCCTGGACTAGGTGGTGATGTAATCGCTAAATTGGGAGCATCTCCAGTATCACTTCCAGGTGGACAAATTTATGAAAATCTTGTCTCAGGAGCAATTGATGCTACTGAATGGGTTGGTCCATGGAATGATGCTTTTATGAAATTTTATGAAGCAGCTAAATACTATTATTATCCAGGAATGCATGAGCCAGCTTCCATGCTTGCAGCAGGATGTAACAAATCTTGGTTAACAAGTTTATCAGCATCTGATCAAGCATTGATTGAGGCTGCTGCTACTTGTGAAAATGATATCATGATGTCAGAGTATAATGCAAATAATGGTTCATCGCTTAAAAAACTTATTGATGAACAAGGGGTTGTATTAAAGGAATTCAATGATGATGTTTACGATGCTTTTGCAGAAGCTTCTGAGGAAGTGTATGCAGAAGTTGTTGAACACAGCGATCTTGCTAATAGAACCCACGAAAGTTTTGTTAATGCTCGTGCTGAAATTGGAGCTTGGATGAAACTATCTGATGGAGCTTATTTAAAACAAAGAAATAGAGCTCTGGGAGTTTAATTCTTAATAAAAAGCGGAGTTAATCTCCGCTTTTTTATTATTATAGTAAGTAAAAATTTTCATTATTTATGATTGAAAAATTAAATAATCCAATAAGAATATTTAGTTGGTCCATAATCTTTCTTACATTTGCTTTTTTAATTAATAATGTACTAAATCATTGGTATGATTATCCAGGAGTTGATAAATTTTTCGGAAGTTATAATTTTTTTTTTGAAAATAATAAAGAACTTAGCTCCAATGAATTTTATAAATCATGGATACAGTTTTTAATTTATTTAATCGCAATATTAATTTCATTCATTTATGTTAAATTATATAATCAAGTTGAAATAAATAAAGATTCTGAATACTTAAGTAATTTTTCCGCTTATATTATCAGATCATGTTTTTGGAGTGTTTTAATTGTAGGATTAGTCGATATGATTCTATCCTTTTTAAGAGTTGAAGATTTTTTAATTCCTTTATTTGGAGAAAATTTAGGAATGAATTTGGGTAAATCAGTTTTTAGAGGTACTTATATTCATTTCCCTTTGATTATATTAGCTTTTATTATTGGTTATTTTACCAAAACTCTTGGTTTTTTTTGGCTAGCTTTTTTAGTTGTCATAGCTGAATTTCAAATTGTAGTAGCACGTTTTATATTTTCTTATGAACAAACTTTTATGGGTGATCTTGTGAGATTTTGGTACGGATCTCTTTTTTTATTTGCTAGTTCCTATGCTTTATTAAAAGAAGGACATGTAAGAGTTGACATTCTCTATACTAATTTTTCTGAAAGAGGAAAAGCGTGGTCAAATCTTTTAGGTTCGTTATTACTGGGCATTCCAATTTGTGCAACAATTTTACTTAGAGGAATGTGGTGCCAACAATGTATATTAAATGCTCCAATTAAAACTTTTGAACAATCTATGAGCGGTTATGGGATGCAGGTTAAATATTTAATGGCAGGGTTTCTTGCTATTTATGCTTTAACAATGCTAATTACGTTTACTAGCTTTTTTATGAGTAATTCTTCTAAACTTTTGAAAGCTAAATCAAATTAATGGAAACTGTATTTTTATTAATTCTCATTTTAACAATGATTATAGCACTTGGATCAGGCTTTCCAGTTGCCTTTTCTCTTCCAGGTTCGGCTGTTCTTACTATTTTAATGGCTGCTTTAGCTGGCTATTTATTTGCAAATAATCCAAGTGAATATTTTCATCAAGATGGTCCTATACAATGGTTATCAGCAGGTATAACTAATTTTAGAGCTGTTTATTGGGAAGTTGAAAGAGACACTTTGATAGCAATACCTTTGTTTATTTTTATGGGTATCATGCTTCAAAGATCAAAAATAGCTGAAGATTTATTAGTTACAATGGGGCAACTTTTTGGTCCTATTCCCGGAGGACTTGGTACTTCTGTTATATTTGTAGGAGCTTTACTTGCTGCAACAACAGGTATTGTTGGGGCAACTGTAGTTGCTATGGGCTTAATTTCCCTTCCTGCAATGTTAAGAAATAATTATGATAAGTCACTTGCAAGCGGAATAGTGTGCTCATCGGGAACATTAGGTCAAATTATCCCCCCTTCAATAGTGTTAATCATACTTGCAGATCAATTAGCAAGTGCCTCAGATGTTGCTAACACTGCTAGACAAGCGGAATATAAATTATTTACAGGTGAGTTTAGCATGCCTGGATCATATTCTGTATCTTCTACAAGTGCTGGAGATATGTTTCTTGGAGCATTTTTACCTGGTTTAGTTCTCGTGGGTTTATATATGTTGTACGTTTTAATTTATGCAAGAATTAAACCTAGTGTAGCACCACCAGTGCCTTATGATGGTAAATACGATTTAGATTTTACTAAAAAAGTTTTTTTATCTTTAGTACCTCCATTAACTTTAATTTTTATTGTTTTAGGATCAATTATATTAGGTATAGCAACTGTAAATCAAGCAGGAGCGATTGGAGCTGTAGGAGCCACAATGATGGGCGGATATAGACTTTATGAAGGTAAAAAACATGCATACACACCTTCAATAATTGCTGTTCTTTCTTTAGTGGCAATTTATTTTCTTATGAGTAATTTTGATTTGAGAGTCAAAGATATAACTAGTTATAATGATGTTATTGGAATTACTTTAGCCAGTTTAGCAGTTTTTGCTTTAACAATTTCTGTATTCTGGAGTTTTTACAGAACTCTAATAATTGATAATACATTAAAAGGGGTAGCTTTAGAAACATGTGTAACAACTTCCATGGTATTTATTATTCTAGTTGGTGCAGCTATGTTAACTGCTGCTTTTAGAGGATTTGGTGGGGAAGAGTTAGTTACTGAATTTTTAACAAGTTTACCTGGAGGTTTTTGGACTCAATTCTTCGTAGTTATGGCGGTAATTTTTATTCTTGGTTTCTTCCTTGATTTTATAGAAATAGCTGTTGTTGTAGTGCCAATCATTGCTCCTATTCTGCTTGCACAAACTGATGCAAACGTAACGGCAGTTTGGTTAGGCGTTATGATAGGTGTAAATATGCAAACGTCATTTTTAACTCCACCATTTGGATTTTCTCTATTTTATTTAAGAGGAGTAGCCCCTAAGACTGTTTCCACTATTCAAATATGGAGAGGAGCGATAGCTTTTATAGTTCTTCAACTATTTGGGTTAGGAATAGTTGGTTATTTCCCTTCTTTAGTTAACTATTTGCCATATAGAACTTACTTAACTTCGGAAGTATCTCCTCCTCCGATGAATCCTAGATTACAAGACTGTCTTCAAGAATATAAATTTGAATTATATGAAAATAATGGAAGTATAATTAAAGCCAATATTGATAATTTAACCACTCTTAATCTTAATTATTTGCCTACAGAAAATAAAGAATTATTAGAAAATACTTTTACAAATGTCATTTTAACTTTTGAATTAGTAGAAGATATTAAATTAACTAAATTAGATTTAAATGAATATAGTATAGATTATAGATCATTGCACCAAGCTGTAAGAAAAATTCAAAAAAAAATAAATAAAATAGATATTAAAGTTAAAAAATTAGAAAAAGAAAAAAAATATCTAGAAAGAGATAATGAAACAATTAAAGCTGATAAGATTAAATCTCGTATAGATAAATTAAATAGAGAAAAAATAGATATTGGCGAAAAAATTCCTCCTAACTGGGAAAATGAAAATAATCAATACAGAGATTTAGCTTTAAAAAATAAAATGGCTATAACTTTATATAGAAGAAATGTTGATTCAATTTATGAAAATATTCAATTAACAAAAAATATTATTATCGATAGAGATAAACTTAATAACCTAAATAATGAGATTCAAAATTTAAAAGAAAAAATATTTAATGTATCAAAAGATGATGGAATGAATGAAATTAAATCTATTGAAAAGGCATTGAATGAAATAGCTGGGGCTGATTTAATTCAAGAAAAACTTTCCAAAGCAAGAAGAGCATTAAAAAAAGATGATGCTGATATTAATAAAATAATTAAACTTATAGATGAAGCTTATGGGATATTCTTATTAGAAAAAGAATGGCGTCAAAAAGCTGAAGTAGAATTATTACCTCAGTTAGTTAAATTTGATAATTCTATTAAAACCACTATTGGTCTTAGACAACAGGAAAAATTAACAAAAGAACAAGCTATATATGTTGCTGCTTGTCGTTCTACACACAAAGATATTTCTCTTAATTTTTAAATTAAATCTTTTCTATATCCATAATCACATGAACATAGTCCATGGCGTGGCCTTCTGGATTATTTGATACTTCCTCGATGTATAAATCGTAAAATTTATCAACAATCTCATTAATTTCTTTTTCAGTTCTATTAATTAATGCATTTTTAAAAACTGTCTCAGACCAACTTCGCATTGTAGGAATTAGAGTTTTTGCATATTCTTCTGAAGACATATTATCTTTATTCGCTAGATAATGCATTTTGTAAGGACAATCTGTTATCATTGTTTCGCAAGATTTAAGAATTAAACCTGATTTTGAAACAACTGAGTCTTTATCATCAAATGGCATCTTAAATTCCTCAACAGTCCTATAATGCTGAGTGAAAGTTGCATTAATAAATTCTTGATTTGTGATTAATCCCTGATTTTCAAGATATTTCCAATTCTTAGCAAAATTATTAAACATTACATGACCGCCTGTATTGCCTAAACATCTGCCCTGTTCATCTATTCCAAAATTAATACAGATAAAACGTCCTCCATTTATCATTTCTTTTGATCTATTTAATAAAATAGTTTCCCAATCTTTATGTGCTTGATTTTTAAATAATTTTTTTTCACTTTCATTTGCACCAGTCATATGAACATGATTTTCTATTAAACATGGTCTTTCTGAAACATAATGCATTGCTGTTGCAGAAAAACCTAATGTTAATGAATTATTAGCCATTAATTGTTGATGAAAACCAGTACCACATCCATGAACATAGACATTTGAAAAATTTTTTTGAAATGCAAATTGGGAATTTTTGTACATACCTTGCATAGTTTTAAAAAGAGTTGAAAAATCATTTGAAGCTAAATCGGTATACAAAATTTCAATTTGTCTATCGTCGCCTTTCTCTCTAATTAATTTGATAATATTGTTCCACATTTCTTGACTTGTGCCGCCATCGGCACTGCCAAAATCTGCAAATTTTAGTATTTCCGTTGATGGGATAGTTTCTAGGGCATTCTCAATTACTTTTTGTGTTTTATCTATAGCGTTTTTAGCACCTGCTGTTTTTGCAGAATAATAACCCGCACCTTTCATTGCTAAACTTGATTGTGTGTTAAGATAATTATCTTTCATAGCCCTAAAGTATTTAAATGAATTATAATAATAAGTTAACTATTAAATTTAAGATTTTTATTAAATCCCCTTGGAATTTTTTTACCTACTTGAGCTCTTTTACCTATCCAATAATCAATATCTTTTAATTTTTTTTGTTTTGCCCCTTTGTGCCACAACAGACCTTCTTTTGGATCAAATAAGTAACTATCAACAATAAAGTCTTTATCCTTAATTTTCATTAATTGAACCCCTGCCCCTTTGTTTAAAGTTGGAAGAGATGATGTTTCAAAGATAAGTAATTTTTCATTTTTGGATACTAAAGCTAAGTGATTACTATATAAATGATGAACATTTATTAGCCGATCATTATTTTTAAGATTAATTATATTTTTACCCTTTCTTTGATTGGTAATGATTTTTTCAGAAATTGAAATAAAACCTTTTCCAAATTTAGAGATAAGAAGCAATTTTCTTTGCGTATTAGCATTAAATACAGCAATTAATTTTTCATCAACACCTACATTTATAAGTTCAATGTAAGATTTTGGGGAAGCTTTACCACCTGGAAGTAAATTTGGATCTAAGGTTAAAACTTTACCAGAGGATAAAAAGATTAGAAGTTTGTGATTAGATGAAATAGGTATGGAGGTCTTAATGTTATTATCTTTATCTTTATTATCTTCAGAATAATCTTTTACTTTTTTAAGAAGATTATCCTTAGTAACCAAAACATTAAATTTTTCAATTTCAGTGAATTCATCAATTTTAACATCTAATTCATAATCATCTGCTGTATTAATCTTACTTCTTCGTAATTTTATTTTTTCACTTAATGAGTCACTTATTTCTTTTATTTGTTTAATTAAAAATTTACTCAAATAATCATCATTGTTTATAAGTTTTTTAAGATCAGCATTAATTTCTTTTAATTTTTTTATTTCTTTATTGATATTTAATTCATCTAATTTTTTTAATGAACCAAGACGCATATTTAAAATAGCTTCAGCCTGCACTTCAGATATTTTAAAAGCTTTAATCATTTCTTTTTTAGGGTCATCTTTGATTCGAATAATTTTTATTATTTTATCTAAATTAGCAAATACAATTAAATAACCTTTAAGTATTTCTAATCTTTGATTATTTTTATTTATATTAAATTTTGATTTACGTTTTACAGTAATTTTTCTAAAATCAACAAATTGAGAAAGTATTGATTTTAAACCTAATTGTTTTGGTATACGTCCTTTTTCTAGAACATTAAAATTGCAAGAATATTTGATAGATAAGTCAGTAAGTTTAAAACATAAATCTACTAATTTTTTTTTATCTATATTTCTATTCTTTGGTTTAAGAACAATTCTTATATTTTCATCTGATTCATCAGCAACATCATCTAATGGTATTTTTTTTTGATTAATTAAATTGGCAAGCTGTTCAATAATTTTCACCTTGTTTACTTGAAATGGAATTTCAGTAATAACCACCTCATACAAACCATTTTTGATTTTTTCATCATGCCATTTAGAATTAATAAGAAAAGAACCAAAACCTTTCTTATAGATATTTTTCTTTTCTTCAGAACTTAATATAATTTCTCCTCCAGTTGGCAAATCAGGACCTTTAATTATTTTAAGAAGTTCATTTTCAGACGTATTTGGTTGCTGTATTATTTTAATTAAACAGTCATTTATTTCTAATAAATTATGAGGAGGAATATTAGTTGCCATTCCAACTGCAATACCAGTCGAACCATTTAACAAAATATTAGGTAACTTGGATGGCAAAACATCTGGTTCTAAATTTTGCCCATCATAATTATCACTAAAAGTAGTAGAGTCTTCCTCTATACCATCAAAGAATAATTCTGTTATATCTTCTAGTCTTGCCTCAGTATATCTCATAGCAGCAGCATTATCGCCATCAATATTTCCAAAATTACCCTGTCCCTCTATTAGAGTAATTCGTGTAGAAAAATCCTGAGCCATTCTTACCAAGCTTTGATATATAGCTTGATCACCGTGAGGATGAAACTTCCCCATAACATCACCTACAATTCGTGCTGATTTTTTAAAAGGTGAATTATTAAATAATTTTAATAAATACATAGAATAAATTATTCTTCTATGAACCGGTTTTAAACCATCTCTTAAATCAGGAAGAGATCTTGAAATAATAGTAGATACTGCATAGGAGAGATATCTACTCTTTAAAATTTCATTAATATCATCCTTTATAATACTTTTCATTTTTTTGACAAAAATCCTAAGATTAGTTTTTTAAACTTTAGATAATTAATAGGTATATTAAGATTCATGTTATTTAAATGATGATTTTGCAAAATTATCTCAAATATTTTAAAAAAAGAATTAACATCTTCAAAATTCATTTTTTTTAATTTGCTTAGTAAATAATGTGGAAAAACAATAGATTTATTAGAATTATTCTTAACAAATTGCAATGTATCTAAATTTAGATAAATTAGTGATTGTTTATTAGCAAAATCAATTTCATATCCTATTAATTTTAATAAATTTAATAAATATAAAAAATAATCAACTAACCAATTTTCTTGTGCCGAGATTATATTAATTATTTTATTTGTACTTTCAAATAATCCTCTAATTTTTTGACCTTCAATAATAGATAAATTTAATAAAGATACAATTGATAGTAAGGAATGCAATTTATATTTATCTACAAAGATATCATAAATATAGGGTTTGGATAACTCTCCAGATATATTATTTGGGAAATTAGAATTTTTAAGTTTAATATTTAAATTTAAAAAATATCCTAACTGATAAATATTTTTTTTCTTCTTTGTTGATCCGCCAAAACAAATACCGGTTAATATTTCATCATTTTCAGTTAAAAATTTTAAAAATAAATTATTTTCTGATGATAGTTTGCTATATAATAGAATGCCTCTGCTTTTATTTTCTGTCATTGACTAATTAATTCAAGATATAAATGTATTTTTTTTCTAAAAATTTTTTTTATTTTTTTTTGACAATTCTCTCTTATTTTTTTAATCATGGTGCCATTTTTTCCTAGAATAATTTTTTTATATCTTTTTTCATTAATATAGATTTTTTGTTTAATTTTAACTTCTGAGTGTTTCAATATTTTATAATGGGAAGTTACAATATTAATATTATATGGTATTTCTTTATGAAGATATGTTAGTATTGTTTCTCTTAATAATTCACTTAAAATAAACTTATCATCTTTATTAGTTATTTCATCCTCAGAATATATCCATTTAGAAGAATATGCATATTGGATTAATTCAGTTAAAAGTTCTTCAATACCAATATTTTTTTTGGCCGATAATGTAAAAAAAGACTCTATTTTATATTTATTATTAATTTCAGAAATAATTGGTAAAAGTTTTTTTTTGGATATCAAATCAATTTTATTGAAAATAATAAATATTTTTTTTTTAACCTCTTTAATTTTACCTAACTGATCATACAGAAAACTCATATTTATGGTATGTGAGTCAATCAAATATAAAATTAAATCTGACTCATCAATACCATGCCATAAATTTTTTTTTAGTATTTTTACCTGATTACTAGAATTTTTTATAAAATTAGAACCGGGAGTATCATAAAAAAGTAGTTGTATATTTTTGATATTTTTAACTCCAATTATTGTTTCCTGAGTAGTATTTATTTTTTTATTTTGAATTGATATTTTTTCACCTACAATTTTATTAATTAAAGTGGATTTTCCAGCATTCGTTCTTCCAACAATACTAATTTTAAGTATCTTACTTTTCATTAATTAGTTTTAAAACAATAGATGCAGCATTTTTCTCAGCATCTCTAATTGTAGAGCCACTGCTTATTATTTTTTTTAAGTTTAATACTTTTAATGATATTGTAAAAGTAGGTGAGTGTGAAGGCCCTTCTTTTTTAATTAAATTATATTCAGGTAATTTTTTTAATTTTTGTTGAGAAAGTTCTTGTAACTTAGTTTTTGGATCCTGCATATTTTTATCTTCAATATTTAAATAAGGTCCCCAAGTAGAGTGTATAAATTTTTTTGCACTTATAAAACCTCCATCTAAATATAAAGCGCCAATCAATGACTCTATAGAGTCAGCTAAAATTGAAATATTCATTTTATTATTTTTTTTTGATGAAAATTTAAGAAATCTATCAATTTTAAGATTTACAGAGATTTTATGCAAAAAGTTTTTTTGAACCAAATATGAAAGTTTTTTTGATAAATCTCCTTCATTATTTTTATTAAATTTTTTATAAATTATTGAAGATATTGCCAAGCCTAAGACTCTATCTCCTAAAAACTCTAATCTTTCAAAATCACTAATTTCCTTAACTAATTTTTTTTTATTTTCAGCAATATAACTTGGGTGCACTAAAGCATTTTCTAAAAGTTGCTTATTTTTAAAACTATAGGAAATAATTTCCTCGAATTGATTAATTTTTTTTTTGTTTATCATTTGATAGACTTAAATATTCTATCTGTTCTAATTGATTTTGGCCACTTCCATAGTTGCAAGAAACGGGAATTTTCTAGAGAGAAAAAAACAAAACGAGCTTTTCCTACCAAATTTTCATATGGAATATAGCCTACAATATTATCAAACCTGCTATCTTGTGAATTATCTCTGTTGTCTCCCATAACAAAAAAATGACCTTCTGGTACTTCATATAATTTAGTGTTATCGACAATTCCATTATCCATTATATCTAATACTTCTATTTGAAAATTATCGAAATACTCTATGTACTTTCTATTACGTTTTAGTGATACATTTTTATCATTATCAATAAAATCAAGAGCTCTTTTTCTGATTATCTTATTGTCATTAATTATTATTTGACCATTTATTATTTTAATTTTATCTCCTGGAAGTCCAATAACTCTCTTTATATAATCAGTTCTATTATCTTCAGGAGTTTTAAATACCACAACATCTCCTCTTTTTGGATTTCTATCAAAAATTTTTTTTGAAATAATTGGTATTGAAAATGGTAAAGAATGTCTGGAATATCCATAAGACCACTTGGAAACAAAAATAAAGTCTCCAACAAGCAAGGTAGGTTTCATTGAGCCTGAGGGAATATTAAAAGGCTCAGCTATGAATGACCTTATTAATAAAGCAATAAATACTGCCACAGAAACTGATTTTAAATTACTTAAAAAACTATTTTGTTTTTTTGTTTTCATAAATAATTACATTTGCGATTGCATAATTAGCTTCATCAGATAAAGATACCTCAATAGAACAATTTGAATCATTATTGATTTTTCTAAAAAACTTAAGAGCTTGATTATATAATCTTATTTTTGGCTTGCCGTGTTTATCATTATAAACTTCAATATCTTTCCAAAAAACACCTCTTGCAAGCCCTGAACCTAAAGCTTTTGCACATGCTTCTTTAGCAGCATATCTTTTAGCGTAAGATTCTGATGAATTAATTTTACTTTCAGATCTAATTATTTCATTATGAGTAAAACATCTTTTTTTAAATTTATAACCAAATCTATCTATGGTTTTTTTTATTCTTCTAATATCAATTATATCTATGCCATTTGTAAGTATCACTTAATTATCCTTTTATTCTCTCAAGAGAAGATACTTCAGAAACTAATCTCAAAGCTGCCAAAATATTTTTGAGATGGTTAGCATCTCTAACTTCAATATCTATTATTATTTCATAGAAATCAACTTTTCTAATTGAAAAGTTAATATTAGAAATATTTCCATTATTTTTAGCTATTATAGTTGTAACTTTACCAAGACTGCCTGGCTGATTTTTAAGAACAACATTTAATCGAGAATTTGAGACGATATTTTTATTACCTGTATTTTCCCATGAAATGTTAAGCCATCTTTCAGGATTATCATTATAGGATGATAAGATTTCGCAATCAACTGTATGAACTGCTACACCAATGCCAGCGGTAACTATACCTACTATCGTATCACCTTTTATAGGTGAACAACATCCAGATAAATGATAGGACATACCCGCTGTAAGGCCTTTTAATTTTATAGCCTTTTCTGACTCATTTAAAAATTTGTTTGTTGGTTTATAATTAAATTCTGGATAAATTTTTTTTATAACTGAAACTGCAGTCATACTTCCGGAGCCAACGAGCTCATACAAGTCTTCAATATCTGATAATTTGAAATCTTTTTTTATTTTATTTATTGTAGATTTATTAAGTTCATAATTTTCTTTCTCAAAAAAAGATTCTAATATTTGTTTACCAAATATCGTATATTCTTCTCTTTTTTTAGTTCTAAAAAAACGTCTTACTTGAAATTTAACTTTTGAAGTTACCGCAAATCTTTGCCATAATGGTGAAGGTTGTGATTCCTCAGAAGTTATTATTTCAATTTGATCTCCATTTTTTAAAATAGTTTTAAGAGGTTGAAGCTTTCCATTTATTTTAGCTCCAACACATTTATCTCCAATTTGTGAATGTATTGAATAAGCAAAATCAACAGGTGTCGCGCTTTTTGGAAGTTCTATTACATCACCTTTTGGTGTAAAAACATATATATCATTTTGAAAAACATTTATTTTAGCATTCTCAATTAGTTCGTCTTGATTTAATGAAGAATTCATTAAATCTAAAAGTTCATGCATCCATTTATATTCTTTTGTATCATTGTCTTTGATTTTTTTCGGATCTTTGTATTTCCAATGAGCTGCAACACCAAAATCTGCAATTTGATTCATTACATTTGATCTAAATTGAATTTCAATTTTTTTATTTTTTGGTCCCATAACAGAAGTATGAATAGCTCTGTATCCATTTGATTTAGGAGCTGAAATAAAATCTTTAAATCTACCTTGAATATAAGAAAACTTTTTATGAATTACTCCTAGACACTTATAACATTCTCTTGTTGAATTAGTAATAATTCTAAAAGCCATGATATCTGATAGTTGTTCAAATGATATATTTTTCTTTTTTATCTTGTTCCAAATTGAATAAGGAGATTTTATTCTACCTTCTATTTTACAATTTATATCCTCAGATAAAAAAATATTACTTAGCTCATATCTTATTTCATCAACAATATTTTCATCTTTGGATTTTAAATAATCTAATCGATCTATAATAGAATTTCTAGCTTCAGGATTAATTGATTTAAAAGCCAAATCTTCAAGTTCATCTTGCCACTCCTTCATTCCTAGCCTTTGAGCTAGAGGAGAAAATACTTCTAGGGTTTCCATAGATGTAATAATTTTTTTATTTTCATCTTTTATAAATTCTATAGTTCTCATATTATGAAGTCTATCAGCTAATTTTACTAATATAACTCTCAAATCTTCTGTTGCAGCTAAAAGTAATTTTCTATAATTTTCTCCTAATTTTAACTTATTAGCTTTTAGGGAAAATTTATTTATTTTAGTTAACCCTTGAACTAATTGAGAAATTTGATCTCCAAAAGCATTTTGTATAGATTCATTAGTAATTTCAGTATCTTCGACAGTATCATGCAAAAGTCCCGCAGCTATTGAAGAAGCGTCAAGTTTAATTGAGGTTAATATTTTTGCAACTTCAATAGGATGGGTAACAAAGGGATCACCAGAATGTCTAGTTTGATGTTTATGAGCATTATTACTAAACTTTAAAGCTTTAGATACTACTGACTTATCATCAGCATTTAAATAAATAATCAATTCTTCAAGTTCTTTAATCTTTTCAAGTATCATTTGTAAAAATTAAAATAATTGAATAAAAAAAAAAGAAAGATCTAATATTAGCTAGATTGATCGGTTTGGGTCTCACTGACAGGATTAGATTCTTCATTATTATTTGTTTCCGTAATTGTCTCTTTTATATCTACTAATTCTTCAGTTGATTTACTTTCAACAGGATCTCCAGTAAATTCATCTGCTGCAGAATTTTCTTCAGCACAATTCTCATTATCAAACTCAAGAGCAAGCTCTTCTTCATCTATTGGGGAAACTGATTGGTATTCCTCAACTAAACTTTGCTTAAATTCATCAGCTGAAATAGTTTCTTCTGCAATTTCTCTTAAAGCTATAACGCTGTTTTTATCGTTATTTTTTTCAACAGTTGGTTCTTCTCCAGAGTGTAGTTTTCTAGCTCTATTTGATGCTACTAAAACAAGCTCAAATCTACTATCAAATTTATCAATGCAGTCTTCTACTGTAATTCTGGCCATTTGAAGGGCTTATAGATATCTAATTATAAAAAAGCAAATAAAATTAATTATTTTTAAGTAATCGTTGTTTATTTTTGTTCCAATCCTTTAATTTTTGACTTTGTCTTTTATCGTATTTTTTCTTACCTCTACCAAGTCCTATATTGAGTTTTACAAGACCCTTGTCATTAAAGTACATACTTATTGGCACTATTGTGAAGCCATCTTTTTTTATGGAACCAATTAATTTATTAAGCTCTTTTTTTGAAATAAGCAATTTTCTTTGTCTAGTTGGATTATTTTCATTATGGCTGGATGAATTATATTTTTTTATAAAGCAGTTAGAGAGCCACAATTCTCCACCTTTTTCCTCTATATAAGCTTCTTTAATTGAAGAAGAGTTATTCCTTAATGATTTAACTTCAGATCCAGTTAAAACTAAACCTGAATTTATATTTAGTGATATATCATAATCATAAGTTGCCTTTTTATTATTGGCTATGATTTTCATTTTAAATTAAAGATAAATTTTTTAGAATATCAGAAACGTTTTTTTTTGTATTTTCATTAATTTCTACAAGAGGCAATCTTGTTTCACTACTACATAAACCTATTAAAGATGCTGCAAATTTGACTGGTCCAGGACTAGATTCTAAAAAAAGAGCATTATGAAGCTTTGCTAATTGTAAATTTAATTTTTGTGCTTTTTGAATATTTTTTTCTCTCCAAGCTAATTGCATATCTGAACATAACTTTGGGGCAACATTTGCAGTTACTGATATACAGCCATGACCTCCTTGAGAAAGAAAAGCTAAGGCAGTTCCATCTTCACCGGATAAATAACAAAATTCTTTTTCCATATATGCCGCTGTAAGTAGAGGTCTGAATAAATCATTAGTGGCATCTTTAACGCCAACAATATTATTAATCTTAGATAGATTAATCATTGTCTCAATAGACATATCTACTACAGATCTTCCTGGTATATTATAAATTATGATTGGAAGTGTTACGCAATCTGCAATTTTTTTAAAATGCGTATATAGACCTTGTTGAGTAGGTTTATTATAATATGGAGTTACAACTAAAGCTGCATCCGCACCTACACTTTCTGCATGTTTTGTAAATTCTATAGCTTCCTCAGTATTATTTGATCCAGTTCCTGCAATAACTGAAACTCTTTGATCATTAATTCTTATTGTTTCTTCAATTATTTTTTTATGTTCATCATGTGATAAAGTCGGAGACTCACCTGTAGTTCCACACGGCACTAGACCATTCGATCCATTTAAAATAAGATGATCAACTATTTTTTCAAATGAGTTGTAATCAACTTTTTTATTTTTAAATGGCGTAATTACTGCAGGTATACTTCCAAAAAACATTTTATTTATTGGCGGAGAGAGAGGGATTCGAACCCTCGGAAGAGGTTACCCTCTTCGCAGGTTTAGCAAACCTGTGGTTTAAGCCACTCACCCATCTCTCCTGTAAATTTATCATCGTAAACTATTAACCCTCTTAGTTAAAATTTCCAAGTATCTCAATAACATTCTGCACTTCACACAATGTAATCGCTCTACTTTCTTAATTATTATTTAGCATGAAATATTAATAAATAATACACTATATTGATACGTGTGAGGTCCATGGATTTTTCGTTGATTGTGACCTCATTAGTGATTCTTTTTTCGCTCGTCACTAAGGTTAAAAAAAAGTTTTTTCATTTAAAACTCACTAGATACAACTGTAATAAGGCAATCGTTATTTCCTGTTCCATATCTAGTAATCACAATTATTTCATTTTTTCTCCCCGCAATACTTGATTGACCTAAAGTATTAAGATTACACTGTGTATTCTTAGTAGGTTGTACTCCTGCTCCATTGTCAAATAAATTTTTCCATTGTTGTTCTCCTGTATTATTGTGTATAATTGTAAAATGCTGAGCAAACTTTGTTGCTAGATACCAAGGATCTGAAATTTTTTTCTGACTAATTTCATTACATTTAAGATTAATACCTTGAGATAACTGTGGTTCCTCACCAAAACTACATCTCATAATTTCCGCTTGAATAATTTTAGCAACTAGTGCATGATTAGCTTTTGTTGCTGTAACTTTTGCACCACTCGTATACCCACTATACGCAACAATTCCTACTGCTGCTAAAATACCTATAATTGCAACTACGACTAAGAGTTCGATAAGAGAGAAACCTTTTTTCATTTAAATAAGATACACCCAAAATTAATATTTGTTAAAAAAAAATGTTAGCAAGTGTTACAGATTTGCACCACAATTATTTTACTTCCATAAAATCTGTTAGGGTTTCTCCTGTTCTGCAAAGCTCTGTCTGACCACTGCTTCCACACGTATATTTTGTATCAATATATAAAGTTTTAGAACCTGATTTAGTAATTATTTTTGTTGCACCTACAGTTCCCTCTCCCACTGTGCCTCCCGCTTCTACTGCTTCAGCACAAACGCTCCCTCCTCTCCAGCCAAAAGGATTACACCACTTTAGACTTCTAAAATGACCAACAAAGTTAGTAGCTAATTGATTAACGTTTCCAGATATAACTAGAGAACACAAGTCCCCAGTATTTGTAGTAGGATTTTGTTTTAAAATTAATTGTTGGCCTGTGTCACATTTTGCCAAACTTGTTGCTACAAAATTAACAACTACTTTGTGATTTGCTTTAGCAGCATTAATCTTAGCGCTCTCGGTATACCCACTATACGCAACAATTCCCACTGCTGCTAAAATACCAATGATCGCAACAACGACTAAGAGTTCAATAAGAGAGAAACCTTTTTTCATTGGAATAAGATACACCCAAAACAAATATTTGTTAAAAAAAAATGTTAGCAAGTATTACAGATTTGCACCACTAATATTGATAATCTTGAGATAGTTTTAATATGGATCTTTTATATTGTATAAATTCTATCTGATAATCCCCATATAAGTATTGCCGGTGCCACAACCATGAACACTGAAAGGACTAGATCAGTTAAGCTATTTTTAGCTTCGAGATCCTTATCTATTAACTTAAAATAAAATAAAGATTCATATAAAAGTTGAGATGCTGCAATAATAAAAATCAAGTTATAATACATCCATGCTCCTTCAGGACCGCCTGATCTAAAGATAATATAAATTCCCATTAAGAAGAAACCAAATGCAAAGGTTCCGATAAACCTGATAAGATAGATACCACTCCTGTCTATGTTAAATTCTTTTACTAGACCTTCAGGAGCAAAATATATTCTCACAATATAAACTCCAAACAATCCAGTAATTAAAACGTGAATGATCAGATAAAAAATATTACCAAAATTTTCAATCATAACCAATTTATAACATTTAATTCAATAATAGAGAAAGCTTTTTTCATTGTTATTTAAAAAGGATCTGAAATATTTGTCAGTTCATAATCATTAGTTCCTGTTCCCCAACGAGAACTACATATTACTACTGGATTTTTTAGACTATCAAAATTGCAATGGGTTCTTCCTATTTCAGCTACAGTTGGTATTGTTGAAGTTGCGCGGTATCCTCCATTAGGATCTGCATTATTAAAAGGATTATTTTTAAAAGTATCACCGCTGTCCAAACAACTACTTATTTTATAAAAATTATAACTAAAAGGGTGAGGTGACCATTGACAAGGTGAATCTTCACATTTTTTTGTTGACCCATTATACATTTGTATTTTATCCTCTAACTGACAACGCATTAATTCTTGGTTGATTATTTTTACTGCAAGTTTATGATTTGCCTTCACAGCATTAACTTTAGCACTATTTGTATACCCGCTATATGCTACAATCCCTACTGCTGCTAAGATACCAATGATCGCAACAACAACTAAGAGTTCGATAAGAGAGAAACCTTTTCTATTCATCACGATAACCTAACACAATACCGATACGGGATTAAGAGGGAAAATAACGAGGGGAAAGGGTAGTTTAATTGGTGAGTTGGATTAATTTACATAATCGTTTGGTATTTCTTTTAATATCTTTATAGGGAAATAGAGGGCACAAGGGACCCAAATTCGTTGCTTCGAATTCCTTAGTGTCCTCATACTAGTTTTGAGAGCAAAGTGATACGTACGTGGTCCACAGTTGCCGTGAAATGATGTTATTGGAAATGTTTTTGTTGGATTACTGAGAAATATTTAACAAGAAAGTACAAAATTCAAAGGTTTAGCAAACCTGTGGTTTAAGCCACTCACCCATCTCTCCTGTATATGATTCATATATCCTTATTAATGAAATGTAACTAGAAACTCAACTATATTCATTAATATTTAAATTAAGTTGAGGATTTTATTAATGTAATAATTTAAAAGAAATAAAATATGAAAAAAATAATTAGCAGATTTTGGAGAGGGGAAATCACTCTATGGAGATCTTATTGGTTAGTTGGTGAATTATTAAATGCCTTATTTACATTAGTAATTTTTAATCTCGAGATTTATGCATTTGGTAATAATCAATTTACAAGCTATTTACCTTTTTTAGATTTTAGCAATTTTACATTATTTACTAAACTTTTATTAATTTTTTGGACAATTCTAATTACTGTGGGAATTTGGAGATCAGCAGAAAATTATAATGGAAGCATAATATGGGTAGTTGCAACTTTTTTATTCTTATCATATAGAATTTTTACACTTCGTTTAATTTTTCTTGGATAACTTGGATTGTAAAATTTCATTTAAAATTTTAGGATTAGCTTTTCCTTTACTTTTTTTCATAGTTTGTCCAACAAAAAACCCAAGTAGTTTATCTTTACCTGATAAATATTGATCAACCATTTTTTGATTTTCTTGAAGAACTTCATTGACAATATTTTCAATTTCACTTGTGTCAGTAACCTGCTTTAATCCTTTTTGTTCTATAATTTTTTCTGGATCTTTTTTTGTATTAAACATTTCAACTAAAACATCTTTAGCAATCTTACCTGAGATTATATCCTCTTTTAATAATTTTACTAACTTACCTAAATACTGAGGAGTTATTGGAGAATTATTAATTTCAATATTATTTTCGTTTAAAAGTGAAAATAATTCTGATGTAATCCAATTTACAACAATCTTTGAAGACTTTTTAAGTGTTTTATCAAATTTAATTACATTGTCGAAATAATCAGATACAAATTTATCTGCAGTTAAAACTGATGCATCATAGTTAGATAAATTGTAATCATCTACATATCTTTTTTTTCTATCATCTGGTAATTCTGTGATCGTTTTTTTTAATTTATCAATATCTTCTTGATCTATTTCTAAAGGCAATAAATCAGGATCTGGAAAATATCTGTAATCATGTGCCTCTTCTTTACTTCTCATGGGTCTTGTTTTGCCTGTAGATGTATTAAACAAGAGCGTGTTTTGCTCAATAACACCCCCTTCCTCAAGAACTTCAATCTGTCTTTTTACTTCATAATTAATTGCCTGTTTAATAAATTTAATGGAATTTAAATTTTTAATCTCACACCTGGTCCCATATTTATCGTCAAGTTTTCTCACTGAAATATTTACATCAGCACGTAGAGACCCTTCTTGCATGTTTCCATCACAAGTATCAAGATACATCAAAATTGATCTTATTTTTGAAATATACAAACCTGCTTCATCTGCGCTTCTGATATCTGGCTCACTTACAATTTCCATTAAAGCAACTCCTGACCTATTTAAATCAACATATGTTTTTGTTGGATTTTGATCATGAATACTTTTGCCCGCATCTTGCTCTAAGTGAAGCCTCACTATTCTGATATCTTTTGAACTACCATCTTTGAAATCAATAGTGACTTTCCCCTCCCCCACAATAGGATGTTTGTATTGACTAATTTGATAGCCCTGAGGAAGATCAGCATAAAAGTAATTTTTTCGATCGAAAACAGAATAATTATTTATTTTTGCATTTAACCCTATTCCAGTTTTTATTGCTTGTTCGATACAGTATTTATTAATTACTGGGAGCATACCTGGCATAGCAGCATCAACTAAAGAGACTTGACTATTTGGTTTCGAGCCAAAAGTTGAAGAGGAACTGCTAAATAATTTTGAATTTGATTTTACTTGAGCATGTATTTCAAGACCTATTACAGTTTCCCATTCTTGTTCTTTTCCCTTAATTAAATTACTCATAATCTTTCTCTAGTGCAAAAGCGGCATTAAGTATTTCTTGCTCATTATAGTGTTTACCTAAAAGTTGAATGCCAAGAGGTAGGCCCTGTTTATCATGACCATATGGAATTGAAATACCAGGTATTCCTGCTAGCGAAGCCGGTACTGTGAAAATATCATTTAAATACATTTTAATAGGATCATTTTGTTTTTCATTCAAAGGAAATGCGGCACTTGGGGCAGTTGGAGTTAAAATTAAATCACAATCTGAAAAGACCTGGACAAAATCATTAGCAATTAACTTTCTTACTTTTTGAGCTTTTAAATAATAAGCATCATAATAACCTGCTGATAAAACATAAGTACCGATTAATATTCTTCTCTTTACTTCTTTTCCAAAACCTTCACTTCTAGTTATCTCATACATATCATCTAAACTTTTAGGATTTTTTGCTCTATAACCATACTTAACACCATCGTATCGAGCTAAATTTGATGAAGCTTCAGCAGGTGCAATTATGTAATAAGTTGGCAAAGCATACTTAGTATGAGGTAATGAAATATACTTTATTTTAGCTCCTTTTTTTTCTAAGGACTTTATAGCCTCCTCCCAAACTCCATTAATTTCATCTGATGTTCCGTCCACAGTATATTCCTTAGGTATTCCAACAATCTTACCTTCTAAACTAGGATTTAGATTTTTAGAGAAACTTGGTATTTGAACATTAGAACTAGTACTATCTCTTTGATCGTGACCAGCTATTTCTTCTAATAATATTGATGCATCTGTTACATTCTTTGAAAAAACTCCAGCTTGATCAAGACTTGATGCAAAAGCTGCAATTCCCCATCTAGAACATAAACCGTAGGTGGGTTTAATTCCAACAACACCACAAAAACTAGCAGGCTGTCTTATAGATCCACCTGTATCTGTTCCTGTAGCACCTAAACATAAATCTGCAGCTACAGCTGCAGCTGACCCACCTGATGAGCCTCCTGGAGCCAATGGATTATCATTTTTTGATAAGGGATTGATAGTATTACCAAAATAACTAGTATTAGTAGCAGAACCCATTGCAAATTCATCTAAATTTGTTTTACCAATAAACATTGATCCTTGATCAATTAATTTTTGAGTAACAAAAGATTCATAAGTTGGTTTAAAATTTTCTAATATCTTTGATGCAGCAGTAGTAGGCATATTTGAAGTACAAAAAAGATCTTTTACACTGATAGGAATACCTTTTAAGGTTTTATCATTTGGTAACTTTTCTATTTCTTTTACCTGTTCATAAATTTTATCTTCGTTAAAATAAATAAAAATATTTAATTCTTTTTTCTCTTTAATTCTCTTAATGTATGTCTCAGCAATTTCTTTAATAGATATTTTATTTTCATCTAATAGTGATTTTAATTGAGAGATTGATTTAAAGTCCATTATTCTACTACCTTTGGAACTGCAAAATATCCTTCAAGCTTATCTGGGCTATTTTTTAAAATTTCATCGGCTGAGTTTATATCCTTAGCTTCATCTTTTCTCTGCGGAAGAATTGATGATGAAATATTTGCTAAAGGCTCAACTGAATCTGTATTAACTTCATTAAGTTGTTCAACCCAGTCTAAAATTGAATTCATATCCTTGAGTAAATCTTTTGCTTCTTCCTCAGAGAGTCTTATTCTGGCAAGTTTTGCAATTTTATTTATTGTATTTATGTCTAACTTCAATTTATATGTCTCCAGTGATTGAAAAACCTAACAATTTAATTGATCGACTTCTTACATCACAAATTCTAGTAGGTCTAGATGTAGGTTACAAAACAATTGGAATTGCTGTATCTGATAGATCTTTTACGATTGCTACACCCATTAATACTGTTAACAGAAAAGGGACAAATAAGGACTTATCTACAATTAAGGTATATTTGAATGAATATGAAATTGGGGGATTTATAGTTGGATTACCTTTAAGTTTAGATGGTAATGAAAATGAGCAAACAAATAAAATAAGAAAATTTTGCAATCAATTGCAATTATTTTTTTCATCGCCCGTTGAATTTTGGGATGAAAGATATTCATCTGATATTATATTTAAAGAAATGAGAAGATCTGATTTTAGCTCTACAAAGATTAAAAAAAAGCTAGATCAACAATCTGCAGCTTATATATTACAAGGATATTTAGATAATTATAGAAATAGTATTTAAATTAGTTTACACATATTAGCACAATATTAGCACATATGAATTCCAAATTTTTAGAATCAGGTCATATTAAATTATATAAAAGAGAAAACTCTAAATATTGGCAAATGAAAATTAAATTGCCAAAGCAAAAGGCTATACGTTCATCAACAGGCTCAAAAATTTTAAAAGAATCAGAAAAAATAGCACTTAAGTATTTTTCGTCATTAAGTATAGAAAATAAATTTCAAATAAACAAGAGATCAAAAAACATATACAAAAAAATTCATTTAGTTGAAACTACGGATCTAAATAAGAAAGAAATAGAATTTTTTTTAAATGAAGCAAGAAAATTTATTAGTTTTAATAAAAAAAGAATTAAAAAAAACAATATACTTGAAGGAAGGACTATTTTTAATTTATTTTTTGAAGACTCAACAAGAACTCGAACAAGTTTTGAAGTTGCCGCTAAAAGATTAGGGGCTGATCTAATAAATGTTGCTGTAAAGGATAGTTCCATAAATAAAGGTGAAACTCTGCTAGATACCATGACAACTATTAATTCATTGAACCCTGATGTTTTAATAGTTAGACATCCTGAAGAAGGTATAAGCAAAAGAATTTCTATTAACGTTGATGCTTGTGTCATTAATGCTGGAGACGGAAGTCATGAACATCCCACCCAAGCTTTATTGGATGCTCTAACTATAAAAAATAGATTTAAAAATTTTTCAAAATTACAAATTGCAATATGTGGCGATATTCTGCATAGTCGTGTTGCCAGATCAAATATTATAATTTTATCAAAACTTGGTGCTAAAATAAATGTAATTGGACCTAAAGAGTGGCTACCAAAAAATATCAAGAAACTTCCTGTTACAGTTTTTACTGATATGAAAAAAGGTCTTAAAGATTGTGATATTGTGATGATGCTTAGAATCCAAAAAGAAAGAATTGTTGGAAAAATCATTCCAAATCAAAATATTTATTTTAATAAATATGGATTAGATTACAATAAATTAAAATATGCTAAAAAAAATGCCTTTGTGATGCATCCAGGTCCTATGAATAGAGGTGTTGAAATAGACTCTAAACTAGCCGATGATGTTACCAGGAGTTTAATTCAAGAGCAGGTTGCAATGGGGGTAGCTATAAGAATGGCTTGCTTAGATATATTAATTAAAAATAGAGATAATGTCCTTAAGTATTAATTTTATTTTTATAATTATTTTTTATCTTATGGGCTCCGTCCCTTTTGCACTGATACTTCCAAAATTATTTGGTCTCGGAGATATAAGAAATATTGGCTCAGGAAATGTTGGGGCTACTAACGTTCTTCGTACTGGAAATAAATATCTTGCTTTTGGAGTATTGTGTTTGGATGTTTTAAAAGGATTAATACCATTCCTTCTACTAAATTCATTTTTTGATAATATTGGATTATTACATGCAATTCTTTTATGTCACTTTGCTATTCTTGGTCATATTTTTCCTGTTTGGTTAAAATTTAAAGGTGGGAAAGGTATAGCAACATATATTGGTTTTTTATTTGGAATTAATTTATTCTTAGGATTATCTTTTATTATTGTCTGGACGGTTATTGCTTTGATTTCAAGATATTCTTCTTTAAGTTCTATAGTTGCAACATTAATTGCTCCAATTTATTTTTTCATCAATTTTAATAACTATATTAGTATTTTTTTATTATATTTATTTTTAATAATTATACTTAAACACCGTGAAAATATAAAAAGATTGATAAAAAGAACAGAAAATAAAATAAAATTATCTAAGTAGAATTCTACGTTTTTTAAAAAATTCTTGACGAAGTAAGTTTAAACTGAAATTTGGACTAAATTTTTATGAATGTTTTAATTGTAGAGTCCCCATCAAAAGCAAAATCTATTAATAAATATTTAGGTTCTAACTTTAAAGTTCTAGCTAGCGTAGGACATGTCAGAGATTTGTCAGCAAAAAATGATGCGATTGACACTGAAAATGATTTTCAAATGAAATGGGAGACTAGTGATAGAGGGAAAAAAGTTATTAAAGAAATAATTGATGCAGCAAAAAATTCAGAAAATCTTTATTTAGCCACTGACCCCGATCGTGAGGGGGAAGCCATTGCTTGGCATGTTGAGAAACTTTTAAGAGATAATAGGACCTTATCTAAATTAAATATTCACCGCGTGACTTTTAATGAAATTACTAAAAATGCTGTTTTAGAAAGTCTTAAAGAACCACGTAAAATAGATGAGAATTTAGTTAATGCTTATTTAGCTAGACGAGCTTTGGATTTTTTAGTTGGTTTTACTCTCTCACCAGTACTCTGGAGAAAGTTGCCTGGCTCAAAGTCTGCAGGCAGAGTTCAATCTGTAGCATTAAGAATAATTAGTGAAAGAGAATTAGAAATAGAGAAATTTGATCCTGAAGAGTATTGGTCTATCAAAGGTAATTTTTTAAATAAAGATAAAAAAGACATCAATGCTCGTTTAACTATATTTGATGGAAATAAAATTGATAAGCTTGATATTAAAAACGAAAAACAAGCTACTAATATTTATGAAACGATTAAAAATTCAAAATTTAAAGTTGATAATATTACAAAAAAAGAAGCAAAAAGAAACCCTTACCCTGCTTTTACAACTTCTACGATGCAAATTGAGTCAAGTCGTAAATTAGGCCTAAGTGCTAGCCAAACAATGCGTACTGCACAGAGACTTTATGAAGGTACTGAAATCAATGGTGATACCACAGGTTTAATTACTTATATGAGAACAGATAGCGTAATAATGTCTAGTGAAGCTATTAATCAAGTCCGGAGTTTTGTAAGTGAAAACTATGGAGCTGAATATCTTCCGGATACCCCTAGGGTTTATAAATCTAAAGCAAAAAATGCGCAAGAAGCCCATGAATGTATAAGGCCAACTAATATTAACTTAACTCCAAAAGATATTAAGCAATACATCACAGGAGAAGAGTTTAAATTGTATGAAATAATTTGGCAAAGAGCAGTTTCTTCGCAAATGTCTAGTGCCATTTTAGATCAAGTAGCAGTTGACATAATGACTGAAGATCAACAAATCAGTTTGCGAGCAAATGGCTCAACTATAAAATTTTCAGGTATGTATAAGGTTTATCAAGAAGCAAAGGATGATGATAAAGATGAAGAAAAAGAAACAATACTTCCTGCAATTAATGAAGGGGAACAATTGGATCTAAAGGAAGTAAATAAAAATCAACATTTTACAATGCCTCCCCCTCGCTACACTGAAGCAAGTTTAGTAAAAAAATTAGAAGAATTAGGAATTGGCAGGCCATCAACATATGCTTCAATTATTAAAGTTTTACAAGATAGGGACTATGTCGTTTTAGATAAGAAACGATTTAATCCTCATGATAGAGGTCGTATTGTATCTATATTTCTAGAAAAATATTTTAACCAATATGTAGAATATGACTTCACTGCAGATCTAGAAAATCAATTGGATGAGATTTCTGATGGAAAATTAGATTGGAAAGAAGTTTTAAGTAAATTCTGGGAGACTTTTAAAAAACTATGTGATGACACTGTCGGCAAATCAAATAGGGAGGTTATTGATGTACTAGATGATGCATTAGGTGCTCATTTCTTTCCTCCAGAAGGGAAGGATGAGAGTAGAAAATGCCCAACTTGTGAGAATGGTAGGCTAGGCATTAAGGTTGGAAAGTTTGGAGGATTTGTGGGTTGCTCTAATTACCCTGATTGTAAATACACTGTTCAATTTAATCAATTAAATGACAAAGATGGAGCATCTTTAAGTGGTCCTAAAGAAATTGGCATTTATCCTGAAACTAATGAAATGATTACTCTTAGAAAAGGTCCGTATGGTTTTTATATGCAAGTAGGTGAGGGAACATCTGAAAAAAAACCTAAAAGAGTATCAATCCCAAAAAATTTTGAACCAGATGAAATAGGTTTGAATACAGCTATACAATTATTAGGGTTACCAAGGAAACTAGGATTTCATCCAGAGAATAATAAAACAGTAAGTGCCGGTATTGGTATGTATGGACCTTACATTCTTCATGATAAAAAATATAAAGCCTTAGAGAAAACAGACAATATTTTGGATATAGAATTAGAAAGAGCACTTGAATTAATTGCCAAACCTACACAAAGAGGTAATGCTACACTTAAAAGTTTTGGAGAGCATCCGACAGAAAAAAAGAATATCACAGCCCATGATGGCAAGTATGGACCTTATGTAAAATGTGGGAAAATTAATGCCTCACTTCTTGGCAATCAAACAATTGATAGTCTAAGCTTAGAAGATACAATAAAATTAATTGATGATAGAAAACTAAAAATGGGTTTAAAAAAAAAGAAAAAATAGAATCAAATTGATTTAAATTAAAATAGTCTTAAATACATATTATGCCTAAAAATATATCTCTAAACGACGTTAAAAAATACAAAAATAAATTTCTTAGAAATAATAAAAATACAGTATCACGCAATGCTTTAATAAAAAACGACTTAAATACAGTTGCATTAAACTGGGAAAATTTTAGTCAAATTAATCACCATTTTTCTCATTTAATTGAAAAAGAATTACCAGCAACTAATCAAATGTCATCAGGTAGATGTTGGGGTTTTGCAGGCTTAAATTTAATGCGGCTTGAAGTAGTTAAAAAATTAGGTTTAACTAATTTTGAATTTTCTCAAAACTATTTTATGTTTTGGGACAAATTAGAAAAAGCAAATTACTTTTTAGAAAATATCATTAAAACAAGAGATCATGCTTACGAAAGCAGATTAATAATGCATCTTGTCAAAGATCCTGTTCAAGATGGAGGTCAATGGGACATGTTTGTTAACCTCATAGAGAAATATGGTGCAGTTCCAAAAGATATTATGCCAGAAACCAACCATAGTAGTAAATCAATGGCAATGAATTACATCTTAACACATAAACTACGAGAGTTTGCTTCCATTTTAAGAAAAAAACCTGCGAAGCAATCTGAAAAGCTTAAAAAAGAAATGATAGAAATTATTTATAATTTATTAGCTATGTTTTTAGGCCAGCCACCAGCGATGGTTAATTGGTCATCCAGAGACAAAGATAATAAATATATAACAATTGCAAATATATCACCTAAAGAATTTTGTAAAAAATATGCTGATATAAATATTAAAGATAAAGTTTGCTTAATTCATGCACCAATGAGTAACAAAAAATTCAATAAAACATACACAGTTGAATATTTGGGTAATGTTATTGAAGGTCAGAAAATAAAATATCTAAACATTAATATAGATGAACTTAAAAAATCAGCGATGCAATCAATTAAAAATAATGAAGCAGTATGGTTTGGTTGTGATGTTGGAAAAAGATTTAGTCGAGATATGGGAGTTCTTGATATGGGTATTTTTGATTATGAAAACGTTTTTCAAACTTCATTTAAAATGAATAAACAAACTAGACTAGAGTATGGGGATAGTGAAATGACACATGCCATGTTATTAACTGGTGTAGATGTTAAAAAACGTAATTCTACGAAATGGAAAATTGAAAACAGTTGGGGAACAAAGAGTGGTAATAAAGGATATATGATGATGACAGATGAATGGTTTGATGAATATACTTACGAAGTAGTTGTTGACAAAAAATATCTTAGAAAAAAAATATTTAAATATCTTGATTTAGAACCTATAACTCTTGCTCCTTGGGATCCAATGGGTGCATTAGCTAAATAAATTTGAATAAAGAAAACGCAAGTAAACTCTGGAAACTAATACAAGCAGCTGGTGATGACTTGTTAGGAAAACTTCCTAATCATCCTAATCACCCAAAAGGGCGTAATCCTTATGCTCATGTAGCACTAGAGATTAAAACACATTTTAAAATGACATATAAAGATATTCCAGATGAAAATTTTGATGAAGTTGTTAGATATTTAGATTTTTTAAAACAAAATCCAAATTAGGCTTTATTCAAATTCCTTATATTGAATAGATAGAGAGTTTACGCAGTAACGTAGACCTGTTGGTTCTGGGCCATCATCAAATACATGACCTAAATGTGCGTTACAAGTAGAACACATTATTTCTGTTCTGATCATTCCATGAGAAGTATCTTGTTTAGTTTTAATCGCATCATTGGAAATCCCTTTAAAAAAACTAGGCCAACCACAACCCGATTCATACTTAGATGTTCTCTCAAATAATTGCACTCCGCAACATCTGCATTTAAACACTCCATCTTTAGAAATATCAAAAGCCTTCCCAGAAAAGGCTGGCTCAGTACCCTTCTGTCTTGTGACATAATACTCTTCTTCAGAGAGTATTTCATGCCATTCTTGATCTGACTTAATAATTTTATTCATAATGTTTTTTTATTTATATTAGATAAAACAATTCCTAAAACAATAAAAATTGTTCCCAAAAAATGAAAGAAAGAAAAATTTTCACCTAAAAAAAGTATAGCCCACAAAGAGCTAAAAACAGGTATTAGATGCAAAAATAAACTAGCTTTATTTGCACCTAAAATGGCAACACCCTTATTCCAAGCAAAAAAAGATGTTATACTTGCAAATATTGCAACATAACTAATCATTAATATTTCATTTGTATCTTTAGGTAAAAAAGAATTATTTAGAGACTCTAATAAGTAGAACGGGAATATAAAAATCAAACCAAAAAATATCATTACTTCTAAAGTTGCAAGTTGCGATAAAGAACTATCAATTTTTTTTAATAGAACAGAATAAAGCCCCCATGAAAAAACTGCTGCTAGCATCCACAAATCACCAGTTGTAAAATTTAAATCAATTAGATTAGTGAGGTTTGCTTTTGAAATAATTAATAATACTCCAATAATTGATAATATTATACCAAAAAACTGCATGAAATATGTTTGAGTTTTAAATATTAACCATGAAAAAAGTATTATTAGTAATGGTGTTATAGATGCCATAATTGAAGAATTTATAACCATTGAAGTTTGAAGTGATAAGTAAGTAAATGAATTAAATATAGTTACACCAAGGATAGAAGTAATTAAAATATATGGAAGATTCTTTTTGTATTTATCAAAATCCTCAGCTATTTTTCTATAAGTAAACGGCATTAATAATAAAAAAGCTAAAGACCATCTTAAAAAACTTAATTTAAAAGGAGTCAGATCATACAGTGAAGCAATTTTACCAGTAAAAAAATTACCCGACCAAAATAAAGAAGAGGCTATTAATATTATAAAAGCAAAATAAATACTTTTTGTCTTAATCATCAACTAAAGTCATAAGAGATGAAGTATCGTATCTTGATCCTCCATTTTTTTGAACATCTTCATAATATTTATCAATTATCTTAGTTACAGGAAGTGATGCGCCATTTGTTTCAGCTTCATTAAAACAAATAGATAAATCTTTGCGCATCCAATCAACTGCAAAACCAAATTCATATTCACCTTTTAGCATTGTTTTATAACGATTTTCCATTTGCCATGATTGAGCTGCACCTTTTGATATGACTTGTAAAACTTTCTCCATATCAAGATTAGCTTTTTTTCCAAAGGCCATTGCTTCTGATAAGCCTTGTACAAGACCAGCAATGCAGATTTGATTAATCATTTTTGCCAATTGACCAGAGCCAGCAGGACCAATTAATTCGATTGTCTTTCCATATGCGCTCATGACTGGCTTTGCTATATTGAATTGACTTTCATCACCACCAACCATTACAGATAAAATGCCATTTTCTGCACCAGCCTGACCACCTGATACAGGAGCATCAAGAAAAGAAAAATTACCTTCCGTTGCTTTCATATAATATTTTCTAGCAATATCTGCAGAAGCTGTTGTGTGATCAACAATAATAGTATTATCCTTTATATTATGAATAATCCCATCAGCACCTTCCATTACAGAAATTAAGTCTTCGTCTCTTCCTACACAAATAAAAACTATATCAGCATTAGAAGCAGCTTGTCCTGGAGTTGTTTTTGAAATACCTGAAAATTCATCAACCCATTTATCAGCTACTGAAATAGTTCGATTATATACAGTTGTATTAAAATTATTTTTTTTAAGATGACCTGCCATATTATAACCCATGACACCAAGACCTATAAAAGCAACATTTTTTGTTTTCATATTATTTTTCTCCAATTAAATTTAATATTTCATTACTTAATTTCTGCGAATTACTGACTAAAAGGTTTTTGGAATTCTCATAAAATTTATATTCTATTTTATTCAAATGACAATCATGACCTCCTGCTTGTCTTACAATAAATACTCCCGGTATATGATCCCAAGGATGTAATCGTGATAATAAAGCAAAATCTCTCTTTCCTAAAGCAATATCAAAATATTCACATCCAATAGATCCATATGAATTAATATTCTTAAACATGTCTTTAATAGCTAGTAATTTTGTTTTTTTAGCTTCATCCCAATATTTTGTACTTATTGATCCAATAGAGTTTGTAATTTTTGTGTTTTTATTTAACTTTATTTTTTTATTATCTAAAAAAGTAGCTGTATGATCAGCATACATAAATTCTTCTGTTATAGGTTTATAAATAAATGATTGAAGGATTTTTTTATTTCTTGTTAATGCTACCATAACTGCAAATCTATCTTTTGATTTAACAAAATTACTAGTCCCATCAATAGGATCTACAGTCCAACAAAAATTATCTGATAAATAATATTTTAAAATTGAAGGATTTTTGGCATATATCTCTTCTCCTATAAAATTCGCATTCTTAAGTATTTTTGGCAAAAAGATGCTTAATTCTAGCTCAACTGCAAAATCAATTTCCGTAACAATATCTTTTTCATTTTTGTAAGAAATTTGATTACTCTTTAAATTACCAAAGCTAGGAACTATAATTTTTTTACTAATATTATATAAAATTTCTTTTAAATCGTTAGGATCTACCACAAGTATTAAGTAATAGACTTATAGAAAGTTAAAGCAAGAGCCTTGGTGATTGATCCAATTTTACCTTTATTTATTTTAGTCTTATCAACTTGAGTAATCGGCGTTACAAGACTGCCAGAACTTGTTATAAAAACCTCATCTGATTTAAATAGTTCATTTAATGAGAATTCTTTTTCAATTAATTTTAACCCCTGAGTTTTGATTACATTTATAAGAACGGTTCTAGTGACACCTTTAAGAATCTCTCTATTTGCCGGATGAGTTATTATTTTATGATTTTTTATAATCCAAACATTTGAATGAGCTGCTTCAGTAATTTTTTTACCCTTAAAAAATATAGTCTCATAAGCACCTTTTTTACTGGCCTCTGTAGCTGCTAGAATATTTGCCAGCAATGAAGTTGTTTTGATATCTGGTCTACCCCATCTAATATCTGGGTATGTTATTGCTTTATATCCTTTGTAATTTTTATTTGGTAAATTAAATTTTTTCTTAGCAGTATATATAATTATATTTGGTTTAAGATTTTTTTTATATGCATGTTCACGAGACTGCAATCCTCTTGTTATTTGTAGATAAATTATTCCGTTTGATAATTTATTTTTTTTAACTATACTAATAAAAATTTCAGTTAATAAATTTTTATTTATTCTAATATTAAAATTAAGTTCTTTGGTAGAATATTTTAATCTCCTAATATGAAAATCAAGGTCTATTATTTTATTATTTAAAACCTTAATTACTTCATAGACACTATCAGAAAATTGAAAGCCTCTGTCTTCAATATGTATTTTAGCATCTTTAAAATTTACATATTTATTATTCAGATATACAAAATTTGGCATAAACTAATTAGTAGAGAGAAGTTTTTCCAATCTATTTATGTCCTGAGTTTCTGCAAAAAATACAACATCATCATTTTCTTTAAAATCAGTTGAACTATTAGGTATAATTATTTTGCTATCTCTAAGAATAGAAGCAATTCTAATACCTTTGGGTAAATTTAAATCTTTTAAATTTTTATTACATAGTGGTGATTGTTTTTTTATCATAGCTTCAATTACTTCACCAAATCCATCACCTATTGAATAATCATTCATAATTCCGCCAACTCTTACTTTTTCTAATATTTTAGAAATAGTAATAAGTTTTGGGTCAATCGTAATATCTATACCTATATTTGATAATAATGAGGTATATGAGCTATTATTAATTAAAGCCATACACTGATTTGTACCTGCTCTTTTTGCTAGTAATGAAGCCAAAACATTTACTTCATCATCTTCTGTTACAGCAAGACAGTAACCAGCTTCAGCTATATTGACCTCATCTAAGATTTGATTATCTAAACCATCACCATTAGTAACTGTAACATTGTTAAGGTTTGATGCTAAATATTGTGCCCTTTCTTTATCTAGCTCAATTAACTCAGTTGAAATACCGTTATCATCTTTTTCTATCAACTCAGCCAGAGAGAAACCTATATTTCCTCCTCCAATAATAACAATTTTTTGTGCTTGCAATTCTTTATGACCAAATTCTTTTAGTACATCTTTCAAGTTTTGTGTTTCTACAACCATATAAATTAAGTCATTATTTTCAATTTTTGTTGATGAATTAACTATAAATTTTTTATCTCCTCTAAAAATAAATAGAATGTTAGCTAAGTAATTAGGAAATTTATTAGATAGCTCTCTAACTGTGAGCCCTATATGACTACAATTATGGTCACATTTGAATCCAATTAATTTTAATTGCTTTTCTGATAGCTCAACCATATCAATAGTTCCGGGGGAAATAATTCTTCTATGAAAAGCTCCTGCAACTTCTTGTTCAGGCGAAATTATAGCATCAATGGGTAAATCATTTTTTGTATACAAATTTTGCCACTCACCTTTTAAATAATCTTGCTGTCTAATTCTTGCAATTTTTTTTGGTATTTTGAATAACGAATGACCAATTTGACATGCAATCATATTTGTTTCATCACTTTTTGTTACAGCAATTAAAATTTCACAATCTTTTGCACCAGCATCTAATAAAACAGAAGGTAGGCTAGGAATACCTGTGACCACTTTTACATCTAAGTTTTCTGATATTTTATTTAGTTTTTTAGATGGTTCATCAACAACGGTTACTTCGAAATTTTCTTTTGATAATTTATCCGCTATACTATATCCAACATCACCAGATCCACAAATTATTGTTTTCATTTTAATTATTTAACTGAAATATTTAATGATTTAAGTTTTCGATAAAGGGCAGTTCTTTCCATACCAGTAAATTCTGATACTTTTGATATATTACCACTAAACCTCTTTATTTGCGATATCAAATATTCTTTTTCAAACTCCATTCGTGCCTCTTTTAAGGATAAATCATAATTATTTGAAGTGGTTTGATCTTTGTTGTAATCTCCCATTTCAAGAGCTATATTATCAACATCAAGTATTAAATCATTGGTCGCGGTCTGGTTGAGGATAACAGTTTTTTCAACATAGTTTACTAGTTGTGCAACATTTCCAGGCCAATCAAAAATTTCTAATTTAGAAATTGCTGATTTAGAAAAGGTTAATTCAATGTTTCTAGAATTAAATTTTAATATATAATAATTTAAAATAGGTAAAATATCAGAAACTCGTTCAGATAAATTTGGACACTTTAAATGATCTACTTTTATGCGCTCATACAATCTAGATAAAAAATTGCCGTTTTCTATCTCTACTTCTAAATTTTTTTCAGAAATTGTTATAATTTTATGATCTAAAGTAATATTTGAAGATTTAAAAAAATCTGAATTTTCAATAAAAAATAAAAATTGCTTTTGAAAATTAAGAGGTATTTGATCAATATTTGATAATATCAAAGTATTCATATTTGATCGAATAAAAAGATTATCATTAAAATTTTTAATATCTTCAGAGAAAAGAACTTCAAGATTATTTTCATTCAAAGTAGCAAAATCAATATTAATAGGAATTTTATCTTTATATTTTGAATTTTGATGAATTTGATTGGCTATTAATTTTTTTCCAACACCAAATTGTCCCTCAATTAGAAGACGTGAGTTTGATTTTGAAAAGTTAACAATATTTTTTTTAGTTTGATTAATAAAATTTGAATTACCAACTAAATTGATATCTGGAGATACTAATTCTTTTAAGTTTTTATTTTCATCTAAAAGCCTGGAACTTTCAATAGCTCTTTTTGCTAAAATTAATAATTTGTCACTATTGAAGGGTTTTTCTAAAAAATCATAGGCACCATTTTTAATTGAACTCACAGCTAGATCCACTGTACCATGTCCACTAATAATAATTACAGGCACATTGTTACTTATTTTTTTGAATTCTTTTAAAATTTCAATACCGTCTAGTTTGCTATTAGACAGCCAGACATCAAGAATCACTAAATCGGGGTTATATTTGTTAAAATGTGCAATAGCCTCACTAGAATTAATTGCAGAATAAGTAAGATAATTTTCATCTTTTAAAATTTCAGATATTAAAAAACAAATATCCTTCTCATCATCAATTATTAAAACTTTATGCATTTATATTTTCAAATATAATTGAACTTGTTGTTCCTGCCATCTGCTTATTTTTTTCTATTCTAATTTTTCCATTATGATCTTCAATAATTTTTTTTACTATTGAAAGACCTAGACCCGTTCCCTTATTTTTTGTAGTAAAATATGGCTCAAATATTTTATTTAGCATTTCTTGAGAAATTCCTATTCCATTATCAATTATTTCAATAATAATTTTATTTTTTTCAGATATTAAATTAATAAATATTGAAGGATTAGGTATCTTTTCAACTGCTTCAACTGCATTTTTAATAAGATTATTAAAACATTGAGACATTTGAAATTTGTCAAACTGATAATAATTATCTTGCGAATCTTTATTGATATTAATTTTAATGTTTTTATGTGAATTAGAAAACAACAAGAAAGACTCATACAAACATTTAGATAAATTATCAAATTTAATTTCTGGCTCAGGCATTCTTGCAAAAGAAGAAAATTCATCAATTAGTTTTCCTATGTCATCAACCTGTCTTGAAATAGTCCTTGTTAGTGTTTTAATATCATCGTTTTCAAATTCTTTATTAATATATTTTTTTTCTATTCTTTCAGCGGATAATTTTATAGGTGTTAATGGGTTTTTTACTTCGTGCGCTATCTTTCTAGCAATATCTGACCAAGCTGCATGTTTTTCAGCTAAAATAAATGAAGTAGTATCATCAATTGCTATAATATATCCATTAATTACATCATCTTTAAATTCTTTAATAATTCTAACATTAAAATTTCTAAGATCATCTTTGATAAGTAATTCTGTTTGAAAGTTTTCAAGAATCTTTTTTGATTTTTTAAAATTATCAAAAATAATTTTCCAATCAGGAAAAGTTAATAAAAAATTATTATTATTCTGAAGTTTTTTTGTATCTTTAAAAAGAGTGTTGGTTGTTTGATTAAAAAATATAATATTAAAATTACTATCTAATGAAACTACTCCAATAGTAAGCAAACTTAAAATAGCCTCAATAAATAACCTTTTTTCTTCATCCTCGTTACTTTTTGAAATGAGCTGATTTTGTTTATTTTCAATTTCACCTATCATTTTATTATAGGAAGAAATTAAAACTTTTATTTCCTCAAACTGATCAATTTCAGAAACTTTTGCATCAAAATTGCCTTTAGAAATTTGATTTGCTGATTCAATTAGATTAGATATTGGTTTTGAAAGTCTTCTTGCTAAATTAAAACCAATCAAAACTGCAATTAAAATAAAACCAATTGAAAATAATACAAATATCATTGAGTAGGTTATTTGAATTCCAGCACTTTCATTTTCTTTAGCTGTGTAAATTTTGTATGCATCTTTTGTTGCTGATACATGCTCCCATATATTAGTATTAAGTTCTCTGTTAACTTGCATAAAAATATCTCCTAAGAAATTAATTTTTTTATATGCAGAAATAGAATTTTTATTTAATTGAAAAATATACACTCTGTTTTGATCTAATATTTGGAAAATATTATCAGATGGTAATAAAAAATTCTTATTTTCTTGATCTTTAAAATTTAAATAAATTTCACCAGTTTTATTAAATAGGTAAATATTTGATATTGTTCTTAAGTTTATAAATTCACTTAACCCTTGATTAATAGAGTTTATATTCACTTCATTGTTTCTTGAAACTTTTACGATTTCTCTCATAATCAATTGAGTATCAGAAATTATTTCAGCTTGTATCTCGTTTTCATAGTCTCTTGCAACTATATTGGAGTTAACTACTACATCTCTAACGGCGCCACCGTACCATGTTCTGAACTCTAAATTAAAAAAAAGAGATGTAATTACTACTAAACCAATAGAAGGTCCAACAGCCATTGCAGTAAATAAATTAACAAATTTTATATATAATTTAGACTCATCTTTTTGATTTCTTCTATAAATTATAATTAAAATCAGCTGTCTAATTATAAGGGCTAATAGTAAAATAACAAAAAATACATCTGCCATTAGAAAATATTGTAAATGGAGAGGATTCTTAACTAGATTATTATTTGGAAGCATTAAATAAAAAGTAATTGAAAAACTAATAAGAATTAATCCTAACAATAGATAAAATGAAAATTTAGTAAGATATAATCTATTTAATATTTTAGTTAAACTAATCATCGCGGTAGGCTTTATTTATATTTTTAATTCTATAATAAACTAATATATAAACATCCTATAAATGAAAAAAACAAAAAATGCACTCGTTATCCTTGCAGGCGGAATTGGTAGGAGGTTTAACAAAAAAATACCTAAACAATTTAATGAAATTAATGGAAAAAATCTAATAGAATTTTTTTTAAGCCGTATAGATACAAATAATTTTGATTTAATATTAATAGTGGTTAAAAAAAACCATCAAAAATATATTAAAAATCTAAAATACAATTTCCCTTTAATAAAATTTATATATACTGAGCCTGGCAAAAGTAGACAATTATCATCCTTAAACGCTATAAAAAAATTAAATAAATACAAACCTAAAAATATTTTAATTCACGATGCTGCAAGACCTTTTTGTTCTAATAAATTAATAACAAAAATATTAAAGCAACTTGATAAAAACTATTCAGCTATACCTTATGTTATAAGTCCTGATAGAAAAGTAATTTTAAAAAAAGAATTTAACAAAAATTTAAAATTAATACAAACTCCTCAAGGCTTTAATTTCAAAACAATTTTTAAATCTCATGCTAATTCTAAAATAAGCAATGCAAAAGACGATTCAGAATTAATTTCTCAAGAACAGTTAAATTTTATTAAAGGTGAAAAATTAAATATAAAAATAACATATCCAGAAGATTTAAATTACTTTAAAATTTTTTTAAAACCAATATATAAATCTGGTATCGGTTACGATATTCATCGAATTGATACTAATACTAAAAAAGGCTTAAAATTATGTGGTGTAAAAATTGATTTTAATAAATTAATTGGGCATTCGGATGCTGATGTAGGCATTCACGCAATTTGTGATAGTATATTTGGAGCATTATCAATGAAAGATATAGGTTATTATTTTCCTAACAAAGATATAAAATGGAAAAATAAAAATTCTGAACACTTTTTAAAATTTGCCAAAATTAAACTTAAAGAAAAAAAATTTTTTATAGCTAATTTAGATATTAATTTTATTTGTGAAAAACCTAATATAAATAAATATAGAAAAAAAATGATATCAAAAATATCTGATATACTTAAAATTCCTGAAAAGATTATTTCAATTAAAGCTACATCAAATGAAAAAATAGGTTTTATAGGTGATGGACATGGAATTGCTGCAGAATCAATAGTACAAATTACAAATGAAAAACTTTACTAAACTTTTTGTATCAATTTTTTTTGTAGGATATATTAAATTTGCCTCAGGTACTTGGGGCAGCTTATTGTCTTTATTAATAATGTATATTTTATTTAATGTTTTAGCATTGTCTTTAACAATTTTAACAATAATATTTATTTCATTATTTTTTATTTCAAACTATTTAATAAATTATTTTTCTGCTTTCACTAACTCCGAAGATTCAAAACATATTGTTATAGATGAATTCCTTGGTGTTTTTACAATATTTTTATTTTATGATTTAATATTTTTATATAATGACACAGTCACTTATATATTAATTTTTTTTATATTTAGATTTTTTGATATCATAAAAATTTTTCCAGCTAACTATTTTGATAAACACTATAAAAATGGCTATGGTGTAATTCTTGATGATATTATTGCAGGCTTATATACAGTCCTAACATTGATAATTTTAAATGCATTTATATAAAAAAATAATAAGTAAATTAATTAAAGACAATATTACAATTTCAACTACTGAGTCATGTACTGGAGGACTTTTAGCTTATAATATTACTAAAAATAAAGATTCATCAAAAGTATATAAAGGGGGATACATAACCTATTCTAATGATCTAAAAGTTAAGGATCTTAATGTAAAAAAAACAACTTTAAAAAATTATGGCGCAGTCAGTAAAGAAACAGCTAAAGAAATGGTAAAGGGATTATTTTTTAAAACTAGAACTAATATTTGCATTTCTACAACCGGGATAGCAGGTCCTGGGGGTGGAAGTAAAAACAAACCCGTAGGTTTGGTATACATTGGAATACAAGTAAATGGGAAAATAGAAGTTTTAAAAAAAAATTTTAAAGGATCTAGAATAGAAATACAAAAAAAATGTGTGAATTCAATTTTTAAATACTTATCAAATTCAATCTAAATATCATTTGCTCTTTTTCGAAAAGAATCTATCATCTTATTTTCAATTAAAGGGTAGAAAGTTTCTGCAACTTTTTGATGAAGATAATTTTTAAATTCAAAATTTACATCAAAAAAAATTTTTGAATTTGTTTTATCAATTGCTTCAAATTTCCATTTGGTAGTAAGGTCTTTAAGCGGGCCATCGATATAACTAGTCTCTATTATTAAATTATTTCTATCAAATTTCACATGAGATCCAAATTTTTGAGTTAAAATGAATTTATACTTTACATACATATCAGCAAAAATTTCATTTTTTTTTCTTTGCTTAATCACCATCCTAGTACACCAAGGAATGTATTCTGGATAACTTTCTATATCTATGACAATGTTAAAAATTTTTGTTGCTGAATGAGAAATTACTTCCTCTCTTTTTGAATTTCTCATTAAATATTTTTAGAGTCTCTATTTTTTTGCATCACTCTAAAATCTTCAGAAGCATGATAACTTGATCTTGTAAGAGGTGATGATGCAACCATCAGGAACCCTTTTGCTATAGCCATTTTCTTGTACTCATTAAATTCATTAGGAGTAATAAACTTTTCTAATTTCGCGTGTTTTGGAGTTGGTGGCAAATATTGACCAATTGTAATAAAATCAACATCAGCTGCTCGTAAATCGTCCATTACTTGATAAATTTCATCTTTAGTTTCACCCAAACCCACCATTAATCCAGATTTTGTAAATATCTTAGGATTAAGTTTTTTAATATCTGATAAAAGTTTTAGACTCACAAAATATCTGGATCCTGGTCTAATTTTTAAATATAGCCTAGGAACAGTTTCTAAATTATGGTTAAATACATCTGGTAACTCGTTTGAAAGAATATCTAGAGCTTTAGATTTTTTATGAAAATCAGGAGTTAGAACTTCTACTGTGCAATTAGAATTTAATTTTCTAATTGAGGAAATTACATTTATAAAATGTTCTGCTCCACCATCTTGTAAATCATCTCTATCAACACTCGTAACAACAACATGTTCTAAACCTAATTCAGATACTGCTTCTGCTATTTTATTTGGTTCATCTTTATCTATAAAACCAGGCTTACCAGTTTTTATATTACAAAATGCACAGGCTCTTGTGCAAATGTCTCCTAATATCATAAATGTAGCATGCTTTTTTTGCCAGCATTCAGAAATATTTGGACATGCAGCTTCTTCACAAACAGTGATTATTTTTTTATTTTTTAAAATTTTATCTGTTGATTTAAAAAATTTTGATGTTGGGGCCTTAACTCTTATCCAAGGAGGTTTCTTAGGAATAGGATTTGAAACACGAAAAATTTTCTCTGGATGTCTTACTTCACTCATTTTAAATTACTTCCATATCATTACTATTCATCCAAATTTCAAATGGATCTTCAATGATATCATTAAAATCTTTTAGCAATTTACCTGCAACTGCACCATCTAAAACACGATGATCAGCTGATAAAGTAGATTTTAGGGTATGACCTATATTCACAGAATCATTTAATATAATAGGTTTTTTAATAATTTTACCAACAGCTAAAATTGATGCTTGTGGGGGACTAATGATAGCGGCAAATTCACTTATTCCAAACATTCCTAAATTAGATACTGTTATAGATCCTCCAGTATATTGCTTTGGAGCCAAAGAATTTGTTTTGGCTAACTTAGCTAACTCCCTTATCTCAAGTGATATTTCGTTAAGACCTTTTGAATTAACTGCTTTAATAACTGGGGTAATAAGACCTTCATCAATTGCGACAGCAACTGATACGTCAATATCTTTCAACTGATAAATTTTATTATCTTGCCAGTATACATTTGTATTTGGGTTTTTTTTCATTGCTATACCTAAAGCTTTAACAATAAGATCATTAAATGAAATCTTTAAAGAATTATTATCATTAATTTTTTTTCTTAGATCAATTAACTTATCTACATTAGACTCTATAGTTAAATAAAAATGAGGTATTTGTTGTTTTGCTTCTATTGTTCGTTTAGCTATTACTTTACGCATCATACTAGGCACAATAAAATCTTGATTAATTTTTTGCTCTGATTGTGCATTAGAAGTAGTGTTTGACTCAATATCTCTTTTGATAATTCTTCCATCTGGACCTGATCCATTAATTTTATTCAGATCAATAATTTGATCCTTGGCAATTTTTTTTGCCAAAGGAGATGCTTTTATTTTAGTATTGGATTTATCAATAACAACATCTTTTTTAGTCTCGTTTTTTTCATTTAATTTAGAGGGTTGGTTATCTATCGATTCCTTTTCATCGTTAACGATATCTTTTGTATTTGAATTATCTTCAAGAGAATCACTCTCTTTACCGTCTAAGATAGCAATCACACTATTTACAGGAACTTGATTATTTGGATTTTCTTCAAGGAGATGAGTGATTTTACCTTCATCAACTGCCTCTACTTCCATAGTAGCTTTATCAGTTTCTATTTCAGCAATAATATCTCCAGCTTTAACATTATCACCAATCTTTATTAACCATTTATTTATTGTACCTTCAGTCATGGTAGGCGATAAAGCCGGCATTAAAATTTTTGATGACATAATCTATATATAATTAACTTCTTTAACAGCTTTTACAATATCATCTACCTGTGGAAGGTATAACTTTTCTAATTCACTTGAATAAGGCATAGGCACATCTGCGCTATTAACTTTAATTATGGGAGCGTCTAGATAATCAAAGGCATTTTTTTGTACTAAATTCACTATTTCTGATCCTACACTTGCAAATGGCCATGACTCTTCTACTGTAATAATTCTATTTGTTTTTTTTACAGACTTTATTATTGTCTCTGAGTCTAATGGTCTTAAACTCTGCAGATCAATTACTTCTATATCTAAATTATGTTTGTCTTCTAAGATCTTTGCAGCTTCTAAAGACTTATGAAGCATTATTGAATAAGTAACTATAGTTGTGTCTTTTCCTTCTTTTGCAATATTTGCCTTACCAAATGGTATTGTAAAATTTACATCTGATGATACTTCACCTTTTAAGCCATATAGTATTTCATTTTCTAGAAATATCACAGGATTTGGATCTCTTATTGCTTCACGAAGAAGACCTTTAGCATTTAAAGATGTTGATGGAGCAACAACTTTTAAACCAGGTACATGAGCATACCAAGATGAAAAATCTTGACTATGTTGGGCTGCAACCTGAGCTGCTGCACCATTTGGACCACGAAAAACAATTGGACAATTAATTTGTCCACCTGACATGTATAATGTCTTTGCAGCTGAATTGATAATTTGATCAATAGCTTGCATTGAAAAATTAAAAGTCATAAATTCAACAATAGGAATCAAGCCTTTGAAAGCAGCTCCCACGGCTAATCCAGTAAAGCCATGCTCTGAAATAGGCGTATCAATGACTCTTTTTTTACCAAACTCATCCAAAAGACCTTGAGTAACTTTATATGCTCCTTGGTACTCTGCTACTTCTTCACCAAGTATAAAAACTTTTTTGTCTTTTCTCATTTCTTCCGCAATTGTATCTCTAATTGCCTGTCTCATAGTAATTTGGTCTTTATCAAGATTTGTATTTATTTCTTGAGGAGTAGAATTACTTTCTTTTGTTTCATTTATTTCTTGGCTTTCTGTTTTTGAAGAATCTTTTATTTTTTTATCATTACTTTCAATAGATGAATCTTTTTGACCTGAAATTAATGCAATAGGTTTGTTAACAGGTATATTAATATCCCCTTCTTTAAAAAATAATTTTTCAACGAAACCTTCGTCTACCGATTCTACTTCCATGGTTGCTTTATCAGTTTCTATTTCTGCTATTACATCACCGGCTTTAACTTCCTGGCCTACTTTTACTAACCATTTCGTTAAGTTACCCTCTTTCATAGTGGGTGATAAAGCAGGCATTAATATTTTAGTACTCATTTAAATATAGACATCTGTATATAATTCTTCACTGGATGGAAAATTACTTTCAAGAGCGAAGTCAGCAGCAGATTTAATTTCTTCAATAATTTCTTTATTTAATTTTGCCAATTCATCTTTTGATGCAATTTTCTTTTTTAAAATTTCTTCTCTTACAATTTCTATTGGATCTAAATTTTTATATTCTTCTAATTCAGCTTTTGTTCTATATTTTGCAGGGTCTGACATTGAGTGACCTCTGTAACGATATGTTTGTACTTCTAAAATATAAGGACCTTTACCTGCTCTTACATACTCACCTGCTTTTTTAGCAGCTTTTATTATTGAATAAACATTCATTCCGTCAAGTATCTCTCCTTTAATGCCAAATGCTTCTCCCCTTTTATATAATTCAGAACCAGCGGCAGCTCTATCAACAGCTGTGCCCATACCGTATTTGTTATTTTCTATTATATATAAAACAGGAAGTTTCCATAAAGCAGCCAAATTGAAGGCTTCAAAAACCTGGCCGTTATTCATTGCACCATCTCCAATATATGTTCGACAAATATTTTTATCTCCATTATATTTGTGAGTAAATGCAATACCTGTTCCAATAGGAACTTGAGCTCCTACTATTCCATGACCTCCATAAAAGTTATTTTCTTTAGAAAACATGTGCATAGAACCGCCTTTACCAGCAGAATAACCGTCAGATCTTCCAGTTAGTTCAGCCATAATTTTTTTAGGATCTAGACCTCTAGCGATCATATGGCCATGATCTCTATATGTGGTAACAACAGAGTCATTTTTCTTAATTGTCATTAATACTCCAACAACGACAGCTTCTTGACCGATATATAAGTGACAAAAACCACCTATATGACCCATTCCATAAAGTTGGGCTGATCTCTCCTCAAATCGTCTGATTTTCAACATATAAGAGAATATTTTTAAATGGTCACTTTTTGATATTTTTTTCATTTGTAAATTTTTGTAAATTTTTTAATATTTTATTGTAAATTTTTGTCAATTATTTATTTATCTAAAATAATCACAATTTCTTTTTTATCAATTAATCCAAGCTTTTTTCTAGCTAGCTCATCTAAAAAATCTAAATCAACTGCATTAGGTTTTAGTCTCTTTACGCGATCAATATAATAATTATTCTCTGTCTTTAGATTAGTTAAAGTTTGATTATATTTTATTGCCTGATTATTAAGATAAAAATACTTTAATAAACCCCTCTGTCCATTAATAAGAAAGTAGACAAGATAAATAAAAATAAAAAAAGTAATTAAAAAGGATAAATATAATATTATTTTATTTTTTAAAATCACTGATTTATTCATATTAAATATAATTAATCAGATTAAGTGCGTTTATGTCAATATTTTAGAATTGATTTTCCTGCGTATTGAGCTTCTGAACCTAACATTTCTTCTATTCTTAAAAGTTGATTATATTTTGCAGTTCTATCAGTTCTAGATAGAGATCCAGTTTTAATTTGCCCAGCTGAAACAGCTACTGACAAATCAGCAATTGTTGTATCTTCAGTTTCTCCAGATCTATGAGAAATAATTGAAGAAAAATTATTTCTTTTTCCAAGATTAATAGCATCAATAGTTTCAGACAAAGTTCCAATTTGATTCAACTTTACTAATATGGCATTGCCTGCACTTTTCTCTATTCCAGTTTTTAATCTTTTAATATTCGTAACGAAAAGATCATCTCCAACCAACTGAACTTTATTTCCAATTCTTCTAGTTAATTCTATCCATCCATCCCAATCATCCTCAGACATACCATCTTCAATTGAATAAATAGGAAAATTATTTGATAAGTTTTCAATATAGTTTACCATTTCATTAGAGGATAAAGTTTTTCCTTCCCCTTTAAGATCGTATTTATTATTTTTATAAAATTCTGTTGAAGCTACATCAAGTGACAATAGAATATCATCATTCATTTTAAAACCAGCCTTCTCTACAGAACTAATGATTATTTCTATTACCTCAGCAGAGCTATTTACATTAGGAGCAAATCCTCCCTCGTCACCAACATTAGTATTAAGGTTTTTAGATTTTAAAATTGATTTTAATGAATGAAAAATTTCACATCCATACCTTAATGCCTCAGAAAATGAAGTTGCTCCAACTGGCGCGATCATAAACTCTTGAATATCAACATCATTATCAGCGTGAGATCCGCCATTGACAATATTCATCATCGGGACAGGTAGTAAAAAAATTTCATTTTCAGCGATATATTGATAAAAAGGAGTGGAAAAATGATTTGCTAAACTTTTTACGAAAGCTAAACTTGCAGCAAGCGTTGTGTTTGCTCCAAAATTAGACTTATTTTCTGTTCCATCTAAGCTCAATAATACCTTATCAAAAGATTTATAATTATCAAAAGTCTTACCAACAATTTCTTTTTTAATCTGTTCGTTAATATTTTGAACAGCTTTTTTTACCCCTTTTCCGAGATATCTATTTTGATCTTCATCACGTAATTCTAAAGCTTCATGGATACCTGTTGAAGCACCACTTGGTACAGCAGCTCTACCAAATGATCCATCTTGTAATTCAAGATCACATTCCACAGTAGGGTTTCCTCTACTATCTAATATTTCTCTTGCATGTATATTTTTTATTTTTTCCATCTATGCCTTTCTATACTAAAAAATTAAATAAAAATTATTTTTTTGAAATAGTATCTAATTCAATTAATTTTAAAATTAAACTCTCTAAGTTTTCAATATTCAACATATTAGGACCATCACTTGGGGCATTATCAGGATCATTATGTGTCTCAATAAAAATACCGGCAACTCCAACTGCAACAGCAGCTTTAGATAAAGTAGAAACAAATTCTCTTTTGCCTCCACTCTTTTCTCCCATACCACCTGGCTCTTGTACAGAGTGAGTTGCATCAAAAATGACAGGGTATAGATATTTTTTCATAATATCTAAAGATTTAAAATCGTTAATTAAGTTATTATAGCCAAATGATGTACCTCTTTCTGTAATCATAATATTATGATTACCTGCACTTTCAATTTTTTTAAAAATATTAGGAACCTCATATGGTGATAAAAACTGACCTTTTTTAACATTAATAATTTTATTTGTTTTTGCTGCTGAAATTAATAAGTCAGTTTGTCGACATAAGAATGCTGGTATTTGAAGAATATCAACACTTTCAGATTTTGATAAAAATTCACACTGACTTTCATTATGAACATCAGTTAAAATAGGGCAATTAAAAGTAGATTTTATTTTATTAAAAATTTTTTCAGCTTGATTTATTTCTATACCTCTATTGCTATTAATACTTGATCTATTAGCCTTATCAAAACTAGACTTATAGACAAAATTAATTTTAAGTTTTTGACAAACTGTAGCAATTTTTTCAGCCATCATCAAAGAGTGACTTTCACTCTCTATTACACATGGACCAGCAATTAAGAATAAATCCTTATGATTAGATGTTTCAAAATCTGCTATTTTTATAGTTTTCATTTTATGCAATGTTTTATAAAAGACGAAAATAAAGGATGTGGTGCTAAAGGTCTAGATTTTAATTCAGGATGAAACTGAACACCAATAAACCATTTATGATTTGAGCTTTCTAATACTTCTGGTAGTACTTGATCAGGAGACATGCCAGAAAAATGGAATCCTTTTTTATCAAAATCTTTAGTGTAAGATAAATCAACTTCATATCTATGTCTATGCCTCTCTGAAATTTCTGTTGCATTATAAATTTCACTAACTTTAGAGTCTTTTTTCAGTATAGCTTTATAGGCTCCGAGCCTCATCGTACCCCCTTTATCACTAGCCTGATCTCTTTTCTCAATTTTATTCTTATTATGCCATTCTGTCATTAGACTAACTACTGGATTTTTAGTTGATTCAAATTCAGTAGAATTAGAGTCTGGCAAATCAAAAACATTTCTTGCTATCTCAATCACACTTAATTGCATTCCTAAACAAATTCCAAAAAAAGGAATGTTATTTTCTCTTGCATATTTTATTGCTAAAATTTTACCTTCAACACCTCTGTAACCAAAACCACCAGGTATTAAAATACCATCTACACTTTGAAGCTCTTTTACTAATTCAGATTTTTTAATTTTTTCTGCATTTATCCAATTAATTTCAACTTTAACATTATTATCAATACCTCCATGATTAAGCGCTTCTATTAGAGATTTATAACTATCTTTTAAGTTTGTATATTTTCCAACAACACCAATAGTTACTTCTTTTTTTAAATTATTAATTTTATTTGTTAAATTTTTCCAAGCTTCTAAATTAAGAGAGTGTTTAGAAACATCATAACCCAAATGCTCTAGTAAAACTTTATCAAGACCAGCTTGAGAATAGATTGATGGAACTTCATAAATAGAATTAGCATTCAAGGCAGGAATTACAGAATCTTTTTTTACATTACAAAACTGCGATATTTTCTCAATAGATTCTTGATTAATTTCTTTTTCACATCTACACATTATAATATCAGGTTGAATGCCTGAATTTAGCAACTCTTTAACAGAGTGTTGGGTAGGTTTTGTCTTTAATTCACCAGCTGAACTTAAATAAGGAACATAGGTCATGTGAATTAAAGCTGATGATATTTTTTTATCATTTCTAATCTGTCTTATTGCATCTAAAAAAGGAAGAGATTCAATATCTCCTACAGTGCCACCTATTTCATAAATTATAATATCTTCATCTTCAAAATTAGAATTTATAAAAAGCTTAATTTCATCTGTCACATGAGGGATAACTTGTATAGTAGCGCCAAGATAATCTCCTTTTCTTTCTTTCTTTAAAACATTAGAGTATATTTTTCCTGATGATATACTATCGGTTTTTTGAGCAGATCTATTTGTAAATCTCTCATAGTGACCTAAATCAAGATCAGTTTCAGCGCCATCATCTGTAACAAAAACTTCACCATGTTGATATGGACTCATTGTACCTGGATCAACATTTAGATAAGGATCAAGCTTTCTTATTCGGACCTTAAAATTTCTTTGCTGAAGTAATGATGCTACTGCTGCGGAAGCTATACCTTTCCCAAGTGATGAGGCAACTCCGCCCGTAATAAATACATATTGCATTACGGATAACTCTGATACAGAATTGAATAATCTATATCAAGATAATAATATTAATTGTTTTCAGGAATGACGGGTTCTTGTGATGTTTCTTCTTTGGAATTGATAGAAGGTAGGGATTCTAAGACATTTTTCTCAGATCCTACTGAGGCAACAATTGTCAGAATTACGCTCATAACCATAAATAAAGTCGCTATTAATGCAGTCAATCTTGATAATAGGTTTGCTGAGCCTCTAGGAGACATCATGCCCCCCATACTACCACCACCACCTAGGCCTAAACCCTCATTATCACTACCTTGAAGTAAGACAAATATTACTAGAAGAACTGCTAGAATCAGCTGAATTATTATTAAGGTTAGCATTTAGCACTTATATTTATATAGTATTATAAATCAAGATATTAATCCTGAATTATCTTTGTAAATTCATCTGTTTTCAATGATGCTCCGCCAATTAGAGCTCCATCAACATTCAATAAAGATGTAATCAATTTTACATTATCAGCCTTTACAGAGCCTCCATATAAAATTTTAAATTTATTAAATTTAACATTATGCTCTCTTATAAATTGGTGAGTAACATCAATTTCTTCGATTGTAGGGGTTAGCCCTGTTCCTATTGCCCAAACAGGTTCATAAGCTATAATGGTATTTTGAAAATTAGATGAGATCGGGATACTGTTTTTTAACTGCTCTTCTAAAATTTCATTTGTAATGCCCTTTTCTTTTTCCTGCAATGTTTCACCAACACAAATTATAGGTACTAAATTATTTTTGATTAAATTTACGGATTTGAGATTTATTTCCTCATTCTTCTCATAAAAAATTTGCCTTCTCTCTGAATGTCCTACAATACAAAAATTAACATTTAAATCGGACAATGAGTTAACTGAAATTTCTCCAGTATAAGCACCATCTTTATGCTGTGAAACATTCTGAGCACCTAAATAAAAATCATTTATGTTTTTTGACATATAGTCCAAATGAATTGATGTAGGGCAGATAACTACACATTTAGATTTATCTCTTGGTAAGGAAATATTACTTATAAATTGATCAATAAACTTAAAATTTCCATTTAATTTCCAATTTGCAACAAAAAACAAAGAAAAACTATCTAATTTGATCATAATTATTTTCCCTTATAGAAACTATTATTATAGAAGCAACACTAATTATGTTTAGAAGTTTAGGTAAATCAAAAATAGCATTCGTATTAGCTATTCTCTTTGGAATCAGTTTATTTTTTTTTAGAGGCTCATCAAGATACTCAGGACTTTTTGAATCAGATAATGTAGTAGCTTCGGTATCAGGAACTCCAATCTCAACAACTAAGTTCCTCCGAGTATTAGATATGAATATTAATCAATATAGCCAAATGTTTGGTCGGCAATTGACATCCGAAGAGATTCAAGCTTTTCAAATACATTCAATGGCGCTTGGGAGCTTAATTAATAATGCTGTATTTGAAAATGAGTTTGACTCTCAATATTTTATTATAGATGAAACAGTGGTAGCTTCTGAGACAAAAAAAAGATTTCCTAATCTTTATGATAAAAATAACAAACTTAATGAAAAAGAATTGAATGAATTCCTTAAACAACAAAGATTAAAAATTGACGATTTAGTAAAAATTATAAATTATGAAACAAGGTCGAATATTTTTGATGAAAGTTTCTTAGGAGTAAAATACCCAAATAAATTTGCAAATATTATAAACAAACATAATAATCACTCTAGAAATATAGACTTAATTAAATTTAACTTAAATGAGTATAAATTAAAAAATATTGAAAATCTTGACATTTCTATAAACAATAAAAAAATTATTGATTATTTTAATAAAAATATCAATTCATACATGGTTCCAGAAAAGAGAGATGTTTCTTATATATTAGTTGATAAAAATGATTATTTAAATCAATTAACGCCATCAAACGACCAAATTGAAAGTTATTATAATAGCAATAAAAAACTGTTTTTAGAAATGGAAAAAAGAGATTTTCTTCAATTTAATTTTAAGAGTTTAGAAAAAGCATCAGAATTTAAAACTAATACAATATCTTTAAACTCAGAAGATATTATTAAGTTTGCAGAAAAAAATAATATTACATTTAATAATTTTACTAATGTATCTAAGGATGAAGTTTTAGAAGAGTTGTCAAATGTTATATTTAATCTACAAGAAAATAATATTTCATCAATTGTTGAAACAGCATTAGCAAAACATGTCATAATAGTTAGCAAAATTTATCCAGAATTCCAAAAAACAATTGAAGAATCAAGAGGCAAAATTATTGATACTCTAATTGATGTTGAATTAAATAATTTTATTTTAGATTTAAAAAATAATATAAATCAACAAATACTTGATGGACTTTCATTAAATGAGATCGCGAACAGCAATTCACTAAATATAAAAAAAATAAGCAAAGCAAAGAGAGATTTCGGCACAATTCAGGATGACTTAGTGAAAAATGAAGTTGTTACAAAAGCCTTTTCTTCAAATAAAGATTTTGTAAGCGACATTGAAGATATAAATGAAAATCAGTCGATAATTATCAACGTTGATAATATACTTTACGAAAAACCATATGAACTAAATCAAGTATTTGAGAAAGTTTCTGAAGATTGGATAAAATCTTTAAAAATAAAAGAGATTGAAAGTTATATAGATGATTCAATTGCCGATTCTAAACTTATAAAAGATCTATCATTATATTTTAAAACAGAAACTTCTAATATTGATTTAAAATTCAATAGTGATGATTACCCCTCGGCATTTAAAAATAAAGTTTTTGATAATGATATAGACAAAATTTATTTTAGCATTTCAAATGATGATATATATCTTGCTAAAAATAATAAAATAACCTTTCCTGATGATGATAATATAAATAATCAAGATTTAGATTTAGGAAATGAATTAAGGAGTTTTTTTGGAGCTGAGATTGTTAAAAATAAGAATATCTCAACAAATGATAATTTAATGCAGGCTTTAATAAGCCAATATTAATGAATGAGATAAAAAATAATTTTATAGAGGGGCTAAAAAACAATAAACCTCAACTTTTAACTAAAAATTTAATTGCTGATATTGAAACGCCAATATCATCTCTTCTTAAAATTAAAAAAAATCAAAACTACTCTTTTTTATTGGAGTCAGTTGAAGGGGGAAGTATTAGAGGAAGATACTCTCTCTTAGGATGTGACCCGGATCTAATTTGGAAAGTTGAGAATAGTTTAGCTTCAATAGAATATAACTTTGGAAATTATAATTATAAAATTTCTAATGAGCCAATTGAATCTCTTAAAAACTTAATAGAGTTTTCAAAATTTGATAAAGGAAATATAGATGTGCCCTATCCTATTCTGGTTGGTTATTTGGGATATCCAATGATTCAATATATGGAAAAAATATCATTAAAAAATAATGATAATATAAATATACCTGACTCTATTATGATCAGACCAAAAATTGTTGCTGTTTTCGATAATATAAAAGACACAATTACTGTTATGACAGCCGTCTACCCAAATGAGGAAAAAAAATATGAAACAGCATTTAATGAGGCTCAAGAATTGTTAGAATTAAAAGTAAATCAACTTAAAGAAAGTCTAGTTCAAGAACCAGTTAGTCAAATTAACTCAAATTTAGAATTTATATCTAACTATTCTAAAGAAGAGTATTTTTCTATAATTTCAAAAGCTAAGAAATATATTGAAGAAGGTGATGTTTTTCAAGTAGTGACCTCTCAAAGATTTGAAACAAAATATGATCTTGAAGCAGTGAGTCTTTATAGGTCATTAAGAAGACTAAACCCTTCACCATATTTAGTTAATTTAAACTTTAATGGAATAGGACTTGTTGCTTCTAGTCCTGAATTACTTGTGCAATTAAGAAATAAAAAAATAACCATAAGACCTATAGCCGGTACAAGAAAAAGGGGTAAAAATGCAAATGAAGATCTAGAACTATCAAAAGATTTACTGCAAGATGAAAAAGAGCTGGCAGAACATTTAATGTTATTAGATCTAGGGAGAAATGATGTTGGAAGAGTTGCTCAGAACAAATCAGTAAAAGTTACAGAAAAAATGATTATAGAATATTATTCTCATGTTATGCATATTGTTTCAAATGTTGAAGGATTAATAGATAACAAATACGATGCAGTTGATGCTCTTAAATCTGGTTTTCCAGCTGGCACCGTATCTGGCGCTCCAAAAATTCGTGCCATGGAGATAATAGAAGAACTTGAAAACCTTAATAGAAGCTTCTATGCAGGATGTATGGGGTATTTTGATTCTAACGGGGACATGGATACATGCATTAGTTTAAGAAGCGGATTGGTAAAAAATGGAAAATTGCATATCCAAGCTGGGGGAGGTGTAGTTTATGATTCAAATCCAGAAGATGAGTATCAAGAAACAATTAATAAAGCTGGTGCATTAATGGCTGCAGCAGAAGATTCATACAAATATAATTAATGATTCTACTAATAGATAATTATGATAGTTTTACTTATAATGTTAAGCATTATTTATGTGAAGTAGGTGCAAAAGTTGAAACATATAGAAATGACAAAATATCTTTAAATGATATTAATGCACTTCATCCTAAGGGGATTGTACTCTCTCCAGGCCCATGCACACCAAATGAAGCAGGTATCTGTCTTAAACTTATTGAAAAATTTAAAAATAAATTACCTATTCTTGGCATCTGTCTAGGTCACCAATCTATAGGACAGGCTTTTGGTGCTAAAATTATAAAATGTGAAGAAATCATGCATGGTAAAATTGATAAAATGAAACATAATAATCATAAAATTTTTAAAAATATTGAAAATAATTTCACAGCAACAAGATATCATTCTTTAATTATAGATAGAAAGACCTTATCATCCGAATTTATTATAACTGCAGAAACTGAAAAAAATATTGTTATGGGTATCGCCCATTCAAACTTACCTATTTATGGATTTCAATTTCATCCAGAAAGCATAGGGACTGATGTTGGTAAAAATTTACTAAAAAATTTCTTAACACTGATTAATTATGGAAATTAAAAGCTTTAAAAATAAATTATTCTCGCAGCAAGATTTAACATCAGATGAATCGACTTATCTTTTTGAATTAATTATGAGTGGAAAATTAAGTGAGATTGATACTGCAGCTATTTTGACTTCACTTAAAATAAAAGGAGAGACTAAAGATGAAATACTAGGAGCTACAAAGATAATGAGGTCTAAATCCATGAAGATTTCTTCCTCTGTAAATACTGTTGATACGTGTGGCACTGGAGGAGATATGTCTGATACTTTAAATATATCTACAGCCGCCTCTTTAGTTGCTGCAAGTTGCGGTATAAAAATTGCAAAACACGGCAATAAATCAGTAAGTTCAAAATCTGGTTCTGCAGATATGCTTGAAAGCATAGGTTACAAATTCTCAGACGACCCAAAAATTATTGAGGATCAATTAAATAAAAATAATTTTTGTTTTATGTTTGCGCAATACCATCATTCAGCTATGAAGCATGTAATCAATGTCAGAAAAACATTAGGAACAAGAACAATTTTTAATCTTTTAGGTCCATTAACAAATCCAGCAAATGCCACAAATCAACTTTTGGGTGTATACGATAAAAAATGGCTTAATACTCATTGTGAAGTTCTAAAAGAGTTGGGATCAAATAATGTAATGGTTGTTCATGGAGTTGATGGCTTAGATGAAATAACACTTAGTCAAAATACTCATATTTGCGAGTTAAAAGAACAAACTATACATAATTATATTTTAGATCCTCGTGAACTTGGCTATGATTATATTTCTCTAGAAGAAATTAAAGGTGGAGACCCAGTATACAATGCCAAATGTTTTTTAAAAATGATTGATGGCGCCTTCCCTCAATTTCAAAAAATTGTAGAAATAAATGCTGGTGCAGCTATTTATCTCGCTGGAAAATGCTCTAATATAAAAGAAGGGACTATAATTGCTAATAAAACAATTTCTGAAGGTAAAACAAAAGAATTTATAACAAAAATAACTAATGAATAATATTTTAAAAAAAATATGTGAGGATAAAAATAAAGAAATTGCAATATTAAAAAATAAATGCTCTTTAAGCACATTAAAAAAATTAATTTCAGATAAAATCGAAAAAAGGAATTTTAAAAATGCAGTTATTGAGTCCGCTAGTAATAAAAATAATTTTATAATTGGGGAAATAAAGAAAGCAAGCCCAAGTGCTGGACAAATAATAAAAGATTACGACCCTTTGGATATAGCAAAAACTTATGAAAATGCAGGTGTTGGAGCAATTTCTATTTTAACTGAAAGTAATTTTTTCAATGGTGAAATAGATCATTTATCTCTCATAAAAAAAAATACTGGAATACCAATTTTAAGAAAAGATTTTATAATTGATGAATATCAAATATATGAAAGCAAAGTATACCAAGCAGATATTATACTGTTGATTATATCTGTATTAAGTGATGATCAATTAAGGCGCTTTTTGCATATATCAAAAGAATTAAATTTAGATGTAATTATTGAGACCCATGATGAAGAAGAAATTCAAAGAGCAATGAAATTAGGTTGTCCAATAATTGGAATAAACAATAGAAATTTAAAAAATCTTAAAACTAATGTTAAGAACTCGGCAAATTTATTTGCAAGTATTACTAAGGATTTTACTGTGATTGCTGAAAGCGGTATCAAATCTGTATCTGATATTAAAATGTATAACAGGCTTGGTATTTTTAATTTTCTCATTGGGGAGTCAATTTTAAGATCAAATGATTATACTACTTTTATTAAGAAACTATTAAATAATGGTTAGTCATTTAGATAAAAAAAATAATCCAATTATGGTTGATATTATTGGTAAGAATATTACTCATAGAACTGCTGAGGCTGAAGGAGAGGTAGTTTTTGATAAAATTACATTTAAAAAAATTGAAAAATTAAAATCAAAAAAAGGCAGTATAAAAAATGTGGCAATTATAGCCGGTATAATGGGGGCGAAGGAAACCTCAAGATTAATACCCCTTTGTCATAATATTCCTATCGACTCAGTAAATGTTCAGATTACAAAAAATACAAAAAAAAATTTATTAAATATAAAAGCTGAGGTTAAAACTAGCTCCAAAACAGGTGTTGAAATGGAGGCATTAACTGCTGTAACTGTAAGCTGTTTAACAATTTATGATATGTGCAAATATTTAACAAAATCTATTAAAATCAAAAATATTAAATTAATTTCAAAAAAAGGCGGAAAATCAGGAAATTTTAAAGTTTAATATTAAATAAAAAAAAGGTTGTCTTTAAACAAAAGAGAACATATATAGAACATATATGCTTACTAAAAAACAAAAAGAGTTATTTGTTTATTTAAATAACTATATTTCAGCCAATGAAATATCCCCATCTTTTGAAGAAATGAAAGATGCTGTTAATCTAAAATCTAAATCAGGAATCCATAGATTAATCACTAGTTTGGAGCAACGAGGATATATTAAGCGTCTAAAACATAAAGCAAGAGCAATGGAAATTATCAAAGATCTTCCTAATAATAATATTAAAACTATAAATTACACTAAAGAAGAAAGTTTTCTTAATATACCTCTAGTTGGTTCAATCGCTGCAGGCGAAGCAATAGAGGCAGTAAATTCATCAGATTCAATGATTTCTATTCCTAGATCTCTAGTAAGCAAAAACTCAACCTATTTTGGATTAAAAGTTAAAGGTCTCTCCATGATAGATGAAGGTATTTTTGATGGTGATATAGCAATTATAAAAAAAACAAATTCAGCAGAAAATGGGAAAATAGCGGCTGTACTTACATTAGATAACGAAATTACGTTAAAAATAGTTAAGCTAACTAATCAAAAAATTTATTTGATACCTGCTAATAAAGCATATGAAATCAAAGAACATAGCCTTGGAGATGTACAAATTCAAGGCACTTTATCTGGCATTATAAGAAAATATAATTAATAGTCATCTTACAAATGACTGGATATATTACTAGATTTGCTCCATCTCCTACTGGCAACCTTCATATTGGAAGCGCTAGAACTGCTCTTATAAATTTTATTTTAAAATCCCAACACCCAGACTCTAAATTTTATTTGCGGATTGAGGATACAGATAAAAAAAGGTCAACTGAAGAATTTAAAAATAATATTATAAGTAGTCTTAAGTGGTTAGGAATAAATTGGGACAATGACCCACAAATTCAGTCATTAAATATTAATCGACATTTAGAAATAGCAAATAATTTATTAACAAATAATAATGCTTACAAATGCGTTTGTACGGAAAATGAACTAGCAGATAGAAGAAAAAAAATTAACTCTGGGGAAATTAATTCAAAAAAATATGTATTTCTTGTGAAAAAAATAAAGAAATTCAATCTCTTGAATCAGAATTTGTAATTAGAATTAAAATTCCAACTGAAGGTAATGAAATTTTAGAGGATGTAATTCAAGGTCAAGTTGAGGTTAAAAACATTGAAATAGATGACTTTGTTTTAGTTCGCAAAGATAATACGCCAACATATATGTTATCTGTCGTAGTTGATGATCATGACTTAGGAGTAAATTATATAATAAGAGGAGATGATCATTTAAATAATTATTTTCGCCAAAAATTTATTTACAAACATATGAATTGGAAAACTCCAAAATATGCTCATATACCTCTAATACATGGAGAGGATGGGGCCAAATTATCTAAAAGGCACGGTGCTGTAAATTTAATAGATTTAAAGAATAAGGGGTATTTACCTGACTCGATAATAAATAATTTAATTTTACTTGGATGGTCACCAAAAAATCAAGATAATGAAATTATTCAGCTTCAAAATATTATTTCTAATTTTAAAATCGAAAGTCTATCAAAATCTGCAAGTATTTTTAGTTATAAAAAACTTGATTACTTTAACAACTATTATTTGAAACTTGAGTCAAATTTAAATTTATTTGAAGACTATTGCGGTTCAAATATAATTTTAGAAAAATTTTTTAAATTAGATAAAGAAAAATTAATAAGGCTGTTTAACATTTATAAAAAAGATATTTTAACATATCATCAAATAATTAGTATTGCAGAAGTATATTTCGCAAATAATTTTTCAAAAACTGTAGATGAAAATTTTCAAGATGATTTCAATAAAAACTATAATAATTTTGTAAAATTAATTAATAATATTAATAATTGGGAATATGATAATATTAATTTAGAAATTAAAGAGTTTATAAAAAAAAATAATATTAAATTCCCAGTTTTAGGCAAACCAATAAGATATTTACTTACTAATAGCCTCAATGGGCCTTCAATTACTGATATATTCATGATATTAGGAAAAGATCAATCATTAGAGAGACTAAAAAGGTATAAAATTTAAAATGGCGGATTACGACGATAATAAACAGAAAAGTTCTTTTACATTATTTAATAATGAAACTGGTAAGTCTTATGAACTTCCAGTTATAAAAGGGACGGATGGACCTAATGTTTTAGATATTAGAAAATTATATCAAGAGACAGGCATGTTTACTTATGATCCTGGTTTTACATCTACTGCCTCTTGTGACTCTTCAATAACATTTATAGATGGAAATAAAGGAATTCTTAGACATAGAGGATACGATATTCATGAATTAGCTAATAACAGTGAATTCTTAGAAGTTTGCTATTTGTTATTGCACGGAGATTTACCATCTCCAGAAGATAAGCAGAAATTTAAAGACGTAATTACAAATCATACAATGTTGCACGAGCAACTAGTACATTTATATAGAGGTTTTAGAAGAGATGCACATCCAATGGCAATTATGGTTGGTGTTGTTGGAGCTTTATCAGCATTCTATCATGACAGTACAGATTTTTCTGATATTAATCAGAGGATGGTAGCATGCCATAGATTAATTGCTAAAATCCCAACTATAGGTGCGATGGCATATAAATATTCTATTGGACAACCATTTGTATATCCTAGAAATGATTTATCTTATGCAGAAAACTTTCTTTACATGACATTTTCGGTTCCAACACAAGAGTTCAAAACTAGTCCCAAAATTGCTAAAGCAATGGATAGATTTTTTGTATTACATGCAGACCATGAACAAAATGCATCCACTTCAACTGTTAGATTAGCTGGATCTTCAG
>CABXIT010000001.1 GCA_902512325.1 uncultured Alphaproteobacteria bacterium | reverse complement strand
TTAATGAAACAGCAAAATCAGTAGATCAGGGAGGTGGTAAAAGAAAAGGTTCTTTTGCTGTTTATCTTGAACCTTGGCATGCTGATATAGAGCAGTTTTTAGAACTAAGAAAAAATACTGGGGCTGAAGAATTTAGAGCAAGAGATCTATTTTATGCACTTTGGATTCCAGACTTATTTATGAAAAGAGTTGAAGAAGATGGAGATTGGACTCTAATGAGTGAACATGAATGTCCTGGTCTGTCTGACAACTATGGGGATGAGTTCGTAAGTTTGTATGAAAAATATGAACGAGAAATACCAAATTTAGAAAAAATTAAGGCAAGAGAATTAATGTCAAAAATTATCGAAGCACAAATTGAAACTGGCCAACCATATATGCTTTATAAAGATTCCATAAATCATAAATCAAATCAAAAAAATATAGGTGTAATTAAATCTTCAAATTTGTGTGCAGAAATAGTTGAGTATTCTGATAAATCAGAAACATCTGTATGTAATCTAGCATCAATTGCACTACCTAAATTTATTAAGAAAGCAAAAAACAATAAAAATAAGGAATACGACTTTAAAGCACTTTATAAAACTGCAAAGTTAGCTACAAAAAACCTAGACGAAGTTATAGATATAAATTTTTATCCAACAAATAAAACTGAAACTTCAAATAGCAAGCATAGACCGATTGGCCTAGGCATACAAGGTTTAGCTGATGTATTTTTTGAACTAGAAATTGCTTATGACAGTGATGAAGCTAAAAATATTAATAAACTTATATTTGAAACAATTTATTTTGGCGCACTAGAAGCTTCTCATGAACTTGCCAAAGAAAAAGGTGCTTATTCTACTTTTACAGGGTCTCCATTATCTGAAGGCAAATTTCAATTTGACATGTGGAACACAAAGCCTTCTAACATGTGGGATTGGGGGGAATTAAGAGAAAAAATCAAAAAAGATGGAGTCAGAAATTCACTTACAACAGCATGTATGCCAACAGCATCTACTGGGATAATTTTGGGCAATACTGAGACATTCCAAATTCAAACTTCTAACATATATAAAAGACAAACTTTATCTGGGGAGTTTTTATTGGTTAACAGACATCTTGTAAAAGCACTATCCAAAAGAAATCTATGGGATAAAGAAATGAGAGATAAAATTATATTAGAAAATGGATCAGTCCAAAACATTTCTAATTTTCCAGAGGATCTTAAGCAAACCTATAAAACTGTTTGGGAAACATCACAAAAATCAGTTATTGATATGGCTGCTGATAGAGCTCCATTCATTGATCAAACACAATCAATGAATTTATGGTTATCAACGCCAACTTTTGGAAAAGTTAATTCAATGCACATGTATGCTTGGAAAAAAGGTCTAAAAACAGGAATGTATTACTTAAGGAGTAGATCGGCTGTTGATGCAGTAAAAGTAACCGTATCTTCAGAAAAAATAGCTAAAGAAGATTTTATTAAATCACAAATAAATAATAATAACGAACCTGAAGAATGCCTAACATGCAGTGCATAAAGGAACATAAATAATGATATCAAAAGGAGTCAAATCAATCTTTCCAATCAAACACCAGGATATTTGGGATAAATATAAACTTCACATTCAGGCATTTTGGACGCCTGAAGAGGTTTCACTTCACGATGACTTAAGAGACCTCGAAACTTTAAATAATGGAGAGAAACACTTTATTAAACATGTATTAGCTTATTTTGCTAATTCGGAAGCAATGATTAATGAAAATCTAGCAAGTAGATTTTATAAAGAAATATTAATTCCTGAAGCAAGATGTTTTATTTCTATGCAAATGCTTAACGAATCTATTCATGCTGAAATGTATGGTTTACAAATTGAGGCCTATGTTAAAGATCAAAATGAAAAAGATCTTCTTTTTGATGCAATCCAAAATGTACCTTGTATAAATCATAAGGCTCAATGGGTATCTAAGTGGCTTAATGGAAACCAAAATTTATTAACTAGACTTATTGGTTTTGGTCTTGTTGAAGGTTTATTTTTTGCAGGTTCATTTTGTGCAATTTATTATTTTAGAAAAAGGGGACTTTTACCTGGCTTAGCTCTATCAAACGATTGGATAGCAAGAAACGAAGGTATGCATTTTAGTTTTTCGGCATTAATGTTTAAAACTCTAAGAGATAAATATAATAATAATACTCTCACAGATGAACATATTGCTGACTTATTATTAATACCAAATGATGTTCCTCAATCGCAATTTGAAGAAATTGTAAGAGAAGCTGTTTCATTTGAAAAAGAATTTGTTAAAGATGCACTTCCAGTAGACTTGATAGGTATGAATCAGGACCTAATGTGTCAATATATTGAGGCTGTTGCTGATAGAATTGCAGACTTATTTGAATTTGATAGAGTATTTAATACTGAAAATCCATTTGATTTTATGAGAGCTTTAGATGTTCAAAATGTAACAAACTTCTTTGAAAAAAGAGTATCTGAATACCAAAGACCAACTGATAGGGCTCTTAGCTTTGATGACGCTTTTTAAATGGAAATAGAGATATATTCTAAAACTAACTGTGTTTTTTGTGATAAAGCTAAGATGCGTTTATCTAAAGAAAATCCTAAAATACATATGCTAGATAAAGATTACACTAGAGAAGATTTTTTCAAAAAATTTCCTAATGCGAGGACTTTTCCTCAAATAATAATAAATGGTGAAAGTATTGGTGGGTATCATGAGCTTGAAAAATGGCTATCAATGAATTCATTTAATGAAAATTTTTAATGTGCGTCTCCCCAATTATCTCCAACACCATAATCAACTATAAGTGGCACTTGAAAATTTTTAAATTCTAAATGAGTATTTTCCATTACATATTTAATTTTCTCAACTGAACTATCTTTTTTTGACTCAATAATTTCAAAAATTAATTCATCATGTACTTGAAGAAGTATTTTAACTTCTAACTCTTCATTAATAATCATTTTATTTAATTCTATCATTGCTAATTTGATGATATCAGCAGCAGTACCTTGAATAGGAGCGTTAATTGCTTGTCTTTCTGAGAAGCCTCTCACTGCAAAATTTTTATCATTTATATTTTTTATATTACATCTTCTGCCAAATATTGTTTCCACATAAAAGTTTGTTTTTGCAAATGCAATTTGATCATCCATATACTTTTTGATTTTTGGATATTTTTTAAAATAGTTTTCTATATATATTTTTGCTTCGCTGTTAGTGACATCTAATTGTTTAGCTAAGCCGTATGGGCTTATTCCATACAAAATACCAAAATTTATAGCTTTGGCTTTTCTTCTCATTTCTGAATCAAGTTTTTTTGAACTAGTTCCAAATATTTGAGAGGCTGTAGAACTATGAATGTCTTCATTGTTATTAAAAGCTTCTATAAAATTATTATCACCAGAAATTTCAGCAGCAAGTCTTAATTCTATTTGTGAATAATCAAAGCTCATTAAAGTTTTTTTTGTATCACAAACAAAGGCTTTTCTTATTTTTCTACCATTATTTGTGCGTATGGGAATATTTTGCAGATTTGGATCATTAGAACTTAATCGACCTGTAAGAGTATTAGCTATACCATATGAGGTGTGAACTCTTGAGTTATCTTTTGTTGCCTGGTTTTGCAAAGCATCAGTATAAGTAGATTTTAGTTTCGTTAATTCTCTCCATTCTAAGATTAAATTTGCTATTTGATAACCTTGATCTGATAAATTAGATAAAGTAGAAGAATCAGTTGAAAAAGTGCCAGTTTTAGTTTTTTTCCCTCCTTTGATATTTAAGTCAATAAATAAAACTTCACCTAACTGTTTTGGTGAACCTATATTAAAATCTTTACCTGCTAATTTAAAAATTTTTTTTTCTAAAATGGAACTTTCTTTTTTAAATTCTTTGCTTAATTTATTAAGATACTTAGTGTCTACTTTAATTCCATTTTTTTCAATTGAAGATAAGACATTAATTAATGGTAAGTCAATTTCATTATATACAAAATTACTTTTTTCATTTTTTGTTCTATTATTTAACAAATTATAAAGTTTTAGTGTAACAAGAGCATCTTCCGCAGCATATTCAAGTGCTTGATTTATGTCTACATAATCAAATGTTATTTCTTTTTTTCCAGACCCAACAAGTTCTTTAAATTTAATATTTGTATGATTTAAATGCAAATATGCCAAGTCATCCATATTGTGTTTTGTGACCCCATTATCGATAGCATAGGACAACAGCATTGTATCAGCTATTGAATTAAGTTTAAGATTATACTTATCTAAAATTCTAAGGTCATATTTTATATTATGCCCGATTTTTAAAATAGATTTATCATAACAAATTGATTGAAGTGTTTTAATTAATTCAGTTTCTTTAATTTGTGCTTTTAATCTTTTTTTATCTTCTGGATTTTTATGGTTAATGGGTATGTAATATGCGGAATTTTCATCGACAGCTATGGAAACGCCTACCAAAATTGCTTCTTCGATATTAAGGGAATTTGTTTCAGTATCTATGGCACAAAGTCCTGTTTTTTTTATAAGATTAATTAAATTATCTAAATCCTTTGATTCATTAATTAGATAGTATTTTTTTTCAATTTTTTTTTCTTGAGATTTATCATTTAAATTTTCCTTAATGATAAATGAGTTATTTTTTAATCTTTCAGCTATACTCTTAAAACCTTGATTAGATAAAAATTTTGATAAGTTCTCATTTCTATCTATTGAAGAATAACTATGAATATTATCAATGTTTAGAGGGAGCTTTATATCTTTTTTTAATTTAACTAATTCAAGACTGACTAAAATTTCATCTTTATTATCTAGTATAATATTTCTTCTTTTTTCTTGAGGGATTTTAATAGCATTTTTAATTAAAGAATGAACATCACCAAATTCTTCAATAAGCTGTAAGGCTGTTTTTGGTCCAATACCAGGAGCGCCTGGAATATTATCTACTTTATCTCCTGTTAAGGCTTGTATTTGAATTACTTTCTCTGGGGGGAGGCCAAATTTTTCAATTACTTGATCTATGCCAATTTTTTTATTCTTCATTGGGTCAAGCATAGTGGTATCTTCATTAACTAATTGCATTAAATCTTTATCTGAAGAAACAATTATTGATTCAATATCTTGTTTTTCAGCTAATTGACAATATGTTGCAATAATATCATCTGCTTCAAAACCCTCTATTTCTATTTGAGGAATATTAAAAGCGTCAACACACTCTCTTATTATCTCAAATTGTGGTATTAAATCTTCAGGAGTTTCTCCTCTATTTGCTTTATAATCTTTAAAGATTTTGTTTCTAAAATTTTCTCTTGCTGCATCAAAAACAACAATCATTTTATCTTCTCTATAGTCTTCAATTAGTTTTACTAACATATTTGTAAAACCAAAAACTGCATTAATCGGTGTCCCATCCGATCTATTCATTGGTGGTAGACCATAATAGGCTCTAAAAATGTATGCAGAGCCGTCTATTAAAATTAATCTATTACTCATCTTGTAAGGTTTTTTTTAACAATTAGTATATATATAAAAAAGAATTTATAAAACCTATATGCTAAAATTTATAAACTATATACCTTTAGCTTTAACTTATTTTTTACCATTTGCTCTATTAACAGGTCCAGCAATTCCTGATATATTGATAGTAGTAATATCAATATCATTCATTTTAAGATCTTTTTATACAAAAGATTTTTTTTGGACCAAATTACCTATTGTTAGAATTTTTTTCCTTTTATGGTTAAGTTTAATATTTATAAGTTTTTTTTCCTATAACAAAGTATTATCTTTTTCAGACAGTATTATTTTTGTAAGATTTTTTATTTTTACAATAGCTGTTTCATACTGGATCATTACAGACGTAAAAAAAGCTAAAGTATTATTTTTTATAGTTTTTATTTCATTATGTATTCTTATAACAGATGGGATTTTTCAACTTTTAACTTACTCAACAGAGTATGGTTTTGGTTCAAGTATATTTGGCTTCAAAGCTTTTATATATGATAGGATGACTGGACCTTTCAATGATGAAATTATTGGCGCCTATATTGCAAAATTCTTTTTTATAAGTCTTTTATTTATATATTTAATCAAAAATGAAAATTTAAAACAATTTATTTTTTTTATTTTTTTTAATCTTGGTTTTTTAGTAGTATTTTTTAGTGGAGAAAGAATGGCTCTTGCCACTTTATTATTGGGTTCAATAATTTTATTATTAAATAAAAAGCTAAGAGTAAAAATTTTTTATAATCTTCTAATATGTTTTTTTATTATTTTTCTTTCTGGCAAACTTCATAAAAGTTTTAATGATTTTAAAATAATAGAGGATCAACCAGAACATCTAGGAAAAGTAATAGTTAAAGAATTTCCTTGCTCAGATGATGTCTCGAAATCTTGTAATAAAATAATAAAAGTACAACCAAGTTTTTTAAAGATAATTAATAACTTTAATAGTTCTGTGTATTTTACAATTTATAGTAGTGCCATAAAAATGTGGATAGATAATCCATTTACTGGAATTGGTTTAAATAATTTTGAGTTTGTTTGTGAAAGTTTAGAAAGATATAAATTAAATACTAAAAATTATGGTGAGTGTAGTGCTCATCCTCATAATTTTTATTTACAATGGTTAACAGAAGGAGGTATTTTTGTTTTTTTATTGTTTATAGTCTTTGTTATTAAATTAATTTATCCAACAATTCATATTGTTAATAATTTATCATCCTCTGTTGCATTTGCATCATTGATTACTGTTTTATGGCCATTTATGTCGACAGGAAGTTTATTAAAAAATCATCATGGAATACAAGTATTTTTTATTATATCTCTTTGCTTTATTTTAACAAGACATAAAAATGAATTATAATTTAAATGAAATAGTCACAGTTGATGATTCTGATATTTCAGAAATAACTGAAATTATCTTAGTTTCTAATGAAACTACATTAATAGCAAAATTAGGTAAAAACTTTGTTAAAAGTTTTCTCGCATTATGTATTAATTCTCAAAATGCAAAATTATTTACATTAAGATTTAATGATACAACTATTGCTTATGCGATTTTTTTTAAAAAAGAAAAATTAATTGTTAAAGAGTTATTAAAATTAAAATATAAGATTTTGTTTACAATAATTTTAAGGCTTAAATTCAATTTAATTTATAGTTTAATATTAATTTATTTTAGTAAAGACTTGAAATTAATTTCAAATAATAAATGTGATATAGAAAATTCAGCTAATCTAACTTATCTTGCTGTAAAAAAAAGTCATAGAAAAAAGGGGATTGGAAGATTTTTTATTGAAAATATATTAAAAAAACATTTCAAGAATGAATTTGTTTCTGTAGAAACAGATAACAAACAAACTTTAAATTTTTATACAAAATATTTAAATTTTGAAATAGTAGGCTCTAGAAAAAGATATAAAAATGATTTGTACTTATTACTTAAAAAAAATAAGTAATACATATAGCGTGAATTGGCTGTGAAAGATTTTGTTATTGTAGGGAGTGGATTTTCAGCTTTAATATCTTATTATTTTTTAAAAAAATTTAATATTCAAACAATTTCATCTAACAATATTGGTTATAATTTAAATAATTTAAAAAGTAGAAAAAATTTAAATACAAATAAATTTTTTTCACCTAAATCACAATCAAAAGGAAATTTTATATATTATAAAAATAGTAGTTTTAAAATACATGACAGGCTATCATTTGGAGGTAATACAAATTTGTGGGGTGGTTTTATAGATATACAAGAACTATCAACAAAAACACTTGGCTACTTTCAAGAAGATCAAATTAAGTTTGAAAAATTAAATTTAAATACAAATGGTTATAAATCAAATATAGATACATTAAGGCAATTAAGAGACTCTAAAAATAGAATACTAAACTCAAGTAAATTTATAAATGATATTTTGCCAGGATATGTTGATTCTATTAAAATAAATAAAGATTTTATTTCAATAAAATTTTTTAATGAGAAAAAAAATCAATATGATTTTTTGGATACAAAAAAATTAATAATCGCAGTTAGCTTTCCTCAACTAATTGATCTATTATTTAGATCTAACCTAATAAACGAAGCAAAATTTCTAACATTAGAAGATTATGTTCATAAATTTAAGTTATCTTTTAGTCAAAACTTAAATATAGATAGCAATTCTGATTTCATAATTAAATATGATTTTTTTAGAGCCTTAAAACATTATTTAGGTTATCAAGAATCAATCGATAGATTTCTGATTAAAATACCAATGTATATTAATCAAATATTTTATAATAAAAAAATAGAAGGAAAATTGAAAATTGATTTGAAAAATAAGAAAATATCAGCGATTGATAATTTGAATAGGTTCGGAGATTCAATTCATTACTGTAACTTAAAAATCGATAATTTAGGCATAAATGAATATATATCTAATTTTTCAAAAAATATAATAGGAGTCAGTATGCCTTTCGTAACACAATCTAAGCCAAGACCTATTTCTAACGATATAATTAATAACTTTTGTAAAAAAATATTATAATTATATTTAAATTATGAGACCATTACCTAGACAAAAAATTTATAATTTTTCATCATTAATAAATTTAATTGATTTTTTAACTTTTGGATTGATAAATTACAATAAACAAAAAAAATTAAAAAATTATCTAAGTGATTTTTTTAAAACACAAAATATTTTATGTCTTAACAGAGGAAGAATCGGTGCTTATCTTGCAGTCAAAGCTTCTATTAATAAAAAGAAGAAGAAAATTATTTTGTCTTCTTTTACAATATTTGACGTTGTAAATATGGTATTATGTGCTGGAGGAATCCCTGTCTTTAGTGATGTAGAAAAAAAAAGTATTACTATAAATTTAGAAAATATAAAAAAAGTATATAATGATGAAGTAGCGGCAATACTAATTACCCACACTCATTTAATTAATACAGATATTGAGAAAATTAGTAATTTTGCCAGGGAAAAAAACATACTTTTAATTGAGGATTGTGCAATTAGTTTTGGAACAAATAAAAATGGGAGACTAATAGGCACCATTGGGGATATAAGTTTTTTTAGTTTCGGTGTATTTAAATTTATAAGTTCACTAAATGGAGGTATGATTTTAACAAAAAATAATAAAATTTTCAGTAAGATTTGCAAAGAACATGAAACTTTTAATGCACTAGATTATAAAATGATTTTTAAAAATTATTTCAAGTCTTTATTTATATCTATCTCTACAAACAATATAATTTTCAAATATTTTACAAGTTTAGTAATTAAGTTTGGATATATCAATAATATAAAATTAATTAATAATTTTAGTAAAAACGATCCAAATCCTTATTTGCAAAAACAATTGCCAATAAGTTACAAAAAAAAAATCTCTAACTCTCAATGTGCAAGAATCCTAAATCAATTGCCATTTTATTATAATGATTTTAATAAAAGAATTAGAAATGCAAAACTATATTACAATAATCTTAAAGATATTAATGAATTAACGATACCAGAATTTGAAGAATCAGAATGTAATGGATGGATTAATTATCCCATACTATATAAGAATAGAGATAGTTTGCTAAAATATTTATTTTTAAATAATAGAGATATTGCCATGTATTTTTATAGAGATTGTAATCAATTAAATATATTTAAGGAATATAAAAATAATGATCTTAAAATTATTGCAGATATAATAAAAGAAATAATAATTTTACCCACTTATCCAAAATATCAAGAACAACAAATACTAATGAATATTAAAATAATAAGACAATATTTTAAAAAATGAATAAAAATTTAGCTATATTTACAAAAAATTTAACAAAAATTTATCATAAAAAAAATCAAAAAGTTAATGCACTTACAAATTTTACAATAAATATACCAAGAGGATGTATATATGGATTGCTTGGACCAAATGGTGCAGGAAAATCTACTTTTATTAATATAATTGCTGGATTAGTTAAAAAAAATTCAGGTGTAGTAAATATTACCGGCATTAACCTTGATAAAAAACCAATTGAAATAAGAAAAAAAATTGGTGTTGTGCCTCAAGAGCTAAACATTGATCCTTTTTTTACTCCCTATGAACTATTAGAACTACAGGCAGGATTATATGGAGTAAAAACAAAACATAGGAAAACAATTCAAATTTTAGAAAAAATGCAATTAATTGATAAAAAAGATTCATATGCAAGAAATCTTTCTGGCGGAATGAGAAGAAGATTATTAATTGCAAAAGCCCTTGTTCATGATCCTGAAATAATTTTCTTAGACGAACCAACCGCTGGAGTAGATGTAGAATTAAGAATGAACCTTTGGAAATATATAAAAAGTTTATGTGAGCAAGGTAAAACAATTTGTCTTACTACACACTATTTAGAAGAAGCAGAAAAATTATGTGATTACATTACTATTATAAATAATGGTAAAAAAGTTCTAGAGGATAAAAAAGAAAATCTACTAAATCTTTTCTCTAAAAGAATTGTAAAGTTTGATATTGAAAATGAAATTATTAAAGTTCCTCACATACTAGAAAAATTTTTAAAAAAATCTAATCATAATCAACTTACTTTAGAGTATGATAAAAAAGAAATAAACCTTAGTGAAATAATAAAAATATTAAATGATAATAATATATTGTTTTCTGAATTAAAAACTTATGATGAAGATTTAGAAACTATATTTTTAAAATTTACTTCAGATCTATATAAAAAAATTTAAAAAATTATTGCTATCTGTTTTTTTAATTTTTTTAAAAATTCTTTTTGTTAACCATAAACTAAAAAAATAAAATAACAAAATTGGAAATATTCTACCATTTCCATCACTAAATAAACTGCCTAAATATATAAATAAAAATACTATGGATAATGCAAAGATTTTTCTATGCATTGCATTAACTAAGCCTACAAAAGCAAAAACTACTGTTATCATTATCTTTCCAATACCCATTCCAAAAAAAGTACCTATAAATAACATAGCAGTAAGAGAATAAAGCATAGACACCTGAATATATTTATCGTTTTGTAAAAATCTTGCCTTAAATAAAAAATAGTAACTTAGTATTCCATCTATTATTGTTATTTTTTTACCTTCTTCAAAAGAGCGCTCAACATAACTTATACCAGTTTCATATATATTAATTGTTTTTGAAGAAATCTGGGAACTAATATCAATTTCATGACCAAAACCATCTAAAGTTAAATTTAAAGACTTTAATAATTTATTTTCAATTATTTTTGTTCCACTATGCAGATCTGTTATTGATTGATTAAAAAGAACATTGAAAATCCAAGTATTTAATCTTACAGCAATGTCATTAAAAAAATGTCTTCTTAATTGAAGTTTTCCACCTATATATCTAGAACCAACAAGAGCTTTAATACTTTTATTTTCATTATTATTTACAATATCAAATAATTCTAAAGCATCATTTGGGTCATATTCAAGATCAGAATCAATGAAAATAGTATAATCGCCTTCAATTTTTTCAATACCTTTTCTAACTGCAAAACCTTTACCTTTATTTTTTTTTAAAATTATTAATTCATAATTATTTTTATCAATAAATTTTTGTAAATTATTTTCTAACCATTTTTTAGTTCCATCTTTTGAACCATCATCAACAATTATATATTTTACATTTAAGTGACTAAATGTTTTAAAAAGTTTTTCTATAAACTTTTCAATCACATTTATCTCATTATAAACAGGTATAATTATTGAAAAAAGAAAAATGCATTATTCTCTAGGCGCGTGTTTGTTTAAAATTCTTTGTAGTGTTCTTCTGTGCATTCTTAATCTTCTAGCTGTTTCTGAAACATTTCTATTACATTGAGAATATACTCTTTGTATATGTTCCCATCTAATTCTATCAGCTGTCATTGGATTCTCTGGTGGAGGAGGTAAAACTTCTTTTGAATTAGTTAGAGCATCATAAATTTGATCTACTTCAGCTGGCTTAGGAAGATAATCAATTGCGCCTGTTTTAATTGCCGCAACTGCTGTGGCTATATTACCATAACCTGTAAGTAATAAAGTTTTAGTTGAGGGACTTTTATTTTGAATTTTTTTTATGAGCTCTAAACCAGAACCATCTGCAAGCCTCATATCAACAATTGCATAGTCATAAATATTATTTTCAATTATTTCAAATGCTAAAGAAAAAGATTCTGCTGTATTGACTTCAAATCCTTTTTTTTCCATAGATCTTGATAATCTTTCTCTAAAAGGCAAATCGTCATCTACTACAAGTAATGTTTTATTCATGTTATTAAAATAGATCCTTTAAATAATATTTCAACTACTGCATTGCCATTTGATGAATTATAGAAATGTATTTTTCCATTAACATTTTCAATTAGATTTTTTGCTATAAATATTCCTAAACCCATACCTTTTTTAGTTTTTGTAATATATGGTTCTCCTAGCTTATCAAGAATATCTCGTGAAAAACCATTACCATCATCTGTAATTTTTATTGATAATTTATTGATATCCTTAAAAATTGTTATGAAAACTTTGTTTTTTGAATGCTGTATTGCATTTTGTATAATATTACTAAATGCATAGTTAATTTCATCTTTGTATAAAATAGATATGTCACTGTTTGTTTCCTTAAAAATAATATTAAGTACTTTATTGGTATTAAATTTTTCAAAACTTAACTTAATTAAATCTTCAATTTTAATATTTTCAAAAAAATTATCCTTTAGTATGTGTGGATTCTTTGATAAACTTAATAAAATATCTCCGCATCTTTCAGCTTGAGATTTAAGTAACGCAACATCCTTAAATAAATTTTTATTATTAATTAGAATTTTTTCTTTCAATAAATCATTCAATATCAAAAAAATTGTATTTAATGGTGTACTTAATTCATGTACAGCAGCTGCACTTAAAGATCCTATTTCTGTGATTTTTTTTTGATTATTAAGTTGAAGTTTTGTTTCAGAAAGAGCCTGGGATATTCTTCTGGAAGAACTAGCAAATAAGTACGTGTAAACTGCAATAAAAATTATTGTTATAATTAATGAAATTAACAATCCATTATTATATAAATTTGGAATCACAAAATCATTACGCCAATTCAATGGAATAAAAGTATATTTAAGTATTATAACAAGAAATATTGAATATAGTGACAATAAAACTGTCCAAGATGATTTCAGATATGTCGCAGAAATAATTACTGGAGCCAAAACTAATATTGAGAAAGGGTTTAATATTCCTCCATTTAGAAATAATAATACTCCTAGTTGAGATGTGTCAAATAATAAAAACAAAAAAACTTTTTTATCTGAAATTTTATCTTTTTTTTGAAAAAACAAAGCTCCGAGATTAATTAATACTGATAGAAAAATTATTATTATACATTCAAAAAATAAAATTTTAATTTGCAATATATTGTAAACAAAAAATATTGCTGCAAGTTGACCAAAGATTGCAATCCATCTAATTTTTATTAAATTTGTAAGTAATATTGTATTCACTAACTAAAAAATTTAAATGTCTAGATTAGCAACTTTTAATGAATTTTCTTGAATAAAAATTTTTCTACCATCAGTTAAATCTCCCATTAAAGTTTCAAAAATCTGATTAGCTTCATTTAACTCTTCAATTTTAACAGAAAGTAATGATCTGTAATTTTTATCAAGAGTTGTTTCCCATAATTGGTCTGGATTCATCTCACCAAGTCCTTTATATCTATTAATTTGAGTCCCCTGTTTTCCTATTTCAAAAACTTTTTCTATTAAATCTATTGGTCCATTAATTTTAAAATTTAAATCACCAGCATTTAATATACCTGCTGAACCATTTTTTAAAATTCCAAAATTATCCATCAATATTTTTCTCATATCATTTAATGATTTTGCTTCAGGTGTTACTAAAAACTCTGGGTCAATAATAAATTGTTTTTTAACACCTCTCTCTAGCTTATTTAAAATAAGTGAAGAATTTTTATAATTAACTATCCACTGATTATCTTCAATAGTATTTAATCTCAATTCTAAATATTTTGCAACTTCATTACCAATAGATTGATCCTTTAAAGAATTTTCTTTTAAAGCTGCAATTACGGCAGCTTGCTCAATTACTAATTTATTATCCAATCTTCTTGTAAGTTGCTCGACTAACACTTGAACTTTTTTTGATAATTTTAATAAATTTATTAATTCTAAGTTACTTATTTGATGTTTTAAATTATTATTTTTAGGTACTTCATAAATTAATTTTTTTACACCCTCTTCAATTAAATAATCTTCCATTTCATTTTGATTCTTTAGATATTGGATAGAGTTACCTTTTTTTGATCTAAATAAAGGAGGTTGTGCTATGAATAATCTACCACTTTCTATCATTGGTCTCATATGTCGATAAAAAAAAGTCAGCAATAAAGTTCTTATATGACTTCCATCTACATCTGCATCGGTCATTATTATTACCTTGTGATATCTCATTTTATCTAAATTAAACTTACCTTCTGATTTATCCTGTTCATTATTACCAGTTGGATTACCAACTCCAGCTCCAATTGCAGTGATTAGAACCCCTATTTCATTACTTGTAAGAATTTGCTTTGGACTTGCTCTTTCAACATTTAAAATTTTTCCTCTAAGGGGTAAGATTGCTTGATTTTTTCTATCTCTACCTTGCTTCGCAGATCCTCCAGCTGAGTCACCCTCTACAATAAATAGTTCAGATAATTCTGGATTTTTTTCCTGACAATCTGCAAGTTTTCCAGGCAAAGATGAATTTTCCAACCCAGTTTTTCTTCTAGTAAGCTCTCTTGCTTTTCTAGCCGCTTCTCTGGCATCAGAAGCTTCTACAACTTTCTCGACTACTTTTTTAATTTCATTAGGATTTTCTTCAATCCACTGTTCTATTTTTTCTAAACTCACAGATTCAACCACAGGTCTAACTTCAGAAGAAACTAGTTTATCTTTAGTTTGACTTGAAAACTTTGGATCAGGTAACTTCACTGAAATTACACAAGTAAGACCTTCTCTTGCATCATCACCAGAAATATTTATGCTATTCTTAATTTTTTTATTTATGTAATTAACTATACTACGAGTCAGGGCTCCTCTAAAACCCGCAAGATGAGTACCCCCATCTCTTTGAGAAATATTATTAGTAAAGCAAAGTGTGTTTTCATGATACGCATCAGTCCATTGCAAGGCACATTCAACATTAACATTATTTTTTATTCCTAAAAAATATATAGGGTTATTGTTTATGCAGTTTTTACCTTTGTTGAGATAATTTACATACTCAATTATTCCTCCCTCATATTTAAAAATAATTTCTTTTTTTTGTGAGGACCTGTTATCTTGAAGTAAAATATTTACTCCTGTATTAAGAAAAGCTAGTTCCCTTAATCTCTTTTCAATTGTAGAAAAATTAAACTCAATATTTTTAAAAATTTTTGTTGATGGTAAGAAAGTTATTTTTGTCCCTGTATAGTTTTTTCCATTAATTACTTCTGAGTCACCAACAACATTTAGTGAATTTATCACAACTCCATGAGCAAATTCTATTTTATGAATCTTGCCATCGCGATTAATTTCTAATAATAATTGCTCAGAAAGAGCATTAACTACAGAAACTCCAACACCATGTAACCCCCCAGAAACTTTATAACTATTTTGGTCAAATTTGCCACCAGCGTGGAGCTCTGTCATAATTAATTGAGCCGCTGGAACCCCTTCCTCTTTATGAATATCAACAGGTACTCCTCTGCCATTATCTGAAATTGTAATAGTTCCATCAGAGTTCAATATAACTTCAATTTTATCACAATAGCCCGCTAGAGATTCATCAATAGAGTTGTCAACAACTTCATAAATCATTTGATGTAGACCAGAGCCATCATCAGTATCCCCAATATACATACCTGGTCTTTTTCTTACCGCCTCTAAGCCCTTTAATACTTTTATTGATTCTGAAGAATAAGTTTGGTTCATTTATTACTTATATTATAAAAGTTTGTATTTGTTGATAAAAAAGAAAATAAATCTTTATTAGTACCTGTCATAAAAACCTGCATATCAAATTGGTTTACAATTTTAAGTAATAGTTGTGTATTTGTATCATCTAAATGTGAACTTATTTCATCAAGCAGCAAAATTGGCTTCTTGCTGCAAATATTTACCAAATAATTACACTGAGAAAAATATAATAACAGAACTAATGTTTTTTGCTGACCTGTAGATAGTTGTGATGCAGGATAATTTTTATCTACAAAGAAAATATAATCAGACTTATGAGGCCCAATTTTGGTTCCCCCTACAATTTTATCAATTGCACGACATTTTCTTAATGAAATCATATATTTTTCAATATTAAGGTTTTCGTTATAAAATGGGTCATTTATTTCTAAAGTTACTTTAAATTTAGTGTTAAAATATTTGCTAATATTGTCTAAATTTTTAACAAACAAATCAGCCTGCATTTTCCTATTTTTGTAAATTTCTATGCCACTATTTGAGATATTTTCTTCAATTTTTGTTAACCACGTTTCATCAAAATTTATATCATTTAAAATAACATTTCTCTCGTAAACATTTTTTTTATAAAAATTTATCAAGGTGTTGTATTTCTTATTACTAGAATAAATGAAGTGGTCAAAAAAATTTCTTCTTGTTGTTGGTGAGGCTATAAACATCCTCTCATTTTCAGGCAAATAAATCAAATAAGTTATTAAGGATTGAATTTTTTTATTAACCTCACTAGAAAATTCATTATTTAATAATATTTTTTTTTGTAATTTTTTGTTCTTTAAGTCAGTAATAACTTTAATTTGGTATTCTATATTTTCATTAATAAAATAAGCAATATTGGAAAAAGAATTTTGATCTTTTTTTATAAAATTTGTGATTTTATCCTTTCTAATACCTCTGCCTTTTGTGCAAAGAGATAATTCTTCTAATAAATTTGTCTTTCCGCATCCATTTTTTCCAAAAAAAACATTACATTTATCTGAAAACTCAAGTTGCAACTCATTAAAGTTTCTAAAGCAGTTAAGTTTAATATTTTTAAAATAACCCAATAATTAAACTCTCATAGGCATTAGAACATATATTAAATCAGGATTAGATTTTTCCTGAGCAATGATAGGAGATGAGTTATCCATAAATGAAATTAGTATTTCGTTTTCTTTAAGATTATCTAGCATGTCCATTATATACTTAGAATTAAAACCAATCTCAATTTCCTTACCTTCAAATTTAGCCTCAATATCCTCAGTTGCACTACTATTATCATTATTAAATGTACTTAAGTTAACCAAATTTTTGAAAAGCTTAAATTTAATAACTGGTGATTTTTCACTAACAATTGTACTGACTCTATCAACTGCAGAAAGTAAGTTTAATCTATTAACAAATAAATTTTCATTATTATTTTTTGGAATAACTCTTTTATAATCTGGGAAAGTTCCATCTATAAGTTTAGATATTAAAATTAACCTACCTATATAAAAAATTATTTTATTTGAATTAATTTCTATTTGAATATCATCAGTATTTTCTGATAAAAGCTTGTACAACTCATTGATTGTTTTTTTTGGAATAATTACTCCATTCACATCCTCGGTTTTCGTAGAATTAGCAATTGAAAGTTTAGCCAATCTATGACCGTCTGTTCCCACAAAAGTTAACATACTTTTACCATTTTCATTATTAATGCTGAAATATAAACCATTAAGAAAATATCTTGTTTCTTCATTTGATATCGCAAATTTTGTTTTATCTATCAAATTAAAAATATTCTCAGCTTTAGTTAACAATTTATGTCCCTCAATTTTAGATTCTATTAATGGAAATTCTTCTTTCGGCAAACATGCTAGAGAAAATTTTGAAACTCCTGATCTTAAGGTTAATATTTTACCATCATTAGAAATGATTTCTATTTTACTTTGATCATGAAGTTTTTTTATTATATCATATATTAACTGTGCATTGATTGTTGTTGCACCTTCCTCAACCACTTCACAACTTATATTTTCCTTTATTGAAATATCCATATCAGTTGAAGACATTGAAATTTCATTATTCTTAGCTTCTATGAGAATATTAGATAGTATAGGTAATACATTCCTTTTATCAACAATACTTTGTAAATGGGTAAGTGATTTAAAAATAGTTTTTTTTTCTATTACAAACTTCATTAGATAAATATAAATAAATTTATATTAAGAGTCTATAAGTCTTTTAAGAAGCTCAATATCCTCATTAAAACTAATATCTTGAAGTTTCAATTCTTCTATTTTTTTAACCGCATGCATTACTGTTGTGTGATCTCTACCGCCAAATTTTCTACCAATTTCCGGTAAAGATCTAGAAGTAATAGATTTCGCTAAATACATTGCAATTTGTCTGGGCCTTGCTACTGAACGTGATCTTCTTGGGGAGTGCATATCAGTAATTCTGATATTATAATGCTCAGCTACTTTTTTTTGAATTTCTTCAATTGTTATTTTTTTATTTGACGATTTAAGCAAATCTTGCAAAACCACCTGCGCAGTTTCAATTGTTATTTCTGTCCCTACTAATGTAGCATGTGCCACCAATCTATTGAGAGCACCTTCCATTTCTCTAACATTGGAAATTATCCTGTGTGACAAAAACTCAAGTACTTTAGGGGGAATTTCAGCCCCTCTTTTTTGAGCTTTTTCAATAAGTATACCAAGCCTTAATTCATAAGTTGTTGGATGTATATCAGCTACCAAACCGCAACCTAATCTTGATTTTAATCTGTCTTGAACTCCATCTAAATCAGAAGGTGATTTATCTGCAGAAATTACTATTTGTTTGTTTTGTTCTATTAAAGCATTAAATGTGTGGAAAAACTCCTCTTGAGTATTGTCTTTACCACTTATAAATTGAACATCATCTATCATTAAAACATCAATTGACCTAAACTGCTCTTTAAATGCTGATGTATCTTTATATCTTAAAGCTCTCACAAACTGGTACATAAACTTTTCGGCAGATAAATATATTACTTTTCTATCTGGCTGTTGTTGTTTAATTTTCCATCCTATAGCATGCATAAGATGTGTTTTTCCTAAGCCAACTCCACCATATAAAAATAGTGGATTAAAAGACACTTGATCAGCTTCAGCGACTCTCTCTGAGGCTACAAAAGCTAATTCATTGGGTTTGCCTACTACAAAATTTTCAAAGGTAAACCGAGGATCTAAGGGTGCCCCAAATTCATTTGGATATGATGATTTTTGGTTAACTCTAATATCTAAAGATGATTTCCAGTGATTATCATTACTTTTGACTGTTCTAGCAGTACCTGGAACAATCCTTCCTCCATTTGGTTTTACAACAAATTTAATAACATCTATTTTTTTAGAGTATTTTTTCGATTCAATTTTAATTTTATCTGAATAATTATTGACTATCCAATCTCTTAAAAATTTTGTTGGTAAAGAAAATGTAATTGTATCGTTATTTACTTCTACATAGTTTAAATGTTTTAACCAATTATTATATGCACTTTCTCCAACAGTTTTTTTTAAATCTTTTTTTAAAGAGGCCCAAGTAGTTTCATTAAATTCTTCAATTGGATTTTCCATTAGCCCCCTAATAGTATTTGATTTTTTTAAACTAAATTTTACGTAAAAAAATCAAAGACGCAAAACTATAACCAATAATTATAACCACCAATTATAATAAAGATAATGAACACCCTTTACGCATTTTAATCAAGAATAAAAGAGAAAAAATATAAAAAAAAAATTAATTTTTTTTAATTTGATTTGATAACGAGGATAACTTTCTGGACATATATTGTTTTTTCAATATGCCTTTTTTTACAGCTTTTGCCATTATAGAGTTAATTTCTTTTAGGGAATTTTGGACTTCACCTATATTTTGACTTTTTATTGAATCGTTAAATTTATTTAGATTCGTTCTAATTTTACTCAAATACTTACTATTAACCGAATTTTTTATTTTAGACTGAATAGATCTTTTTTTAGCTGATTTATGGTTAGCCATATTAAAAAATCGTATAAATTTAATATATTTAAAGTCAACTTATATATTTAATTCAAATTTGTATTTTAGGACAGAAAAACGTAGACCTTCCATATAATATTACTTTTTTAATCTTGCATCCTTTTATCATCTCACCTTCCTTACTATATACCTTAAAATTATTCTGAAAATTACCTAAAGTACCGTCTGGGGAAATATAATCATTTATAGTTGAGCCACCTGATTTGATTGCCTTTTTTAATATTTTTTTTATTGATTTTATAATTGTACCAATTTGGTACTTATTCAGATCTTTACCTTTTTTTAAGGGCGATATTTTTGCATCAAAAAGAATTTCACTGGCATAAATATTGCCAATACCAGCTACTATATATTGATTCAATAAAAGTTGTTTTACTAATACCTCTGATTTATAGAATTTTTTATACAGATATTCTGTTGAAAGATTTTTATCCAGAGCATCTACACCTAACCTCTTTATGTATCTAATATGATTTATTTTATCAGACTCAAATATATCAACAAATCCAAATTTTCTTGGATCATTAAATATTAACAGATAATTGTTTAACTCAAAGACTAAATGATCATGCTTATTTATTAAATTAATTTTTTTCAATATTTTTAATCGTCCCGACATACCCAAATGAATAATAATACTCTTTGATATATTCAAATCTATAATCACATACTTACCTATTCTTCTCAAATTTATGATCTTGGAATTTCTTATTTTTTTTAACTTATAAATAGGTACAGGATACCTTAGTTTTTTTGTAAGAATTTTAAGATTGATGACTTTTTTATTTTTTAATATATTTAAACTATTAACAGTAGTTTCAACTTCAGGTAATTCAGGCATAATATGAACAATTTATCAAATTTTGGTTATTCTAGAGTAACCCCTAAAGAAAAAACAAAACTAGTTCAAAAAGTTTTTTCAAATGTTGCGTTTAATTATGATTTGATGAACGATGTTATGAGCTTTGGGGCCCACAGATTATGGAAAAAGACATTTATAGATATAGTTAATCCTTATTATGATGATAAAATTATTGACGTAGGTTCAGGTTCAGGAGATTTAGTTTTAGAGATTCAAAAGAGGTATTTAGATACAAAAATAGATATTGTTGATCTAAACAAAGAAATGCTTAAGGAGGGTAAAAAAAGAATAAAAAAAGGTAATGTAAATTTCTATCAGCAAAATGCTGAAAGTTTAAGCTTTGCTAATAATAGCTATGACAAGTATCTTATTTCTTTTTGTTTAAGAAACATAACAGATATTGATCAATCATTTAAGGAGGCTTTTAGAATACTGAAACCTGGTGGACAATATTATTGCCTTGAATTTAGTCGGCCGAGCTCTTTTATAATTTCAAAAATTTACTCATATTATAAATCAAATTTAATTCCTTCTTTTGGAAAGATATTTTCCAATAATAGAGATGCTTATAATTATCTAAATGAAAGTATTGATGTGTTTCCAAACCAAGAAGATCTTAAAAAAAGAATGGGGTCCGCAGGTTTTAATTCAGTAAAGTTTACAAATCTATTTGATGGTATTGTATCAATACATACAGGCTATAAATATTAGTGAAGATACTTTTTATTATTACTGGTTCAATAGCTGTATCAAAATGTTATGATATATTAAATGCATTAAAAAAAAATAAAATTCAAGTAAGTTGTATAATAACAAACAACGCAAAAAAATTGCTGAATACCTCAAAAATAAATCAAAATATCTCTGGCAAAATTTATACTGACAGAAGTGAAAAAAAAGAAAAAATGCTTCACATTAATTTATCAAGAAAAAATAACTTAATAGTAGTATGTCCATCAACAGCTAATACAATAGCAAAATTTGCAAAAGGTTATGGTGATAATTTAGCTTCAACAACTTTGTTAGCTTCAAATAAACATATAATTTTTATCCCAGCGATGAATACAATGATGTGGAATAACCCTATAAATAAAAAAAACGTGCAATATCTTCGATCAATAGGTGTAGATTTTATTGGACCTAAAATTGGGAAACTAAAATGTGGTGAATATGGAATGGGAAGAATTGAGGATGTAAAACACATTGTAAATATTTTGATTTCTAAACTTAAAATAAATAAAAATTTTATTAATAAAAAATTTCTTATAACTGCAGGGCCCACAGTAGAAAATATCGATCCCATAAGATATATTTCAAATTACTCATCAGGAAAACAAGGTTATGAAATTGCTAATCAACTAGCAAAAAAGGGGGCAGATATAATTTTGATTTCAGGGCCAACAAATATACAACCTCCATCAAATGTAAAATTAATTAAAGTTAGAACTGCAGATGAAATGCTCAGTCAAACAAATAAGTATAATAAAAAAATAGATGTTGCAGTGTTTTGTGCTGCTGTAGCAGATTTTAAAATAAAAAAAATAAGTTCAAAAAAAATAAAAAAAGGTAAATTAAAATCACTAAAATTAATACAAAATATTGATATTTTAAAAAAAATTTCAACTCAAAAAAAGAGTAGGCCTAAATATGTTGTTGGTTTTTCAGCTGAAACGGATAGTAAAATATTAGCCAAAAAAAAGCTAAAAGAAAAAAATTGTGATATGATAGTTTATAATAAAATAAGTAATAACAATAAAGTATTTGGCTTAGATGAAAATAAAATTTCTATTTTGACAAAAAATAAAATTGTAAATTATGCCAAATCTTCAAAATTTAAATGTGCTACTTTAATTATAGATTCTATCTACAATGAAATCAAAAATAAATGAGTTACTCAGAATTAGAATATGAAATATTTTCTAGACAGTTTATTTTACAAAATTTTAATGAAGAAAATTTATTAAAGTTAAATAAAGCTAAAATAACTATAGTTGGACTTGGAGGAATAGCTTGCCCTCTGGCTCAATATTTAGTTTCCTCTGGTGTTAAAAATTTAACTTTTTTTGATGGTGATATTATTGAAAAAAGTAACTTGGCTAGACAAATATTATTTACTTTGGAAGATATAGGGAAATATAAAACTTTAGTTGCAAAAGAGAAATTATTAAAAACAAATCCAAATTGCAATATAGCCTCTTACTCAAAATATTTAAAAAAAGAAGATTTAAATTTATTATTAGACTCAGACATAATAATAGATGCAACTGATGATTGGCATACTTCAAAATTAATTAATAAATTTTGTTTGCAAAACTCATTAAAATATATTTTTTCATCAGCAATTAATTATAATATTCAAATATGTCTTTTTAATAATAAAAAAAATCATGTTTGTTTAAATTGTTTGTTTCCAAATGAAGATGACGCAGATTTAGCAAGGTGTGAAACTGTAGGAATTTCAAGTATTTGTGCAGGTATTGCAGGATTAGTAACTGCACAAAAGACAATAAATACTTTATTAAATAATAAAGATGAAAATAATATCTTAACATTAATTAATACTTCAGATTTAAGCATTACCAATATTAACATAAAAAATAATGTTAATTGTGTGTTAAATAATAGTTAACTTATACTATATTATCATTTAAGACCTTATTTAGTATCGCTATGAAAAAAAATTCCTTTTCTTATGAACAATTAATTGATTGTGCAAATGGTAATTTATTTGGAAATGGTAATGCTCAATTGCCATCTCCACCAATGCTGATGTTTGATAGAATTACAAATATTAATGAAACAGGTGGTTTATTTCAAAAAGGCGAAATTGTTGCTGAATTAGACATAAAACCTGACCTTTGGTTTTTTAACTGCCATTTCAAAGGAGATCCTGTAATGCCTGGGTGTTTAGGTTTAGATGCAATGTGGCAATTGGTTGGTTTTTATCTTGGATGGTTAGGTCAGCCAGGTAAAGGAAGGGCTCTTGGTGTTGGTGAAGTTAAATTTACAGGACAAGTTTTAGATACAATAAAAAAAGTAACTTACAATATTTCTCTTAAAAGATTAATTCTTAGAAAATTAATATTAGGAGTAGCTGATGGTATTCTTAAAGCAGATGGTGAGCCTATATATGAAGCTAAAGATATGAAGGTTGGGCTTTTTCAATCAGATAATAAATAATAATGAATAGAGTTGTAATAACAGGCCTAGGTATTGTTTCATGTATTGGTAATGATGCAAAAACTGTAACTAATAATTTAAAAAACTTAAATTCTGGCATTTCTTCTGCTCCAGAGTACAAAGAGTTTTCATTTAGAAGTCTAGTACATGGCAAGCCAAATATAAATTTAGAAGAAAATATTGATCGTCGTCTTTTGCGTTTTATGGGTAATGGTGCAGCATTTAATTATATAGCTATGCAAAATGCAATTGAAGATTCTGGATTAGATGAAAAAGATGTATCTAATGAAATGACCGGCATAATTGTTGGATCTGGAGGTCCATCAACTATGAATTTGTACAAAGCATCTGAGTTGGGGAAAAATAGTGGCTCTAAAAAAGTTGGGCCTTTTATGGTGCCAAGAAGTATGTCTAGTACAAATTCTGCAACACTAGCTACTCCATTTAAAATCAAGGGGGTAAATTATTCAATTACCTCTGCTTGTTCAACAAGCTCCCATTGCATTGGAAATGCATATGAGCTTATTCAAATGGGTAAACAAAACATAGTATTTGCAGGAGGTGGAGAAGAACTACATTGGACTTTATCAATTCTTTTTGATGCAATGGGAGCGCTTTCATCAAAGTATAATGATAATCCATCAGTGGCTTCTAGAGCATATGATGCTGAAAGAGATGGTTTTGTTATTTCTGGCGGTGGTGGCACATTAGTACTAGAGGAACTTGATCATGCAAAAGCAAGAGGAGCTAAAATATATGGTGAGATTACTGGATATGGCGCTACCTCTGATGGATATGATATGGTGCAACCGTCTGGCGAAGGTGCTGAAAGATGTATGAAAATGGCAATAAAAAATATCAAGGGCAAAGTGGATTATATAAATTCACATGGCACGAGTACAACAATAGGTGACTTAAAAGAACTGGAAGCAATCAAAAAAGTATTTGGAGAAAATATACCCAAAATTAGTTCTACTAAATCTTTAACCGGTCACTCCCTAGGAGCAACAGGTGTTCATGAAGCAATATATTCTCTTTTAATGATGAATAATAATTTTCTAAGTGGTTCAGCAAATATAAATTCATTAGATGATAAAGCAAAAGATCATAATATCCTTCTAGCAACTGAACAGAATAACAAAATTGTAAATATCCTTTCAAATAGCTTTGGTTTTGGCGGTACAAATGCAACACTATTGATTTCTAGGTACAATGATTAAAGGCAAAAAGGGTTTAATAATTGGAATCGCAAATGATCATTCAATTGCTTGGGGTATCGCTAGACAATTACATGCAAATGGTGCTGAATTAGCTATTACCTATCAAAATAGTACGCTGTTAAAAAGAGTTAAACCTTTAGCAGATAAAGTTAATTCAGATATCTTGATTGAATGTGATGTTAATAACGAAAATCATTTAAAAAATACAGTAAATCAAATTAAAAAAAAATTTGACAAAATCGATTTCATTATTCATGCCGTTGCATATTCTGATAAAAATGAATTAAACGGTCGGTATGTAGATACTTCTAAAGATAATTTTATTAATAGCCTCTCTATATCTTGTTATTCCTTTACAAGGATAGCAAAGTTATTCCAACCCATAATAAATAATGGAGGAAGTTTAGTTACATTAAGTTTTCATGGAGCAAATAAAGTTATGCCAAATTATAATGTCATGGGAGTAGCTAAAGCAGCTCTTGAGGCAAGTGTTAAATATTTAAGTGTTGATTTAGGTAATCAAAATGTAAGAGTTAATGCAATTTCTGCAGGCCCAATGAGAACACTTGCTGGTGCAGCAATTGCTAATGCAAGAGATGTTTTTAATTATACAAGCAAGAATTCTTCCTTAAAAAGAAATGTAAATCTAGAAGAATTAGGTAATTCAGCATTATATTTAGTCAGTGATTTATCTTCAGCGATAACTGGAGAGATTCATTATGTTGATTGTGGTTTTAATATTGTTGGAATGCCAAAAAGTTAAAAATATTCACGAGGATCATCAACAAATATACTAGTAACTTTATTACTCCATAAGTTCTGAGCTTGCACTTCACAAATATTATTATCAGCATAAACTGTTACTTGAATTTCATTTTCCACAAATTGGTTAACAATAGAGTTAGAAAAAAAATTTAAATTAATACCGCAACTAAAAAAATTATATTTTTTACAAATATCAATAGTCTCATTGATGTTAACTTTATTAAAATCATCATTTAAAAAACCACATAGTAAATGAGGTGCACTTTTTTTTAAACTTACACAACTTGAAAGATCAAAACTTGAAAAATAAATCTTATCATATGAGACTTGCTTAATTTCTTGTAATATTTTTTTTACGTTTAATCCTTCATATTTTTTATTTGGTTTAAGTTCAATATTTAAATATTTTTGTTTTTTTTTAACTAAATCTAAAACACTTGTTAAACTTGGAACTTTAATTTCTGTATTTGATTTATAAAAATAATAACCTGCATCAAGTTGATTTATCTCATCAAATGTAAAATTACAAACTAGTCCAGATCCATTTGTAGTTCTATCTAAAGTATCATCATGAAGTAATAGAGGGATATTATCCTTACTAACTTTTACATCTATTTCTACGCATTCAAGACCAAGATCGAATGCTGTTATAATAGACTCTAAAGTATTTTCAGGTTTTAAATCTTTTACCCCTCTATGACCAATAAGCTTTGGTAATATAAATTTACTATTCAGCCTCAACTTCTTTCATTGAGAGCTTAACCTTACCTCTAGCATCTACATCTAGAACTTTGACTTTTACAACATCGCCCTCATTAATAACATCGCTTACTTTTTCTACTCTTTCATTCTTAAGTTGACTAATGTGAACTAAACCATCTTTTGAGCCCATAAAATTAACAAAGGCGCCAAAATCCATAAGCTTTACAACTTTACCTTCATAAATTTTGCCTATCTCAGGTTCTTCCACAATACCTTTAATCCATTCTATCGCATCAGTACCAGATTTTGCATCTACAGCAGCAACACTTACTAAGCCCTCATCGTCAATTTCAATTTTAGCACCAGTAGTTTCACTAATCTCTCTAATTACTGCCCCACCTTTACCAATTACTTCTCTTATTTTATCCTTGTGCACATGAAAAGTAGTAATCGTTGGGGCATACTCAGAAATTTTTTCTTGGGGTTTTTCAATTGCTTTTGCCATTTCACCCAAAATATGAATTCTACCATCTTTAGCTTGCTCAAGCGCTTCTTTCATAATAGCCGATGTAATGCTAGTAATTTTAATATCCATTTGTAAAGATGTTATTCCATCTTTTGTTCCAGCAACTTTGAAATCCATATCACCTAAATGATCTTCATCACCAAGAATATCTGACAAAACAACATAATCATCATTTTCTTTGATTAAACCCATAGCTATACCAGCAATTGATTTTTCAAGTGGAACACCTGCATCCATTAAAGACATAGAGGTTCCGCAAACTGTTGCCATAGAGCTTGAACCATTTGATTCTGTTATCTCAGATACAACTCTATAAGTGTATGGAAATTGATCGTTAGATGGTAACATTGGATGAATTGCTCTCCATGCTAGTTTACCATGACCAATTTCTCTTCTGCTTGTCGAGCCAACTCTTCCAACCTCTCCAACTGAATATGGAGGAAAATTATAATGAAGCATAAAATTTTCTTTATATTCCCCTTCTATAGCATCAATTCTTTGTTCATCCATTCCTGTCCCAAGAGTTGTAACAACCAAGGCTTGTGTTTCTCCTCTAGTAAACAATGCCGATCCATGTGTTCGACTCAATACACCAGTTTCACATACGATAGGTCTTACTGTCTTAGTATCACGTCCATCTATTCGCTTTCCTGTTTTAAGAAGCTCGCCTCTAACAATATCTTTTTCAACTGACTTAATAGCATCAGATACAGTTACCGCTGTAAGTGTTTCACTTAAATATTTTTCTTCAATTTCACTCTTAATTTCTTTTAATTTTTCTACACGTTTTTGTTTTTCTGTTAATTGATAAGCTTCATTAAACTTACTTGCATATTCATCAGAAATTAACTTAGGAAGACTAACAATCTCGCTATCTTTTTCTGGAATATCCCATGGTTCTTTTGCAGCCTGTTTAGCTAGTGATATTATTGCATCAATAACTGGCAAGTAAGACTGTTGTCCTAAAACTACAGCTTCTAGCATTTTCTCTTCACTTAATTGATGAGCTTCAGATTCAACCATAAGAACCCCATTTTTAGTCCCAGCAACAACTAAATCTAATTTTGAATTTTTTATTTCTTGTATTGTAGGATTAACAATTAGTTTATCATCAACTAAACCTATTTTCGAAGCACCTAATGGACCCATAAATGGTAAACCTGATAATGTTACTGCTGTACTGGCTGCTATTAATGCAACAATATCTGAATCATTTTCTTGATCATGTGATAAAACTGTGCACGTAACCTGAGTTTCATTTTTAAAATCTTTGTGAAATAATGGTCTAATTGGTCTATCAATTAATCTGCAAATTAATGTTTCTTTTTCTGTTGGTCTTGCTTCCCTTTTAAAAAAACCACCTGGAATTTTACCTACTGAATAAAACTTTTCCTGATAATTTACTGTTAATGGGAAAAAATCCATATCTGGTTTTACTTTTTTAGCCGCAACAACATTTGTCATTACAGTTGTTCCACCATAAGTAACAACTACTGATGCATCAGCTTGTCTTGCTATTTTTCCAGTCTCAATTGTTAATTTGTTTCCTGCCCATTCTAATTCTACTTTTTTTACATCAAACATCTTTTTTCTCTTTTCTATTTCTACTTAAACTAACCTCTAATATTTAGTTCTTTTATTAATTTCATATATTTTTCATTATCTTTTTTAGAAAGATAAGATAATAATTTTTTTCTGTTATTTACTAAAGCAACAAGTCCTCTTTTAGAATGATTGTCATGTTTATGATTTTTAAAATGCTCTATCAAATTGTTTATTCTTTCAGTTAAAACTGCAATTTGAACTTCTGCTGAACCTGTGTCTTTATCATTAATTGAAAATTTACTAATTAAATCTTTTTTAACTTCTTTTTTTATCGACATCATAACTCCTATGTTAAAACTTTATTTGGTTGAAACAAATCTCCACTTAATTTGCCAAAGGAAATAATATTTCCCTTATTTGATAAAAAAACTAATTCTTTTTTATCTGAATTTAATGGTTTTTTTATTAATTTGTTTTTATTAATAAAAATTGATTTACCTAAAGAAAGATCATTTAGATCATTCCTTTCTTCAACTTCATAAGCCAAGATGTCGTCCAGCATAGATATTGAAGAGTGGATAAAATTAAATTCGAACTCGCTTTGCCCTATTTTTAGAAGATCGTCCAGCAAAATTGTTGATTTTTCAGTAAAATTACCAACTTTAGTCCTTTTAAGTTCAATTACATGACCAAATGTCATTAATTGATGGGCTATATCTCTTGCAAGACTCCTTACATAAAAACCTTTTCCACACTCAATTGAAAAGTTAGATGTATTGTTATTAGAGTTAAGAAAAGAGATTGATTTTAAAAATACTTTTTTCGATTTTAATGAAAAATTTTTATTAGCACGTAAAATATCATAGGCTCTTTTTCCATTTACTTTTATAGCAGAAGCCTTTGGGGGTACCTGGTCAATATAACCTAAGAATAAATTTATTATTTTATTTATTTCTTCTTCGTTTGGAATTGTATTACTAAAATTTATTATTTCACCCTCTGAGTCATCAGTTGATGTTTGTTCTCCCCATTTTATTTTAAAATTATATTTTTTTGAGCTGTAACTTACAAATGGAATTAATTTAGTCGTTTTATTAATAGCAATAGGAAGAATTCCTTCGGCATTAGGATCTAATGTGCCAGCGTGACCTATTTTTTTAATATTAAATTTTTTCTTAATTTTATAAATTGCTGAAAAAGAACTTATTCCAACTGGTTTGTATATATTTAACCAGCCTTGCTTTTTTTCATCCATCTAAATCTCTAGAAACTTTTTTATTTAAAAGTAGTTTTTCAATTTTCTCAGCCTCATCAAAAGAATCATCTAAATAAAAATTTATTTTTGGTGTAAACTTAGAATTTAATTTTGCTCTAGATAAGAATTTCTGAAAGATATATTTCTGATTATTTAGCTCTTCAACTATTTTATTTTTATTTTCTCCACCTAATGGCATTAAATAAACATTTGCAATTCTAAGATCTTTACTCATTTTAACATATGAAATGGTAATAGATGCAGTTTCAAAAGCAAAATTATAAAAATCCTCAACTAATAAACACTCACTAATTAAAGATCTAATTAATTCACTAAATCTCATTTGCCTTTGTGAAGACATTTGATTACTCATAAATAAACTTATACTTTACAATTTTCTTTCTGTTTTGATTTCTTGATAGGTCTCAATAATATCACCAATTTTAATATCGGAATAATTTTCAATCATAAGTCCACACTCAAATCCACTTTTAACTTCTTTTACTTCTTCTTTAAACCTTTTCAGGCTTGCTAATTCACCTGTGTGAATAACAACATTATCTCTTAATAATCTAATTTGAGAATTTCTTGTTACAATACCGTCCTTAACCATACATCCTGCAATATTGCCAATTTTTGTAATACTAAAAATTTCTCTAATTTCAACATTGCCTGTTATTTTTTCTGAAATGTCAGGTGTAAGTAACCCAGATAATAAATTTTTAACATCATCAATTAATTCATATATTATTGAATAATATTTCATATCAACCCCGTCTCTTTTTGCAACATCTCTTGCATGAGGTAATGCCCTAACATTAAATCCAATAATGAATCCTTTACTTGAGTTAGCAAGAGCTACATCACTTTCAGTAATAGCTCCTACGCCTTTATGAACAACAGTAACTTCAACTTCAGTTGTTGATAATTTTTTTACAGAACTCTCAATTGCTTCTGCGGACCCTTGAACATCAGCTTTTATAATAACTGGTAAAGATGATGCCTGACCTTGGTTAATTTGTTCAAACATTTCTTCAACATTTGATTTTACTACTTTATTTTTTTTAATTTTTAGTTTGTTAAAACGATACTCAGCGATTTTTCTAGCTATAGCTTCACTTTCAACAACAATAAAATCATCTCCTGCAAGAGGGTTCGAGTCAAACCCTAAAACCTCAACTGGTGTTGAAGGAACAGCTTTTTTTATATTCTTTCCATTATCATCAACAAGTGCTTTTACTTTGCCCCATTCAGATCCAGAAACAAATATATCACTTACCTTAAGTGTTCCTTTTTGTACGAGTACAGTAGCTACAGAACCACGTCCTTTTTCTAATTTAGACTCTATTATTGAACCTCTAGCTGCTCTGTTTGGATTAGCTTTTAAATTTAAAATATCAGCTTGGAGTAAAATTGCCTCTTTAAGTTTATCTAAATTTGTTTTTTTAATAGCAGAAACCTCAACATCTAAAACATCTCCGCTTAACTTTTCTACAATTATTTCTTGAGTTAATAAATCTTGTCTAACTTTTTCAGGATCTATATTTGGTAAATCTATTTTATTTATTGCAACAATTATAGGAACTTTTGCTGCTTTTGCGTGTGCAATTGACTCTATTGTTTGGGGCTTTAAACTATCATCAGCTGCTACGACTAGAATAATAATGTCTGTTGTTTTTGCGCCTCTTGCCCTCATATTGGAAAATGCTGCATGCCCAGGAGTATCTATAAAAGTAATTTTTTTATCTTTTTCTCCAATTTGGTAGGCTCCAATATGTTGTGTTATTCCTCCTGATTCTCCCGCAACTACATTCGAGCTTCTAAAAGCATCTAATATACTGGTTTTTCCATGATCAACATGTCCCATTATAGTAACAACTGGAGCTCTCGAAACTAAACTCTCTTCTGGATCCTTAAAATCTTCTATATCTTTTAACAAATCATCATCTGTAATTCTAAATGATTTATGACCTAACTCTGCAACAACCAATTCTGCGGTATCAACATCTAAAGATTGAGCAGCGTTTGCCATTACTCCCATTTTCATTAAAGATTTTACAACATCAGCAGTTTTTTCTGCCATTCTATTTGCTAAATCTTGCACTGTTATTACTTCAGGGATAGAAACTTCCCTTGATATTTTATTATTATCATTTTGATCTTGGGCTTGAAGCCTTTCTTTTTCTCTTGCTCTTTTAATTTTGGCTAAACTTGGAAATCTATCATATTCTTGTTCTTCTTGCTCAAGAATCTTCTTTGCATCAATCTTGTTAAAATCACCATCAACAGGTTTTAAAGTTGATTTTTTTGGTTGCTGTTTTTTTAAATCAGAGCTTTTTTTATTTTTATTATCAAAAGTTTTATTTTTGTTTACTGGAGTGAAATTCGTATTTATTTGATTAGGTGATGATCTAAAAGAAGAAGATCCTCTATAATTAGATTGAGAAGTTGATGTGCTTTTTTGTTGATTATTTTTGTTCCTAAATACAATTTGTATAGTTTTTTTACTTCCAGAAGGCTTAGGTTTTTCTCCACTTGGGCCTAAGTTCTTCCTAATTTGCATTCTTCCAGAAGAAGATAGTTTTAATGGTTTTTTTTTATTATCTTTACTTTTATCCAATTTAAACTCTTATTAATTAAGATTAATCAAACCAGTTCTTTCTGGCTTCCATAATCATGTTATTTACTAACTCTTCTTCAACATCAAGTGATTTAAATATTCCCTCTTCTTTATCAATAAGTTCAAATGTTGCTAGTTCTGCAAAATCATTTAATGTTAAAATATCTTCCTTAGCTAATAGAGCAAGCATAGGGACAGTCATTCCTTCAATATTTTTTAAATTTTCATCTTTTATTTTTTCGTTAACTAGTTTTAAATTATTTTGCTCTAATTCTTTAAGATAATTTTTAGATCTTGAAATAATTTCGCTTGCAAGATCGGTATCAAATCCTTCAATTTTTTCAATATTTTCTAAATTTTCTGCAGCTATTGCGCCTACTGAGACATATCCTTCTGTTACTAACAATTGAGCTATTACATCTTCAACATCTAAAACCTCAGATAACATTGTACTTTTATCTTTAAATTCCTGCTGTCTTCTTTCTGATTCCTCGTCTTCTGTAAGTATATCAATTTCTAAATTTGTTAAACCAGAAGCAAGTTTAACATTTTGTCCTTTTCTACCAATAGCCAAGCTCAACTGTTCATCAGGAATAACAACTTCAACTTTCTTTTTTTCTTCATATAAAAAAATTTTGCTAACCTCAGCTGGTGCAAGAGCATTAGCTAAAAAAGTTGCTTGATTTTCTGACCAAGTGACAATATCAATTTTTTCACCTTGAAGTTCATTTACAACAGCCTGAACTCTTGATCCTCTCATTCCTACACATGCTCCAACTGGGTCTATTGTTGAATCTTCTGTATAAATACTTATTTTAGCTCTAGATCCTGGATCTCTTGCAACACTTTTTACTTTAATTACTCCTTCATAAATTTCAGGAACTTCTTGAGTAAATAATTTAGAAATGAACTGTGGGTGAGTTCTTGATAAAAAAACTTGATAACCCTTTATATCATTTTTAACTTCATAAATATAAGCCCTAACTCTATCACCATTTTTAAATGTTTCTCTTGGGATTAGTTCTTCTCTTTTTATTATTGCTTCACTTTTACCTAAATCAACAATCAGGTTTCCAAATTCTATCCTCTTAACAATCCCAATAGCTATTTCACCTACTTTATCTTTGTATTCCTCAAATTGTTTTGATTTATCTGCTTCTCTAACTTTTTGAATAATAACTCCTTTTGCATTTTGAGCTGCAACACGACCCAATTCAATAGGAGGAAGATCTTTAGTTATAAATTCACCAACTGAAATATCTGATTTAATCTTTTTTGCATCAGCAAGTAAAATCTCTTTTGCCTGTTCTTCAGAGTAACTCTCAACTACTATAAGAAATGATTTTAAAATTATATCTCCAGTATCTCTATCTATGCTCACCCTTATGTCTCTTTCGTTACCGTATTTTACACGTGCAGACTTTTCTAATGCCTGCTCCATTGCTGTAAAAACCGAATCCTGATCTATGTTTTTTTCTTGAGCAACATTATTTGCTACTTGGAGCATCTCTTCTCTAATTACTTTAATTTTTTGTTTTGCCATAATATTTACCAAAAAAAAGGCGGGAAATCCCACCTCTTAAACGTTAAGTTTTTTAACCATATATTGAAAATAAAGCAAAACTCAAGCTTATAATTTTTTTAGTTTTATATAAAATGGATTGAGTCCATTTTTTAAGGCTTTTTTATAGTATTTGGTTTCAGGTAATATTTCTGAATCATAATCCCACTCAGATTTACTTTGGTTTAGCCATGCAAAATCTTTCTTTACATTATAAATAGTTCTGAGAATTTGGAAAATATATGATTTTGAGTCCGTGGCTAAGTTTATTGTTGCACCATATTTTAGATATTTTTTTATTTTAGTAAAAAAATTTTGATCAATCAATCGCCTTTTATAATGTCTTTTTTTTGGCCAAGGATCAGGGAAAAGTATCCACACTTCAGAAATAGAATTTTCCTTACAACATTCATCAAGCATTTTATGAACATTTCCTTGAAAAATATATATATTTTCTAATGAATCTATTTGAGATTTTTTAAATACATTATTAAGTCCATCAATATATTTATCACAACAAATAACTATTTTATTCTTATCCTGCTTTGCAAGTTTAACTGTACTTTCACCAAACCCTGAGCCAACATCTATAATATTGTATTTTTTATTATCTATATTTTTTAATTTAATTTGTAGAAATTTTTCATTAACATTTTTATTTTTTCTACCTTTCGTTCTACCATATAACCTGTATGTTGAATTATTTATCATACTTGAAATTATATTTTATGAAAATTAAATAAAAGAAAATCATTAAAGTTAAATAAAGCATTAAAAAATTATGTATTAAATTATAGTAATTTGTATTTTTAATTTCTAACAAATGCTCAAAACTTGTTTTTACATTAAGTTCTGAAGAATTTATTATTTTGCCATTATTATCAATAATACCTGATATACCATTGTTTGAAACTCTTATTAAATTTTTGTTTGATATCAAAGCACGCATTCTTGAATGATAAAAATGTTGGTAGGGGCCTAACTTATCACCAAACCAAGAGTCATTTGTAATATTAACTAGAATATCAATTTTATTTTCATTAATATTTTTTAAAATTTTGTTAAAAATTATTTCATAGCAAATAATAGGAAGGATATTAATATTATTGGAACTAATAATTCTTTTATTATTTCCTGAAGTAAAATCAACATTGCCAGAAATTATTTCCATAAATTTTAAGTATGAACGAAAAGGTAAAAATTCACCAAAAGGAACAAGTATTTGTTTATCAAAAATTTGTATCTTTTCTTTCTCTAAAAATAAAAAAGAATTGTAATATTTACTATCATCTTTTCTTGTGGCTCCAATTATAACTTTTTTATTATCTTTTAAATGCTTTAAAATATTAATATTATTTATATTTAAAATTAAATGAGGATAATTATTTTCAGCAAAAATTAAATATTCTGCATTTGAGTTATTAATTTTATTAATAATATCTTTTTCTATTAAATTTTTATCAAATTTGTAAATAGGAGATAAAATTTGAAACAACTCTATGCTAATTTTTTTAGTTTGTTTTGTTTTATCTAAATTTAATTTTAAAAATAAAAAAACACCAGTTATCAAAATAGGTAAGTGAATTATAAAAAGGAAAAGTTTTTTATTTTCTAATTTGCTAGAATAAATAAATATTAAAGGCAAAATATAAATAAATAAAATTAAATAACTTGAAAGAGATGTTCCATAAAATTTCAAAAAATAAAAACCTACTAAATTATTTGATAAAACAAAAGAAAAAGTTATCCATGGAAATCCATATATTATATTTGAAATAATTAATTCTATTAATAAAAATATAAAAGGTGTGAAAATTATTAAATAAAAAACTTTTCTCAGATATTTAAAAATAGAAAATACTAATCCAAAAATTAATGATAAAAAGATAGGAAGCATTACTGATAGTATTGCAAAATTCTTAGTTTCATGATTAACTAAAAAAGGATTATGAATCCAAGATAAAAATACTATTAAAAAACCTAAGCCATAAAAAAAACCTAAATAAAAATAATTAATAATATTTTTCTTAATCGAAATATGAATTAACGAATAAATTAAAAAAGGGAATATAATTAACCCTAAAGGCATCATAAAAAAAGGAGGGAATAATAATGATGATAAAACCCCTAAAATAAAAAATTTAAATAAAATCAATTAAATATTTTTCTAATTTGTACAGTTAAAATTTTTCTTTCATTTGCTTTTAAAACTTTTATATTAACAATATCATCAATATTAAACTGTTCATTACTTCTCGGTATTCTATTAATTTTTGAAAAAACTAATCCACCAACAGTCTCTACTTCATCCTCATCTGCAAAATCTAAATTTATGTTAAAATGCTTTTCTAAATCGTCAACTCTATATGATGCGCTTACCTCAAGCAAATTGCTTTCTTTTTTAATGATTTCTTCATCTATATCTTCTGCATCATGCTCATCTTCAATTTCCCCTACTATTTCCTCCACCAAATCTTCAATTGTAACTAAACCATCTACTCCACCAATACCATCAACTACAAGAGCAATATGAATTCTAGAAGATCTCATTCTTTTCAATAGTTCTAAGATTGGAGATTTTGGAGCTACATATAATGCCTCTCGCAATATAGTATTTATATCAAAGTTTTCTTTATTTATTTTAATAAAATCTTTAACATGAAAAAAGCCAATTATATTATCTAAATTATTTTTATAAACCGGCAATCTTGAATGTGATTCCTCTTTAATAATTTCAAAAATCTGGTTGTAGTTTTGTTTGTTATCAATAGATATAATCTCCCCTCTTGGAACCATAACATCTTCAACGCTTTTATTTTCAAGCTGTAAAATATTTTTTATCAAATTTTTTTCATTATTGTCATCAGTACTATTTAATTCATCATTGGTACTATCTTCATTTGCAATTAAGTTTAAAATTTCTTCTTTAGAAGAATCATTATTTAATAATTTTTTAATTAACCAACTTTTCCAAATACTAAGTTTTTCTTGTTTGTCTTGATTCATATCAAATAAGGACTTTTTATATCAAAGTTCATTAAAATTTTTTCTTCTAGTTTTTTCATCTTCATAAATTCAGAATCTTTTTTATGATCATATCCATTAACATGTAAAAAACAATGGATTATTAAATGCGTTAAATGATCATAAAAATTTATTAAATTTTTTTTTGCATCTTTCTTAATAGTTTCGGCTGAAAAAAATATATCGCAATAAGTTTCATTTTTATTTTTATTATTTTTTATAAAATTTACAAAAGTCAATACATCTGTAGTGTGATTTTTTTTTCTATATGTTTTATTAATATTTTTTATATTTTTATCATCTATAAAAATTAAATTTAAAATATAAGAATTATTTTTTTTAAAATTTAAATCATTAATTTTAATTATATTTTTAACAATTTCTTTTATTTTTAACATCCTTTTTGACCAATGATTGGATTTACAAAAAAAATTAGTTTTAATTTTTATCTTCATATGCATTAATAATTTTTCTTACAACTTCGTGTCTGATAACATCTCTTTGATCTAATTTAATAAAACCTATGTCATCAATTTTTTTAAGTTTTATTGAAGCGTCTGTAAGTCCTGATTCATTTTTCGATATTAAATCGATTTGAGTATTATCTCCAACAACAACCATTTTACTATTTTTTCCAAGTCGTGTAAGAAACATTTTCATTTGAATTTTAGTTGTATTTTGTGCTTCATCCAAAATAATATAGCAGTCTTCTAACGTTCTTCCACGCATAAAAGCTATTGGGGCTATTTCTATTATATTATTTACTAATTTTTTTTCAACTTGATCATATGGCATCATTTGATACAAAGCATCATAAATTGGTCTTAGAAAAGGATCAACTTTCTCCTTGAGGTCACCTGGCAAAAATCCAAGTTTTTCACCAGCTTCTACAGCTGGTCTTGATAAAATAATTTTTTTTACAAGTCCTTGTTGTAATGATGCAACTGCTTTAGCCACTGCCAGAAAAGTTTTACCTGTACCTGCTGGGCCATAAGCGAAAACAATATCTTTAGAATTAAGTAGTTGAAAATATTTTTTTTGATTATGAGAGCGAGGTAATATTTTTCTTTTTTTTGTTTGAAAGAAAAGATTCATTTGATCGTCTGGATCTATCTCTAATATTTTCATACTTCTAGTTTCCATGATTTTATCTTCATCTATATCAAGTCCTTTTTTTGCTTGCTCAAATAATAATAAAATTTCTTCTTTTGCATCTTTAATAGATGTTTTCGTTCCTATAATTTTTATTTTATTACCCCTATATTTAATTTGAACATTATTAACTTTTTCTAATATTTGAATATTTTTATCATCCACTCCAAAAAGGTTAGGGAGATAATTATTATCATTTAACTCAAAATCTAAAGTATAGTTTAAATCACTCAAATTGAACTCTCTAAAGCAAAATCAGTTGAATTTAATATTTTGACATTTTTAATAGTATTAATAAGATTGCTATCACTTTTAACAAAAACACTCTGATTATATATTGATCTACCAATATATTGATCGAAATGTCTCCCTTTTTTTTCAAATAATATTTCCATTTTTGAACCTATAAAAGATTTATTAAAAATTTTTTGTTGTTTTTTTAAGAGTGATTGTAATGCGCTTAATCTTGCTTTTTTATCTGCAAGTGGGATATTATCCTTTTTTTGAGCAGGAGTCCCAGGTCTTTGACTATACATAAAAGAATAGGCAATAACAAATTTAACATCATCAACAAATTTCATCGTCTCTTCAAAATCTTTATCTGTTTCATTTGGATATCCTACAATAAAGTCTGATGACAGGGCTATGTCAGATCTCTCATCCCTAAGTTTTTCAACAATCTTTCTATAAAAATCAACTGTATGATTCCTATTCATATCTTTTAAAACTTTGTTTGAACCTGATTGTATTGGAAGATGCAAAAAAGGCATCAATTTCATATTTGTTTTGTGAACTTTAATCAATGAATCACTCATATCTATGGGATGTGAAGTCATATATCTAATTCTTAAGAGTTTTTCTACTTCACTAACTTTATTCACTAAATATGCTAAATCTTTTGATTTTCCATCAAGTCCCACACCATGATATGCATTTACATTTTGACCTAAAAAAATAATTTCTTTTACACCTTGATCAACATATTTTTGTATTTCAATTAAGATATCACTTACAGGTCGTGAAAATTCTGGCCCTCTAGTATAAGGAACAACGCAAAAAGAACAAAACTTATCACAACCTTCTTGAATTGAAATAAATTCTGAAACCCCTCCTGAAGAATTGTATAATAGATTTTTAAATTTATCATTTTGAGTAAATTCATCACTTACAACATTATCACTTGCATCTAACATGTCAGGCAAGTTATGGTATGATTGAGGTCCGACAACAAAATCAACTGATGGAGCTCTTTTTTTTATTTCTTTTCCTTCCGCTTGAGCTACACACCCAGCAACAACTAATTTAAAATCATCCTTCGATTCATTTTTTTTTATTTTATTTATTCTCCCAATATCTGAATAAACTTTTTCTGCTGCTTTCTCTCTTATATGACAAGTGTTTAAGACAACCAAATTAGCTTCTTTAGGATCATCTGCTATTTCATATTCTTTGTTTTTAAATAAATCTAGAATTCTATTTGAATCATAGACATTCATTTGACAGCCATAAGACTTTATATAAATTTTATTTTTTTTCATTACTAATAAGTTTTATTCATTACCAAAGCATCAATTCGTTTATTATCTATAAAAAAATAATTTTTTCTTGTGTAAATAGTTTTAAAATTCATTTTGGTATAAAAAAATATTGCTTCTAAATTATTTTCTGAAACTTCAAGATAAATTTTTTTCAAACGACTTTTATTTTCTTTAATTTTATTTATAAGTTGTGAACCTAATCCTTTTTTTCGAAAACTCTTACTAACATATAATAACAATATCTCATATTCTGATATTTTTTCAATATTAAATAAATCACCTATTATAAAAGAAACTAATGATTTATTGTAAAATGCTCCAAATGATAAGTTAGTATCTTTATTAAGTTGACTGATAATCTGATTAAGAGACCACCCTTTATTTAAAAAACCCTCATAATCTTTTCCTTCATTAAAAATAAGATTATTAAAATGACTATTATAGTCGTTAGTTAGTTGTATATAATTTATCAATTTAATATGCTATTATTTGAAATATAAATAGGTTGAATTATTAAATTTTTATTAAATTCCAATTTATGCAAGTTTTCTAAAACGTTCATTTTAATAGAAAAAATTTTTGATTCAATTTTAGTATTTATAAACTTGGGTAAGTCAAGATTATAGAATACATAAGACACTAACTCGGGTAATATATAATTTTGGCTATCAATCTTTTTATGAATAAATTTTGATTTTTTTTTGTATAAAAAAAATTTTTGGTTATTTGAAGATTCAAAATATATGCCTATTTGCTTACAAGCGACAGATAAATGATTATAAATAGTTTCAGTGGATATAACTGAAACTGGTAAATTCATTGACTGACTTAGACCCGCTATAAAAGATACGCCAACTCTTAATGCAGTATATGAGCCAGGACCTATAGTAATGATTAATTTTTTTAATTTTTTGGATAGTTGGTGAGTATTATCTATCTGATAATATTTGGGAATTAGCAAATCACTTAGTTTTTGATCAATATTATTTATTATTTTAATTGAATCTATAATTTTTTTATCATTAATTAAATGAAATTCTGGTATTGGTGAAGCTACATCTAAAAAAAGGAACATCGAATGTTTGTTTTAAAAATATTATTTATTTTTTTTATATATTTAAACATATCTTCTTCCTATGCAAGTAACATTAAAAATTCAGCTGTTGTATTTATGTATCATAAATTTGGAGTTTCTAAATATCCTTCTACTAGTGTTACAATAGATCAATTTGATACTCACTTAAAAGAATTTTCTAAAGAAAAATATTCAATAAAGTCAATTGAATTTATAATTGATACGATAATCAATGATGGCAATCTTCCTGATAATACTATTGGAATTAGTATAGATGATGCAGACAGATCATTTTATGAAGTAGGCTGGCCTAAGTTCAAAGAGAGTGGTTTCCCCGTTACACTTTTTGTTAATACATCAACAATTCATGAAAATAATAAAAATTATTTAAATTGGAATCAAATTAGAGAACTTAGAGATGAGGGGGTATCAATAGGTGCTCACTCTCATAGCCATTATCATATGTCTGATTTGTCGATTGATGAAGTAAGAAATGAAATAGAAATTTCAAATAATATTTTTCTTAGAGAATTAGGTAAAATACCTGCACTTTTTGCCTTTCCTTATGGGGAAGCAAATGAAGAAATTATAAATTTGCTCAAAGAATATAAATTTAAGGTTGCATTTGGTCAGCACTCAGGCGTTATAAACGAAACTTCTAATTTTTATTATTTACCAAGATTTTCTCTAAATAAAAGATATGCAGAAATTGATCGAGTAAAATTTGCAGCTAACGCTAAGGGATTGGGTATTTATGATTTTATACCAACTAACCCTACTATTAATGATAATCCTCCTTTCATAGGCTTTTCATTACTTGATGAAAAATTATCTACTTCTATTGATTGTTTTGTTTTTGACAGTAAAGGACAAGTAGAGAAAGAACTGTTCAAATTTAATGAAAGAATAGAAATAAGACTCAAAAGAAAATTAACAAAAGGTAGATCAAGAGTAAATTGTACAGCTAAAGGCAGTGATAATAAATGGCGGTGGTTTGGTCACCAGTTTTATTTATGAGTTATTTATTGAATAACTAAACGCATCAAATTGATGAAGCTTATTAATATCAATTATTGAATTAATTATTTTAATATAATTTATATCGGCAGCATATGAGTCAAGTTCTTCAATTAATAAATTTAAATTACTAAAGTTATTTTTTTCTCTCATAATCTTTCTAACCTCTCTAAAATCTTTATAAGCATAGTGAGAATTAAGATTATTAAAGTAAGATTGAACACTCTTATTTACTGATTCAAATGATTTAACTAGATGTTTTTCTCCTTCTTTTCTTAAAAGTGGAACAACGCCGTCAGAATAATCATATGTATATTCACCAAATAAAGCGTTGAATTCTTTTGCAAACCTTGATGTTCCCCAACCACTCTCATTTGCCGCTTGAGCAAGTACGATAGAATTTGGAATAACATCAACACGATCTAACAATTCATTAACTAAATCATATTTGTGTTTATCTGATGTTTTTATTTTATATTTTTTTGAAATTTTATTTAAAAAATCCAAATCAGTTTTTTGTAAAGTATTATTATCATCCAAAAAGATTTTTATATTTTTTAACTTGGATCTTTCTAATAAAATGTTTTGATTTTCATATGAAATTAAAGGGAGTAGAGTTTTAACAAAGTTTTTTTTAGATTTAGAAAGAAAATCTAAATCAATTTCATTTATATTTATATTTAAAGTGTTAAAATTTGGCGTTTTATTTCTAAATTCTATTATATTTGGATTTAATGGCTTCTTTTTCAAAGAAACTATAAATTTATTTTTTAGTTTAATATTATTTTTTTCATCAAAAATTTTCTTTTGTGAATATAATCTATTAACAGTGGATGAATCATATGTTTCATATTCAAAATTAATTTCTTTATCTTTGTGGTTATTCTCATAAACAATAGAAGTTATTGAGGTTATTAAGAATAAACAGCCAGTTATAGTGGTTAAAGCTAAGAACTTATACATCAACTGGCCTTACTTCTTGAACTTCAGGTATATAATGCTTCAACATATTTTCTATTCCCATTTTTAGTGTAGCAGTGGAACTAGGGCATCCTGAACATGCTCCTTGCATTTTTAAATAAACCACACCATCTGCAAAATCATTATAAATAATATCTCCTCCATCCATAGCTACAGCTGGTCGGACTCTTGTATCAAGAAGTTCTTTTATTTGTTTAACAATATCAGAATCATCTTCGTTTGTTTGAAGACTTTTTTTTGCTTCTTTCTCAGCATCTTTTTCAACTGTTTTATCTTTTGAGTTAAAGTGATCAATAATACCTCCTAGAACAGAAGGTTTCATAACCTGCCATTCGTATACATCACTTTTAGTTATTGTAATAAAATCACTGCCAAAAAATACTCCTGAAACACCGTCTATAGCAAACAATCTTCTAGCAAATGGGGAGTCCCCAGCCTCATCAATATTTTGATAAAAGGCTGTTCCTTCATCCATAACCACCTTCCCAGGTAAAAATTTGAGAGTTTGGGGGTTTGGCGTTTGTTCAGTTTGTATAAACATATGCTCCTTATATAGTGATTAATATGACTTTCGTATGAAAATTGGTAAAAAAAATTCAAAAATTCGGGATATTATTGTTTAAAAAAGCCAATTATTTCATAAATTTTTGATAATACTGGATTTGCAATGTTGATAGCACGATCTTTACCGTTACTAATAATTGAGTCTAAATATTTTTCATCTTTCATTAACTTATTCATCTCAAAAGAAATAGGCGATAATTTAGAGGAAGCAAGTTCTCCTAAATCTTTTTTGAATTGAGAAAATTCTTTTCCTGCGTAATCATCAACTACATTCTTTACATCTAAGTCACTTAATGCAGCATAGATAGTTAAAAGGTTAATAGCTTCAGGCCTTGTTTTTGCTTCTTCTATATTTTCAGGCAAAGGTAGTGGATCTGTTTTAGCTTTTTTTATTTTTTTAACAATCTCCTCCTCACTATCTGATAACATAATTCTAGAATAATCTGATGGATCTGATTTACTCATTTTTTTTAATCCATCTCGAAGACTCATTACTCTAGTTGCCTCCCCTAAAATTAAAGGCTCAGGTATAGGGAATATATCTGTGTTAAAATCACTATTAAATTTTTGTGCAATATCTCTTGTTAACTCTAAGTGTTGTTTTTGATCTTCACCCACAGGAACGTGTGTGGCTAAATATATTAAAATATCTGCTGCCATTAAAGTTGGATAAGAGAATAATCCTACCGATACATTTTCACTATTCTTTCCAGCCTTATCTTTAAATTGTGTCATCCGGTTAAGCCATCCCATACGTGCAACACAATTAAATATCCATGCTAATTGAGCGTGTTGTGGAACTTGTGACTGAACAAATAATGTATTTTTATCTGGATCAATACCAGCAGCTATAAATGCAGCAGCAACCTCTCTTGTTTTTTGTTTCAATAGTTTTGGATCTTGCCAAACAGTTATGGCATGCAAATCAACAACACAGAAAAAACATTCAAATTCTTTTTGCAATGAAACAAAATTTTTAATCGCTCCTAAATAATTTCCTAAATGTAAATCCCCAGAAGGTTGGACGCCTGATAATATTCTTTTGCTGATTTTGTCCATTTTATTTTTTCAAGTAGTTTTTAATATCAGTAATTGTTATTATTTTTAATATAAATATTAATACCCCATAAATAACTACAGTGATAATAATAGTGAGCACCAAATAGAATATATTATTCATAATATCCACTAAATATAAATCAGCAAAAAAGAAATTTTCTAAATAGCGAGTAATAAAAATAAGGCCAAATAAGCATATAAGTAGTTTAAATATATTATTTAAAAATTGACGGTCTAAATTTAATGTGTGTTTAGTTATAAGTATAATAAACAGCAAGGCTGCATTTACCCAAGCACTAATCGCCGTTGCTAAGGCTATACCCATTTCTCTCATGGTGCTTATTAATATCAGAGACAAAATAATATTCGTAACCACGCTTACAATTGAAATATATAAAGGTGTTTTTGTATCCTCTCTTGCAAAAAAACAAACTATCAAAACTTTAATCAACACATATGCTGGAAGACCAAGGGCAAAATATCCAAGCACATTTGAAGTATATAAAGAGTCATCTTTAGTAAAGGCGCCTCTTTCAAATAAAATATGAACAATAGGTAAAGATAAAATATATAAACCAATCGCTGATGGTATAGAAATTAATAAAGCAAATTCTAAAGATCTGTTTTGTAATTTATTACTCATCTCATTATTTTTTGATTTAATGGCTTTTGATAAACTAGGTAATAAAACTACTCCGAGTGCTATACCAAATATTGCTAAAGGTAATTGATTCAAACGATCTGCATAATACAAATGACTTATTGCTCCGATAGGAAGGAAAGAAGCAATAATTGTTCCAATAATAATATTTAATTGAATTACACCAGAGCCAATAACACCTGGAAAAAATAATCTAAAAAACTTTCTTAACTTATCATTTAATTCTGGAAATTTTAATTTAGGTTTATAAAAATATAGAGTCGATTGGTACAAAAATAAAAACTGTCCAATTCCTCCTATTAAAACACCAATGGACAGAGCATGGCCAGCAGAACTTACATACGGTGTAATGATATAAATAGAGAGAATAAAACTGATATTTAAAATAGCAGGAGCAAAAGCACCTGCAGCAAATCGTTCATGCACATTTAAAATTGAAGTAAAGTGTGCAGCTAAGGAGATAAATATTAAATACGGAAATATAATTTTCCCAAAATAGACAGCTAAGTCAAAAGCTTCACTACTTGCAGGAAAACCTGGTGCCAGTATTTGTATAATATAGGGCATCCCAAAAAAGAAAATGATAGTTAAGCCCACCGTAACAAAGAGTAATAATGACATGGTGTTCTCAACAAAATCAGCTGCTTCATGATCATCTTTAGAATCAATAACAATGCCAGAGAAAACTGGGACTAGTGCAGCGCTATAGGCACCTTCTGCTAAAACACGTCGAAAAAAATTAGGAATACGAAAAGCTACGAAGAACGCATCTGATGTTACGGTTGATCCAAGAAATCGTGCTATTAATATGTCACGAACAAAACCAAGTATCCTACTTAGAAATGTATAAAAACTTACAGTAAAAAAGGACCTGAAGAGCGATTGCATTATCTAATTTTATATTGTGCTAAGTGATTTGTATAAATTTAATTTAAAATGTCATATTTGAGCTTTAATATAAAAGTCAAATGTAACCCTATAAAAAACTAAGACTTAACTTAGAAAAATGTCTAAAAATAGATAAACGATAGGTAACTTTAGGTAATTGATTCATGTATTTCAATGAACAATTAACCTATTATGAATCTACTTAAAAAAGATAAATATTATAATTTAACACCCTTTAAGATTATCTCTTAAGTTCTTAATAAGGGTAAAATATTGATTTTTATCTGCATCAAGCTTCGATCCTAAAGGATCAAAAATGCCTGTTTTGATCCCTGTATCTTTTGCTATTGTCTCAATAATTTTAGGATTAAACTGAGGTTCAGAAAAAATGCACTTAACCCCTTTTTCTTTGATAACATTTTGAATATCTAAAATTTGTCTAGCTCCAGGTAGAGCATCAGTGTTTAGAGTAAGTGCTCCTGCTGAAGTTATACCAAATCTATTTTCAAAATATTGATAAGCATCATGGAATACTACAAACTGTGCATCTTTATTAATTGATTGATCAATATTATTAATCAATTCATCAATATCTAAAAGTGTTGACTCTGCATTTTTATTATATTTATCTTTATTTGACGGATCTAAATGTGAAAGCTCATGTGCAATTTCATGAATCATTTCTTTAGCATTCATAGGATCTAACCATATATGAGCATCAAACTCTCCATGAGCATGGCCTGCGTGTGAATCGTGATCTTCTTCATCGTGGTCATCGTGATCATCATGTTCATCGTGATCTTCTTCATCGTGATCTTCTTCATCGTGATCTTCTTCATCATGGTCATCGTGACTTTCAAAAATATTTTCTTCTCTAAACTTAAGTTTATTAATACTATTAACTTCCATGAAAGAAATTACTTCGGCATCTTTAACTATAGACATAAGAGGTTTTTCCATAAATGTTTCCATTCCTTCGCCAACCCAAAATATTAAATCAGCCTCTTCAAGAAGTTTTGCATGAGAAGGTTTTAAAGTAAAACTATGAGGTGAGGTAGTTCCTTCGATAATTAATGATGGTTCACCCAAACCTTCCATAACTTTTGAAATAAGAGAATGTAGTGGCTTTATGGTGGTAACTACATTCAATTCAGCTCTAATCGGTGAGGTTAAAATCAATAGAAATGAGAAAAATATAGCTTTGATAAGAGTTACTGTATAATTATTTTGTTTCATAAGGATGCCAATTAATATAAATAAATGTTATAATATTACATGTTATAATATAACATATCATAATGTAAAGTAGAAATGACAGAAAATAATATATCATTAGTAAAGTTAGATAATGCTGGAGTATACAAATCGTCTAAATGGCTTGTGCGAGGAGTATCTTTTGAAATATCAAAAGGTCAAATTGTAACGCTTATAGGTCCAAATGGTTCTGGAAAAACATCTACGGCTAAAATGATTTTGAATATCTTTCAGACGAATGAAGGAATAGTCAAAAGGAATACAGAGAAAGTAGCTTACGTTCCTCAAAAAATTAATATTGATTGGACACTACCTTTACGTGTTGTAGATTTTATGAGGTTAACAAACAATATTAGTCATGCTCAAATTATAGAATCACTTACTTTAACTGGTGTAGAAAAGTTACTTAATAATGAAATTCGTAATTTATCTGGAGGAGAGTTTCAACGTGTTTTAATCGCAAGAGCGATAGCAAAAGATCCTGAATTGCTTGTATTAGATGAACCTGTACAAGGAGTTGACTTCAATGGAGAGATTGCACTTTATAATCTTATTAAGAATATTTCTGATAAATTGAATTGTGGAATCTTGTTGATTTCACATGATATACATTTTGTTATGTCTGCAACAGATCATGTGATTTGTTTAAATGGACATATTTGTTGCTCTGGAACACCAAGTGCAGTAGCAAAAAATCCTGCTTACATAAAATTGTTTGGTGAACATACTACGTCAACGTTATCTTTATATGAACATCACCATGATCACTCGCACACCCATGATGGAAGCATATCAAGATAATGTTTGATGATTTTTTTATAAGAGCATTAATAGCAGGAATCGGTGTTGCTATTGTAACTGGTCCTTTGGGGTGTATGGTTATATGGAGGCGCCTGTCTTATTTTGGTGATACATTATCACACTCAGCTTTATTAGGAGTTACAATAGCGTACTCTTTTAGTATTAATATTTCTTTATCAGTTTTTATTGTCTCTGGTATAATCGCTCTCCTTCTTTTGAGTTTACAAAAAAGAACAAAGTTGCCTGGTGATGCATTGTTAGGTTTGCTTTCTCATTCAACCCTTGCTGTAGGGCTCGTAATAATAGGCTTATTGACTTCTATTCGTTTTGACCTGATGGGTTTATTATTTGGAGATATACTCTCAGTAACAATTGAAGATATTTTCATTATTTGGTTAGGGGGATTAATTATTTTAGGTGTATTATATTTTATTTGGAAATCCCTATTTGCTGCAACAGTTAATTATGATCTTGCAGCAGCCGAAGGTATGAAACCTGATAGTTCTAATTTTATTTTTACTATTTTGCTAGCTGGTGTAATTGCCATTGCTATAAAAATGATTGGTGTTTTATTAATTACCGGATTACTTTTAATCCCAGCTGCTATGGCAAGAAATTTAAGCAGTAATCCTCGTCAAATGATTGCTTTATCAGTTATAGGTGGGATACTATCAGTAATTATTGGACTTTTTAGTTCTCTTGAATTTAATACTGCCTCTGGCCCATCTATTATTGTTGCGGCATTAGTCTTATTTATTTTATCTTTATTACCGTTTAAAAGAAGCAGTGCATTGCAAAGATGATCACAATTTGATATCTAAACATTATGGCTCTTGCGACAGAAAAATTAACAAATAATCAACAAACTGTTCTAGACTTATTAGAACATTCAAAAGAACCATTAAAGGCCTATGCTATTCTTTTTAATATTCAAAAAAAAGGAATAAAATCTCCTCTACAAGTTTACCGTGCCTTAGATAAACTAATTGAAATTGGCAAAGTTCATAAGATAGAAAGCAAAAACTCTTTTATTGCTTGTAAACATAAAAATTGTGATTCTACTACCTCTACCTCTTTTTTAATTTGTGAAACCTGTGATCAGGTAACTGAACTTAAAAAAAAGAATTTATCTTTATATTTTACAAAACAAAGTGACCAGGCTGATTTTAAATACACAAAACATAATTTAGAAATTTATGGTGCATGTAAAGATTGTAAAATTAAACATTAATAAAACAATCGAAATTTAAGATTAATTAAAACAATTTTTAATAGCCAAATCTATTTTAAAAATCTATTGAGTTTAAAAATAAGTAAATGGATCTAACTTTAATATATACAATAGTTGGTTTTAGTCTTGCTGCGTATTCAGTTATCGCAAATGATTCAGTTCAAACACTTGGAACTTTTATTGCCTCTAACCAACGTTTTAAATGGTACTGGTTAGCGACAGCAGCGTCTACTGTGCTTGCATTCACTCTAATTTATGGATGGAATGTAAATGATGGTGATATTACGTTTGGCCGTCTTAATAAAATTCCCTATCAAACTATTCAATGGTACCATGCAGCAGCCCCTTTAATTCTTGTGTTACTAACTAGGGGAGGGATACCTGTTTCCACTACCTTTTTAGTCTTATCTGCTTTTGCTTCTACTGTTGTCTTAGAAAAAGTTTTAATGAAATCAGTTGTTGGTTATGGCTTAGCTGCGATGGTTGCCTATTTGGTATGGATCGCTGTCAGTTACTTTATTAATGAAAAATTTGATAAGGTAAAAGATAACCATCGAAAGGCATGGGTTATAGGGCAATGGATAACAACAGGATTTCTTTGGTATACATGGCTTAGTCACGATGTAGCTAACATTGCAGTTTTTCTTCCACGTCAATTACCTCTAAATTTATTATTAGTATGCATTGTGTTATTGAGCGTTCTTCTTTTTTATATTTTTTGGGACAAAGGTGGACGTATACAAAAGGTAGTCTACTCCAAAACAGGTACACGCTATACAAGATCAGCAACAATAATCGATTTTGTATATGCAATTATACTCCTTTATTTCAAACAATATAATGACATACCAATGTCAACTACTTGGGTTTTTGTCGGCTTATTATGTGGTAGAGAGTTGGCAATAGCAACTATGAATAAAGAATATAAACTTCGATATGTTTTTCCTTTAATTGGGAAAGATTTTTTAAAAATGATTTTTGGATTATCCGTATCCGTTGGTATTGTTTTAGCAATACATTATATTTTAATACCAAATGGTTTTTAGAAAATTATTTTTTTTTCTTTAATTCTTTTTTTAACTTAGGCCAATCGTCATCACTTAGAATATAACCAACACATTTTTTAGAACCACATTTACAAATATGCTCTTCAAAATCACTATCAAATGGGTAGCCATAATTATAGGTTAATTCTGTATATTTATTTATTCTTTTTATTGAGGATATCCAAATTTCATTATTTGTTATTTCAACCTCGCAATTTGGATCACACGAATGATTAATGAAGCGGGCATAATTTCGAGCAACACCTCCATCAATATCATATTTTTTATTTAACTCGAAAACATAAACCATGCCGTTTTTTTTATTTTTTTGTGCTTTTTTAATTTGTTTATCAGCTCTTTTATCACCTTCTTTTTTTGTTACCTTATCACCAATGTATTGAATAACCTGCTCTCCTTTTTTTATATCACAATTAGCAAAAAGCCCTGAGCCATGTAGTGATGATTTTTTTTTATACCATGATTTTTTCATAGAGATTTCTTAAATAGATTTAATGTTAATACAAGTATTAATAAGAAAACTATTAAATAAGAAAATAGTTATAATAACCAATTGCAAACAACGGTAACTGCAATCCAAAATTGGTTAATAATGCTTTATCCTTTGTAATATATCCGGCAACAGACCAACCAATAGCGCCGAGACCATGACTAAAAATATTTAATGGATAATAATTTAAATTTGTCAGCAAAATTCCAAATAAAATTAAACCTGTGCTTAACCATTTTAATTGATTTAATGAAATAATATTCATTTTTTCTCCCTATAATTAATTATAAAATTTTAAATTTTATATATAGCAAAATTTTAAAAAACTATGAATTTGTAACAAAATTCTAACATTGCTTTATTTTTTTGTTAAAAGTTCTATAAGCGCCCGATGTTTGGATTAAAAAGTAACTCTTTATTTAGTGATACGAAAAAACTTGAGCGAGAAATCGATGGATTTGTTGATATTCTCTCAGAAGTTGGATTGGTATTTAAAAGCATTGTACCAACTTATCTAAATCATTCTGCAAACGGTAAATTTGATGAAATGGTTGAAAAAGTGAAAGAAATGGAGAGTAAAGCAGATAAAATAACAAAAGAAGTAGAGCATACATTATATGAGGAAACGCTCATCCCTGATGCACGAAGTGATGTTTTGCGCTTACTGGAACATATGGATGAATTAATAGGTATGTACCAAGGGAATTGTTATCACTTTTCTATTCAAAAACCTGCTTTTCCAAAAGAGTTTCATGAAGACCTTATTGAGCTAACTGAAACTGTTGTTAATTGTGTAGAAGCATTATGCTTAACTGTGCGTTCATTTTTTCGTGATATTAAAAGTGTGCGCGATAACGGACATAAAGTGACATTTTATGAAAAAGAATCAGATATAAAATTTAGTGCTTTAGCTCGTAGAATTTTTGATTCCGAACTTCCTTTAGATCAAAAAATGCATCTAAGATATTTTGTTGAAAAAATTGATCGTATTTGTGATCAAGCAGAAGATATTGCTGATGAAATTCAGATCTATGCAATTAAACGATCAGTTTAACAATTAATGGACATAACCATTATTATTTTTCTCTTAGGAGGATTATTTCTAGGTTGGTCTTTAGGAGCAAATGATGCCGCGAATGTTTTTGGGACAGCAGTTGGAACACGAATGGTGCATTTTAAAACGGCTGCTATTGTCTGTAGTATTTTTGTTATACTGGGTGCCATCATTAGTGGTGCTGGTACCACTGAGACATTAGGTAAGCTTGGTGAAATTAATGCGCTTCCCGGTGCTTTTGCTGCTTGTGTTGCCGCTGGAATATCCGTTTACCTAATGACAAAAGCTGGTTTACCTGTCTCTACAACTCAAGCAATTGTTGGGGCCATTATTGGATGGAATTTATATACTGGATCAGCAACAAATATAAAAGTTCTCATCACCATTCTAGGAACATGGATATTATGTCCAGTTATTGCTGGACTGATTGCAATGGGCTTTTTTACACTTACAAAAAAATTTATTTTGAAAAGAAAATTACATATTCTTCGATTAGATGCATACACAAGAACAGCTCTTTTATTAGCAGGAGCTTTTGGTGCTTATAGTTTAGGAGCAAATAACATTGCCAATGTGATGGGTGTATTTGTTCCCATCTCACCTTTTACTGATATTTCAATTTCTAGTTTTTTTGTTTTTAGCTCAAAGGAGCAATTATTTTTACTTGGGGGTATAGCTATTGCTGTTGGTGTTTTTACATATTCTAAAAAAGTTATGTTCACTGTAGGTAATGATTTATTAAAAATGTCACCTGTTGCAGCTTTTATTGTTGTTATCTCACACTCTATTGTTTTATTTTTATTTGCCTCTCAAGGTATTAGTAATTTTTTACAATCTATCAATTTACCTTCTATTCCTTTAGTTCCTGTTTCAAGTTCTCAAGCTGTGGTTGGCGCTGTCATTGGGATTGGTTTATTAAAAGGAGGTAAAGAAGTGCAGTGGTCTATAGCGGGTAAGATTACAATTGGTTGGTTTACATTGCCAATTATTGCAGCGCTAATTTCGATGTTTTTACTTTTTGTTCTTCAAAATATTTTTAACTTAAGTGTTTTTATTTAATTCTATTATAATTTAAAATAAATTTTTCCTGTTCCTCTGTTTCAATAGCACCTTTTCTTTTTTCTCTAACTATCTCTATTGCTTTTTTATTATCTTCACCAAATTCAATCAAAAGAATCGCAGCGATAGTTCCAGAACGTCCCTTTCCCCCCATACAATGAATAATAATATTTTTTTCTTCCATTAAATCATTTTTTAATAAAACTTTTGTTGTTTCCCATTTTTCATTAAATTGACGATCAGGTGCTTTTAAATCTTGAATAGGCATATGCATCCATTTTATATTTTTAGTGTATATGGAGCGAACAAAGTTTTTTTTATCACACAGTTTTTCAAACTCTGAATCTTCTATTAAGCTTAGAATAGTATTACAGCCTAGATTATTAAAGTTATTTAAATCTTCTAAAAACATACTTTTCTTAAAAATAATTTCTGTTCCTTTTCTTCCTGGAAAACACGTAAGAAAAATTTTTCCCTTAACATCTTTTGGTTGTACAAAGTCATATACCAATTTATTCATAAAAGTATTTTGTATTAATATTATTTAGTATCAAGAATATTGTATCGCCACGCTTGAGTTTTACGCAATACTTTTTTTGTAATAATTGTATGGGTAAGTCTAACAGCAACCGAAACATAAACTATTAACATAGCCATAGCAGCAGCTTTAGCAACTTCTCCTTGTTCATCAAGATGAATAGCGGATACAGACGCTAAAGTAGTATCATAAGAATAAAGAAAAATAACTCCTGACACTGTAGTCATCGCATTTACGAATAAATAAATAGAAACATCAAAAATAGGCGGGAGACAAACAGGCAATGTCACACGCCAAAACATTTTATAAATAGGAATTTTTAAGGACAATGAAACTGATTCAAACTCCTTATCCATTTGCTTTAAGGCCGTTACAGCAGTTAAATGTGACACAGTATAAAAGTGCACAATTGTATTAACGACTAAAATAATCATAGTTGCATATATAAAATTCAAAGGATTATCCTTTGCATTAAAGAAAAATATATACGCTAAACCTAAAACAAGTCCTGGCACCGCCATTGGCATAAGAGCAAAAAATTGAACAACATTTCTTGTGCCTTCATTTATGCGCAATTTTTCAATTAAGTATGACCCGACAAATATAATAATGGTACCAAATATTGCTGCATAAAAAGCAAGTCGTACCGAATTATAAAATGAATCCCAACCTAGTCCGGCTACTTCAAAATTATAATTTTTTAGAGTAAGGTTTAAGTTGTACGGCCAAAACTTAACGATTGCACCGTATTGCGCCATACCTATCATCAAGATAATGATGAGTGCTAATACTGAACAAAAGGCTAGCATTATCATATCTACTTTAAAATGCTTCTTTGGTTTAAAGACAACAGATCTTGATGTGAGAAGAGAAATTTGTTTTTTTCGCGAATATCGATCAATAAAAAAGGCAATCATCGCAGGAACTAATAAAACCATAGATATGACTGCTCCCATTTGAAAGTTTTGCATGCCAACTACTTCTTTATAAATATCCGTTGCTAATACATTATAATTTCCACCTATTACTTTTGGTACACCAAAATCGGTAAACACTTGTGTAAAAATAACAAAAGCGGTACTAATAATTCCGTATCTTGCTCCTGGAATAGTAATTGTAAAAAATGCTCTGAGTTTAGATGTTTTTAAAACTTCTGCCGCTTCATATAAGCGAGAGTCTGATAAAGATAATGATGTTGTTAAAATAATCAGTGCATGTGGAAAGGTCCAATAAACAGAAGCCATAATAATACCAATAGGCCCGTAAATAGATTTTCCTAATAATATTTCTTTTAAAACTCCTTGATTCCCAAACCAATAGACAAGGGCTATAGCTGCAAGAATTGAAGGGCTTAATAAAGGGATGAGTGCTACTAATTTAAAGAAACCCTTAAAAGGCATACAAGTTCTAGTAATTGCGTAAGCAAATAAAAAGGCTAACACGACTACTATAATAGTAGAAATTATTGCAACAAATAGACTGTTATAAAGAGATTGAAATAAAGCAGGTTCCTGAAGATATAAACTGTAATTTGCAAGACCTATAAATTCCCCATCTTTATTTTCCAAACTTTTAGAAATTAATGCCCCTAAAGGTAAAACTAAAAATAATAAAAAAAGAATAATATATGAACCTAACATAAATTGGCCCACTCTATCACTAGAGTCTTTTCCTCTTCGAATATCAGCAAATTTAAATAAATTCATAAATTAAATCAGATAGAATAAATGCGAGCGTCTTCTTTAGAAAAATACAGACTCATTTCATTATCAATATCCATTTTTATTTTCTTTGCATTAGAACTTGGAACGTCAACGATTATTAATTCATCAGAAAAGTTTTTTGTCTTAAAATATACTCTTTGAAATGAACCTAAAAATTCTATCTCTTTAATGACGCCAGACACTACATTATCATCTTGATTTTCTTGTTGAAACTGAATTTCTTCAGGTCGTATTGCTAATTGGACGTTATCATTTTCACTAAAGCTTCCTATATCACAGTTAATCTCTACATCATTACATTTTACTTTTTTAGAAGCATCAATTGATGCTGGAATAAAATTCATGCTTCCGATAAAAGACGCAATAAACGGGGAATTAGCTTTATTATAAATTTCCTTTGGCGTTCCAGATTGAATTATTTCTCCATCTTTCATTACAAAAATCCTATCCGCCATTGTTTGAGCCTCTTCTTGATCATGCGTAACCATAATAGTTGTTACACCAAGTTTTCTTTGTAAATCTCTTATTTGTTTTCTTAAAAAAACCCTAACCTTTGCATCCAATGCTGATAAAGGTTCATCTAACAATAACAAACCTGGAGAAGTAGCAAGTGCTCTTGCTAGTGCAACTCTTTGTTGTTCTCCGCCTGAAAGTTGACTTGGGTATTTAGATGTATGTTCTTGTAAATTTACTAACTCAAGAAGTTCATTTACTCTTTTATTAATATCTTCTTTTTTCCATTTATTATTTATTAAACCGTACGATATATTTGAAAATACTGAAAGGTTAGGAAAAAGTGCATAGCTTTGAAATACTATTCCAAAATCTCTGTTTGATGGTGGCTCAATTGAAATATCTTTTTCTTTTTGAATTATAGACCCTGAAGATTGAGTTTCTAATCCTGCAATACAACGAAGTAAAGTTGTCTTACCGCATCCAGAAGGTCCAAGAAAACAAACGAACTCTCCTTCATTGATTTCAATTTCAATATCTTTAATAGCTTGAAAAGTACCAAAGAACTTAGATAAATCTTTTACTTCAAGATATGCCATTAATTTTTATCATTTTTTTATTACTAAAAATATATCGGTATTTAGCCATTTTTAAAATTACTATATCTTCTTATACTCATATTAAAATAATAATTTATTAAAAACTGTTAACAATTTAAAACAATTGTTTAACATATTCAAAATATTACTAAGGGAGGAACTAATATGTTTTTAATAAAAAAAACTATAAAATCATTAAGTGCTGTTTTAGTATTTGTATCATTATTAGCTTTTAATCATCAAGTTAATGCTGGTGAACTTTTAGTTTACTCAAGTACTGATGCAGATAATCTTAAACATTATATGGATGAATTTCAAAAAGCACATCCTGATATTAAAGTTAATGTAGTTCGTGAATCTACAGGAACAATGGCTGCTAAAATGATGGCTGAAAAAGATAATCCACAAGCTGATTTCTTATTTGAAATGGCTGCAACTGTTGCGCTAAATATGGAAGCAGAAGGTATGTTTGTTGAATATACTCCAAAAGGAATGGATGCAATTGATCAACGTTATGTCGATACCACACCTCCAGTTACTTGGGTAGGAAACTATGGATGGGCAGGTTGTATTTGTTGGAATAGAATTGAAGCAGAAAAACATGGTTTACCCAAACCTACTACTTGGGCAGAGTTAACCGATCCAATTTATAAAGGTCACATTTCTATGCCTAATCCCGCATCATCTGGTACAGGATTTTTAGATGCATCAAGTTGGATGCAAATATGGGGTGAGGATAAAGCGTGGGAATATATGGATGCCCTTCATGAAAATATTGGTATTTATACTCACTCTGGTTCAAAACCTTGTAAGCAAGCTGGTTCAGGTGAATTTGCGATTGGTATTTCTTGGCCAGGTAGAGCTATTAAAGTTATCAAAGCTGGCGCACCAATTGATATGATTATTCCTGAAGAAGGAATTGGTTGGGAAATGCAGGTAGTGGCTATAATGGAAGGTACAGACAATCTTGAAGATGCTAAAACATTAATGGATTGGACTTTGGGTGATGGGATGAAGTTGTTTGGCGAAAGACAATCAATTATTGCTGACTCATCAAAAGTAACCAAAGATCCTGAACTTCCAGATTTTTATGATGAAGTGCAGGCTAAGTTAATTAATAATGACTTTGTTTGGGCTGCTGCGAATAAAGATCGTATCGTTGCTGAATGGAAGAAAAGATACGATGGCAAAACTGAGCCAAAAAGTTAGAACTTTAATTTAAACAAATAATTATGGGGGTGTTTACATCCCCATTTTTTTTATAAAAAATGAGCGAAACTTCAATATTTTTACTTATTCTATTTGCAGCATTACTTCATGCAAGTTGGAATATTATAATTAAATCAATTACGGATTCTCAAGTTGCAATGTCCTGGAAAATGCTAATACAAAGCATAATCTTTTTTCCTATTTTATTTTTTGTTCCTATTCCTGAAGGCATAACTTGGTTTTATTTATTTTTATCGCTTCTATTACATAGTGCTTATTTTTTAATTTTAGGAAGTATGTATAATAAAGGAGATATAACTATAATTTATCCTGTCTTTAGAGGTTTTGCTCCAGTTTTTGTTACATTATTATCAGTTATTTTTTTACAAGATTACATAAGTACAAAAGGTTTCATTGGAATAGGAATTGTTGTTTTTGGTTTGCTTTTATTAACAAAGGAAAATTATAAAAATAAATTAAATATCAAACTAATGATTGTTTCATTATTTGTTTCCATAATAATTGCTCTCTATACTTTTTCAGATGGGGCAGGGGTAAGAAGTTCTGTTAATGAATTTAGTTTTATTGTTTGGAATTTTTTTTTAGGTGGGTGGATTACTATTAGTTATGTTTATTTAACAAACAAAAGTGGTTTATTTAAATTAAAATTAAATCAATTTGTGCTAATAACAATTGCTTCTGTTATGTCGTTTACAGCTTATGGTATAATTATATGGAGCATGAATCATCAACCAATTGCCTACGTATCCTCTATTAGAGAGTCTAGTATAATTATGGCATCATTAATTAGTTTTATGTTTCTAGGTGAAAGAATAAAAAAAATTAGAATAATCTCAGCAGTGATATTTTTTGTTGGTGTTTATTTTATATTTAATTCTTAAATTATTTTACTAAGACGTTGCTTGGAATGAATTTTCTACATACTTTCGAAAATGTTCAACTGAAGGTGTTTTTTTATTTAATATTTTTGCCTTATCATCAAAACGTCTCATCTCTACAGCTTCTTTCATTTGCGGTTTATTAATAAATTCTTCCGCTTCTTCTTTAGAAAAAATGCCACCTTGAACCTTTAAAGATTTTTTTGATGCTTCTGATAATTCATCATAATATCCGTCTTCAACTGCTGCAAGATATCGCTTTGATGCAACATGCGCTCTAATAGGAAGTGTTACTTCTTCCCCAAAATATTTTGTTAAATAATCAGCGCCTAAATCTTCATGAACACCATCTTTTCCTTGATGAATGGGGTCTTTATCTTCATATAAAAGATGTCCAATATCATGAAGTAAAGCTGCGGCAATAAATGCATCTGATTTATTATGTTGCTCTGCTAATTCCGCACATTGAAGGGCGTGTTCTAATTGGGTTACATCTTCATTGCCGTATTGAATATCAGAGCCTTTTTTTTCTAATAATTCAAGTAAATAATCAACGATGTTATCTGGCATAAATATATTTTAACTTATAAAAATATTTTTTTCAAATCTAAGTTAAAGTATTTGATAAGATATCGATAAAGATCTAAGAGAATGTTATAAAATTTAATGGATTTTCACTATCAATCACCTTGGTTTATTGAGGCTTTAGAAAAAGAAAAAGATTTAAAAGTTAATGAGTTAAATTTAAATCTTAATTGTGACGTTTGTATTATTGGAGGTGGGTATACAGGTCTATGGACTGCAATTAAAATTAAAGAAAAAAAGCCCCAGCTAAATATTATTTTAATTGAAAAAGATTTATGTGGAAGTGGTGCTTCAGGAAGAAACGGAGGTTGCATGATACCGCAGTCTACAAAATTTCAAGGAATCAGGGATGTGGTTGGTATTGAAGATGCAAAGAAAATGGTTCTGTCAACCGAAGCAGCCGTGAAACATATCAAAGATTTTTGTTCTGAAAATAAGATTAATGCAGAAATAAGAGATGATGGTGTTTTATACGGTGCTACAAATATATTTCATCAAGGAGCTTTTGAAAGTCTTATAAGTGATTTAAATGAACATAACATAAATAGCTGGGAGAGATTATCAAAAGAAAAAGTCCAAAATTTAACTAAGTCTTCAAAATTTATTGATGGTTATTTTTCACAAACAGGAGGTAGTTTGCAACCAGCCGTTCTTGTAAGAGGTCTTAAAAAATTAGCTGAAAATAATGGTATCAAAATTTTTGAAAAAAGTACTGTAATTTCTTATAATGATAAAAAAGAAATTTATGTAAAAACTAAGAATGGCTCAGTATCGTGTGAAAAATTAGTGTTGGCAATCAATGCATGGACGCCAAATTTTTTACCTTTTTTATCAAGAAGCGTAGTTTTGGTTTCTTCTGATATGATCATAACAGAACCTATGCAAAATGAATTAAAAAATCTCGGTTTAAATAATGGACTTGTAATACTAGACTGCAATTTATTTACTCATTATTCTAGAACAACTCCTGATGGAAAAATTATCTTAGGAAAAGGAGGAAATACATTATCTTTTAGAAATAAAGTTATTAATTCATTTGATGGCCCAAGTACTATTGAAAAATTTTTAAAAAAATCACTAGTGAGTTTCTATCCTTCACTCAAAAAAGCAAAAATTACTACATCTTGGAATGGTCCTTCTGAGAGAACAAAAACTGGATTTCCTTTTTTTGGATATCATCCAAAAAATAAAAATATTTCATATGCTTTTGGTTATTCAGGAAATGGCGTTCTTACGTGTCACGTTGGTGGAGAAATATTAAGTAGTATGGCGCTCGAAGAACAAAATGAATGGACAAAAAGCAATTTTTGTAAAGGGCCGTTAAAAATGTTTCCACCTGAACCATTTAGATGGTTAGGCGCTATGATAATCAGAAATGCAATAAGAAGAAAAGAAAGTGATCAAGAAGAGGGAAAAGATCCAAAATGGTTTGATAAACAACTTGCCAAAATTGCTGTATCAGTTGGAAGGGTAGATTTTGAAAAAAAATAAATATATAGATTTATAATATTATGGATAAAATATTATTAACACCTGGTCCTTTAACAACCTCAATGAGTACAAAAGAGGCAATGCTTCATGATTGGGGATCGCGTGATCAAAAATTCATAGATTTAAATCAATCTATTCGTGACTCATTAATCAAATTAATTGATGGAGAGGGTAATTATCAATGTGTACCTATGCAAGGAAGTGGGACATTTGCCGTTGAATCGATGATTAGTTCACTCACACCAAAAAATGCTAACATTTTGATTTTAATTAATGGTGCGTATGGTCAACGAATGAAAAAAATGTGTACTTACTTAAATAGAAATATGATTGAATATGAAGTAGCTGAACATGAATCTCACGATATGACTAAATTAGAAGAGATTATTGATGCTAATAAGCAGCTTACTCACGTCTTTGCAGTTTATTGTGAAACTACATCAGGCATCCTAAATCCTATCAATGATATTGCTAATGTAGTTAAGAAAAAAAACTTATCTTTATTTATAGATGCGATGAGTGCTTTTGGCGCTCTTCCTCTTAGTAGTAAAGACATTACTTTTGATGCAGTTGCAGCATCATCAAATAAATGTTTAGAGGGAGTTCCTGGTGTTGGATTTATTTTAATGAAAAGTGATGTGATTGAAAAAGCAAAAGGGAATTGTCATTCCTTAAGTTTGGATTTGTATGATCAATGGATCGCAATGGAAAAAAATAAACAATGGCGCTTTACACCACCCACGCATGTTTTAGCCGCATTCAATCAAGCAATTGCTGAACATCAAAAAGAAGGTGGAATTGAAGGACGACACAAAAGATATAAAAATAATTGTAAGACAATATGTGATGGAATGAAAGAGATTGGCTTTGAACAACTCTTACCTGATGATTTGCAAGCACCAATCATAATAACTTTTAAACAACCAAGTGACCTAAACTTTAATTTTCAAAAATTTTACAATGCTCTTAGTGATAAAGATTTTCTAATTTATCCTGGCAAATTAACTGTTGCTGATACTTTTCGCATTGGATGTATTGGTAATTTAAATGAAAAAGATATGAAAGATACGCTTACAGCTATTAAAGAGGTAATAAGCGATTTAAAGATAAGTTTATGAGTAGTTCAGATGCGGTTGAAATTCCTTTAATTAAAGCAACTAATGAAACACTTAAAGGATATGGGTATTTAATCGACTCATATGAAAATAGTGATATTGAAATCGTCACTTGGCCCAAACAAGGTTGGCGTGAAATTGATGAAGGAACAGGAAATGAAGGTGGGAGCACAGAGGGATCCTTTGATGCTTGGTGGGAAGGAAGTACACTTTACGGACAAAATAATGCTGTTCAACATAATAGTGACTATGAAGTAGATGGAAAATACATACTTGGTCATGCTTTACCGCCTGATAGTGAAGTAATAAAAAAATATAAACATCCAGAAAATATTTATATTTGGCATGTTAATTATCACCCTGATGGAGGACAGCTTTTTTATCCATCAACAAATAGTCCATTTATTTCACCTTTAGCCTTACCAGGAGATGATGTGCAAGTTGGTGATTTTAAAGCTTTTTATTTTGATGGTTCGCAAGGATTATATATTCATCCCAACATATGGCATGAAGGGGTTTTCCCTATTGAAGAAAAATGTTCTTTTCATGGTCGCCAGGGAAAGGTGCATGCAAGAGTGAGTATTGATTTACAAAAAGAATTTAAAAAATATATTTATTTTAAAACTTCTTTTTAATATAATTTAGTTCTGTATTTTTAACTTATGAAAATAATTCATTTATCTGACCCTCATATTTACACAGACAAAATTAATGGAATTGATCCAGTAGATAGATTTAAGAAAGCTTTAGCACATATTATAGAGCATCACCAAGATGCAGATTTATTTACTATTACAGGAGATATTACTGACTTAGGAGATAAAGAATCGTATCAATTATTTTTAAGCATTGTTAATGATTTTAATTTACCAAATAATTTAGAACCACAAATTATAATAGGCAATCATGATAATCGTGAAATATTTAAAGAAAATTTTACCTCAATCAAATTAGATGAAAAAGGATTTATACAATATTTTAAAGATTTAAAAAATAAGCGTTTTATTTTTATTGATACGAATTTAGCCAATACACATGCAGGGCATTATTGTGAAGATAGACAAAGATGGCTTAAAAATATTTTAAGTCAAACATCTTATAGTCATGAGATTTATATTTTTATGCATCATAACCCAATAGCTTTAGTAAAAGACAGCAGTGATGGGATAGGCCTTCAACAAAAAGATCAGTTTAAAAATATTTTATTGGATTCTAAGAAAAATATAAAACATATTTTTTTCGGTCACCAACATATTACAAGTTCAGGCTCTTTTGATGGCATAACTTTTTCTTCACCAAGAAGTACATGGTCTACCTTAATTCCAAATTTTTCTAATAAGTATCGTGAAGGCTCTGCAAATACAGATCCTAATTATAATGTTGCTATAATAAATGATGAATCCCTTATAATTCACACAGAAGATTTTTTAAAAACTGATATTAATTGGTTTACTGAAGAATAAATATTTATTTTTTTTCTATGACGAAAATTTCATTATTAAAATAAAGACCTTTATTTTTAGCAATTATTTCCTTAACAATTTTCTCATAATTTTTAGATTTTTCAACTTTTATCACTTTATCATCATCTATTTGATTAACATAGATAGATGCATTCCAAGCAGAAAATATTAAAGAAGTTGCGATACTGCCAGTGAGCTCATTTGGTAGTGCTCTAAGTTTACATTTAATAATTTCTTTATCTTTAAAATTTATTTTAGCTAATAAATTTTTATCTAAATTTTTTTTCAAATATTGAATTATAGAATTACTTAATGAAGGAAATGGGTTTTCTTTTGGCCAGATTTTTTTTATAATTTGATTAGCTGGATCTTTCCCAGCCGCATGGATAGTTAATAATTTGCCTTTAGTTTTTAGGGCATCAATCATAGGGTGTATGACATATTTTACTTTTTTTTCTGCAGAAATTCTTGATCTATAAGGCTGTGAGGCAATGATCAGATCAAATTTATTTGTAGAATTATTTTTGGTAGGTATTAATTCATTCACATTAAACTCTTGATCTTCTCTGTATATAATCATTACAGATGGTTCTTCATAAGTTGGATTGCCATTTTTTTTATTAATCTCAATATTCCATTTTTTTTCTAAAAAAGAATTTTGAGTTCTTAATTGTTCTGCAAAATCCAATGAGGTATTTCCTTTAAGCTTAACAATATTCCAATTAATCTTCTTCTGTTTTCTATGATTATTAGATCTTAGATTTGCTGCTTCAGCATAATGCAGGTTTGATATAATAAAAACAGTATTTTTGTGCTCAACAAATCTGTCTGGTAATTTTTCTAAACCAAATCTTACATCTTCTATACTTATTTCTTTTGTAGAAACTAGAAGAGGTATATTTGGTTTTGCTTCATGACATTGTCTCATTACATTCATTAATAATGATCCGTCACCCATGCCTGCATCAAATATTTTAATACCAGGTTTTGTCGGTTTAATTTTATTTACGTAAGGACGGATGAAATCAGCAATCTGATTTTTTTCATTAGTTGTTGTAACAAATAACAAGTATTTTTGCCTATTATCATAAAATCTAAAATTTTTTTTCATTTTAGTTCTTTCAATTTATTACCAAGGTAAAGAAAAAGTTTTTACATTTGTAAAGCTTTTCATCGCTTCAATAACACCTTCTTTATAACCTAAACCAGAATCTTTAATTCCACCAAAAGGTGACATTTCAATGCGGTAACCTGGGACTTCCCATATATTTACCGTTCCTACATTTAAGTTTTGAATATATTTTTTTGCACGAATAAAGTTGTTTGTACATACTCCAGAAGATAAGCCAAAAGCTGTTGAATTTGATATAGTAATAACTTCGTCATCATTATCAGGTACCCTTATAATAGGTATCACTGGACCAAAAGTTTCCTCAAGCACTAATTCGCTCTTTGGATTTACATTATCTACTAAAATAGGGGGAAGTAATGCCCCTTTTCTTCCAGGATGATATAATACTTTGGCACCATCTTCCTCTGCCATTGAAACTCTTTTATCAAATAACTCTGCTGCCTCACTATTTACTACAGTCCCAAGATCTATTTTGAGATCCATTGGGTCACCATAGGTAATTTGTTCTGCTCTCTCTAAAGCCATTGCAACAAATTTATCAGCTATTTTATTTTGACATAAAATTCTTTTCACCGCAGTACATCGTTGGCCCGAATTTTTTGTAGCACCAGTAACAGCTAACTCAACTGCTTTTTTTAAATCATCATCACTTAAATCGTTTAGTACTATAAGTGGATCGTTTCCGCCTAATTCCAATACAGTTCTTTTATAACCAGCTTGTTCCGCTATATATTTTCCAACACCAACACTACCCGTAAATGTAATTAAATCTATATTCGGATTTTTTATCATTTCTAAACCAATATCTTGTGGCCATCCTGTAACAACAGAAAACATTTCAGGTGGCAAACCTGAGTCATATAAAACATCTGCAAGAAGCATTGCTGTCATAGGGGTAAGTTCTGTTTGTTTACAAACTGTACAATTATTAGTTGCAATTGATGGAGCAATTTTATGAGCTACCATATTGAGCGGATGATTAAACGGTGTAATTGCAGATATTGCTCTGAGAGGTTCTCTAATAGTAAATATTTTTCTTGCCTTTCCGTGCGGAGTTAAATCACATGAAAATATTTCACCATCATCTAAAATACATAGCTGGGCTGTTAATGAAAAAACATCAAAAGCTCTTCCTACCTCATAAAGTGAATCTTGCTTCGATATTCCTAATTCGTATGTAATAACATCTGATATCTCGTCTTTTCTTCTAACAAGTTCCTCTGCTGTTTTTTGTAAAATTTGCTGACGCTCATATCTGGTTAATTTTGATTGATAGTTAGATGCTATGTTAAGCGCTTGTTTTGCATGTTCAGCAGTTCCGGCAGGAACAGTACCTATAATTTCATTTGTGTAAGGATACAGTACATCGATTTTATTTTCTGCGTCTACTTTTTTACCTGCAATACGCATTGGTTCGTGTTTAATTGCATTTGTCATCACATTGCTCCTACTATTGCGTAATAAAAGGCATCATAATTATTTAGTTTAATATTGGTGTCAATAGAATTGATTTTCTTATTAGAAATGAATGGAACTTCCCTTTCATGAAGGCCCCCATGAGATCGGAGAGGTTCTTTCAATTTACTAAGATCATGAGCACTTTCAACAGAACCGATAGTCATATTTTTGGATGACATACAAATTATATCCCCCATTCTATCTTTTGGTAAATCATATTCCTTGCAGCCCATTTCATTACTCACAACAACCTCAATATCTTTTATTATTTTAATTTGATTTATTACTTCATCTATTTTTGACTTATCTTCTAAATAAACCGTTGCAAAAGAACCTAAAGCTCCATGGTGAACTACATATGGATCAGTAATAGGGAGGATTACTTTTGCGACTTGAGATCCAAATTTTTTATCAAGAATATCTTGAAGAAAAATTGCATTAGGTGATCCATCGAATTTTGATTTTGCTTGCATGCCATGATCAGCTGTAATGATGATTGAGTTATTATTTATATTTAATTGCCCAATATATTTATCAAACATTGCATAAAAACTATTTGCTTCATCATCTCCTGGTGCATATTTATGTTGAATAAAATCTGTTGTAGATAAATACATAATATCAGGTTTAAACTCAGAAAGAATTTTGACACCTGCAGCCATAACAAACTCAGATAAATCTTGAGAATAAACATCTGGAACTGTCATTCCAAGCCAATTATTTATATTATCTATTCCATTTTCATTTTTTGTTGCTTGATCAGATTTTTCTGAAGAGAAACAGATTGAACGAGAGTCAGTAAATTTAAGACCGTGAGATAATAACTTACGAAGCTTATCTTTTGCTGTTACAATTGCAATTTTTGCACCTTGCTCATAATATTTTTGAAAAATAGTAGGGGCTCTTAAAAATTTAGGATCATTCATCATCACTTCTTCGCCTGTTGAAGGGGTATAAAAAAAGTTTCCACAAATACCATGAACAGAACTGGGTCTTCCTGTTACAATAGAAATATTATTAGGGTTGGTAAAACTAGGAATTGCACTGTTTGCTAATAAGTCTTCACCATTTTTTTTTAAAGCATCAATATTGGGTGTTAAATTTGATTTTGATGCCTGCTCAAAATATTCTTTTTGACTTCCATCTAAACAAATAACAATTGCAGTTGTTAAAGGTATCCCCGGATAAACTCTTTGATTTACTTCAATCGAATGTGTCATTTTTTTGTGATTTTAAAAGTGGTATCTATAATGAATTAAATATAAAACCAATAAGATTTGTCTATTAGCTTGGTATTTTTTATTATTTTATTTGCAGCTCTTTGCCATGCAAGTTGGAGTGCAATAGTTAAAAAAAGTAGAAATAGTCTTGCAATTATGGCTTTTACTTCCATTATTGAAATAATAGTTTTTCTTCCATTGATTTTTTTTGTCCCCTTTCCTACAGTTGACATATGGTATTTTTTAATTGCCACTACTATTTTACATGGTTTTTATAGATACAGTGTAATTGCTTCTTATAATTATGCTGATTTGTCTTTTGTTTATCCAATCGCAAGAGGTGGGTCTTGTTTTTTTATTGTAGTAATTAGTTTATTTTTTTTTTCAAACAATATTAGTTTTTTTGGGATCATTGGAATTTTAGTTACTTGCTTAGGTTTATTTATGATTTCATTTATGTCGGCTAAAAAATTTAATCAAAAAGGATTTTTGCTTGCAATATTAACAGCAGTTCTGATTGCAACTTATACAATAATTGATGGTACCGGAGTAAGAAGTACTGAAAATGAATTTACTTATATATTTTGGATGTTGTTATTAAACGGAATACCAATGTTGATTTATGCACTTATATCTAAAAATGGCTTTCGGAAGAAAAATACTTATAGTCTTATAGAGGGAGCTAGTGCAGGAGTGCTTGCTATTCTTGGTTATGGGCTTGTTGTGTGGTCAATGCAATTTATAGAAATAGCTTATGTTTCAAGTATTCGTGAGGTAAGTATTGTTTTAGCAACAATAATTAGCTTATATTTGCTAAAAGAAAAGGCTGCCGCAAAAAGAATCATACCCTCCATACTAATTGTAACTGGCGTCACTCTTGTATATTTTCAGATTAATTAAATCTGAAATTTCTCACTAAATTCTCTAAAAAAACTAGACTATTGGTATTTTATTTTTTATAGCAAGATGTTGTGGAACAAGATGTAAAAAAAGTATCATTGGAAACAGAAACTATATGTTGCGATGGTGGTCAAGATGGTTTAGGACACCCCGCAGTTTATTATAGTTTTGATAATCAAGATAAAGTTGTCTGTGGTTATTGTGGTAAAATTTACATTAAAGAAAAAGAGTAACTAATATGTATAAAGAATCTTGGGGAGAAAAAAGAATTTGTCCAATGTGTAGTAAACAATACTACGATCTTGGCAGATCTGAATTAGAATGTCCTGAATGCGGTAAAGAAATCGAGGTTACCACAATGTCTAGACCTAGACGTGGAAGAAAACCTGGCAGTACTAACGCTGCACCTTTAGTAAATCCAGTTCCACCTAAACCAAAAGAAAAAAATGAAGATCTTGATATTGAAAATTTAGATTTAGATAATAATGAAGATAATCTTGAAGATGATACAGTACTAATTGAAGATGAATCAGAAATAGATCCAGCTGCTGATGCAGGCATAAAAACGCCTGAAGATGGCGAAGAAGAATATTAATTTTTAAATAAAAACAACTAATATGTTTACTGTGCTTCGCAACACTTGGGCCCTTTTTTTTGGTTTTGGAATAATTAGTTTAGCTCATGGCCTACAAGGAACATTAATCGGTGTTCGATCTATCATTGAAGGATTTAGTTTTATTTCAGCAGGATTAGTTGTTGCAGGATATTATGTCGGCTACCTATCGGGCTCTATTATCATCCCAGTCTTTTTAAAACGTGTTGGTCATATACGAGTCTTTGCTGCTCTAGCATCTTTGGCATCAATCGCAATACTGTTACACTCTATATTTCTTGATCCCTATTCTTGGTTTTTAATTAGAATTTTTACTGGGATAAGTTTGTCTGGGATTTTTATTATTATGGAGAGTTGGTTAAATGATAAATCAACAAATCAAACACGTGGTCAATTATTATCGGTATATATGATCATCACTTTTGTTTTTGTTGGGTTAGGTCAATTACTTTTAAATATAAGTGATCCAGCTAAAGTTGATTTGTTTATCTTAGTGTCAATTTTATTGTCATTTGCTTTACTTCCTATACTTCTTTCAAATACTGAACAACCTAATACCTCTGATACAAAAAGTTTCTCTCTTTCAGAGTTTTATGCAATTTCTCCTTTAGGATTTGTAGGGGCATTATCTGTAGGCTTGGCCCATAGTGCGGTATTTGGATATGGTGCTGTTTATGCTACTGCGAAAGGATTAAGTATTTTAGAAGTTTCTATCTTTATGGTTATTATAACTTCCTTTGGTGCGCTTTCTCAATGGCCCATTGGTTATCTATCAGACAAAATGGATAGAAGGTTAATTTTGATAGGAGTTACTTTTGCAGCATCTGGTTTATGTATTCTAATAGTTGTTTCTTCTTATATTTCTCTAACTTTATTTTTTATTTTAACTGCACTTTATTCCTGCATGTCTCTACCGATGTATTCTTTAGCCATTGCACATACTAATGACTTTCTTGAGCAAAATGAAATTGTTGCTGCTAGTTCTGCTTTTGCTAAACTTTTAGGTGTAGGATCTATTTTGGGTCCACTTTTTGTATCAGGAATTATGAGTATAACTGGCCCTAACGGTTATCATGTTTATTTATTATTAGTTCACGGTTTACTTGGTTTATTTGGTTTATATCGTATGACAAAAAGAGCTATTCCTACTGATAGTGAATCTCAATATGTTCCCCTTCCGCGTAATATTACACCAGCAGGTATGGAGCTTAATCCTATTACCGAGCCAATTGAGGAAGAATAATTTTATAATATAGTCTGTAAAGCAATAATACTAAAATTAAGAAAATATAAATTGCTGGTTCAATTTTATTTGCTCTAACCAACATATAAAAGTGTACGCTCGATAAAATTGAAGCTGGATAAATCAAATAATGAATTTTTTTCCAAGCCTTAAAACCTAATTTTTTTAACATTATTTTTGGTGATGTAATGGCTAATGGAGTCAAAAAAATAAAACTTATAAATCCAAAAGTGATAAAGGGTCTTTTTATAATATCCTTAATTATAAAAGTCATATTAAAGAAATGATCTAGGACTATATAAATTAAAAAATGACAAGAGACATAAAAGAAAGCAAACAACCCAATCATCCTTCTAACTTCTATTAAAAAGCGGAATTTTTTAAACTCACTTAAAGAAGAAATAAATAAAGTTAGCACAATTAAGCGTAGTGCCATCTCCCCCATATTATCCATTAATTTTTCTATGGGGTTTACGCCCAAAGAACCATTAATAAATTGATAACACCAGATAAGACTCGGTAAAAATATAACAAAAAAAATTAGAGGTTTAATTTTTTTAAATAATTGCGAAGATATCATTATTTAATAATATTTTTTCAAATCCATTCCCTTATATAAATGACTAACATCTTCTTCGTATCCATTATACATCATTGTTTTCCGTCTTTTAAATTCGCCTATACGTCTTTCTGTGCCCTGACTCCATCTCGGATGATCAACAAGATTATTTACATTAGAATAAAAACCATATTCACTAGGCGCTAACATTGGCCAAGTAGCGTCAGGTTGTTTATCAACAAACCTTATAGAGGAAATTGATTTAATAGATTTAAAGCCATACTTCCAGGGCACAACTAATCTCAAAGGTGCGCCACTTTGATTAAGTAAATCATGTCCATATAATCCAGTTGATAAGATGGTTAGAGGATGCATCGCTTCATCGATACGCAAACCTTCTACATAAGGCCAAGGAAGTGATCTTCTTTTTTGACCAGGCATTTCTTCAGGTCTAAAAACTGTTTCGAATTGTATAAATTTTGCAGAGGACAGTGGGTCTGCTATTTTAATTATTTCTGCTAGAGGAAAACCTTGCCAAGGAATCACCATAGACCAAGCTTCAACACATCTTAATCTATATACCCTGTCTTCAATTGTTACTTTTTGTAAAAGTTTTTCCAAATCAAGAACTTGAGGATTGTTAATCAAACCTTCTAGAGATATCGACCATGGTTTAGGTTTAAAGTCACCAGAATTTTCAGCAGGATCAGTTTTCCCCATGCCAAATTCATAAAAATTATTATAAGTAGTTATTTCCTCAAAGCTATTTAAAGAATCATTTTCATCAAGTTGATTATCATAAATATTTTGATTTGATGCGTGGTTTGCTTGAAGGCCTGTTGACGTACCTAATACTAAGCTAGTTGCTATAGAAGATTTAATGAATTTTCTCCTATTCAAGTAATTTGTATAAGGAGTTATTTCTGAGGGTAAAATTTTCATCTTTTTCTATATATATCGTAATTAGAAAAAAAGTAGTTTCAAAGAACTTCCTCTTCAAAATACCGTATTTAGTTGATAAAAAGTTATTATGAATCATAAGCATCTCTTAATAGTTACATTATTTCTTACGTTTATTACCTCTGCATCATTCGCTGAAAAAACACACGGAATTGCAATGCATGGTAAACCAAAATATGAAGAAGGATTTACTCATCTAGATTATGTTAATCCAAATGCTCCTAAAGGAGGAGTTGTGCGATTTGGTGCATATGGTGCATTTGATAATTTAAATAGAGTTGCTTTTAAAGGATCTAAAGCTGCTGGTCTTGGATACATCAATGACACACTTATGAGAAGAGTATGGGATGAAGCGTTTACCTTATATGGTTTAATTGCAGAACATGTAGAAATGCCAAAAGATAGATCATCAATTACATTTTATATTAATCCAAATGCAAAATTTCATGATGGCTCTCCGATTACAAGAGAAGATGTTTTGTTTAGTTTAGAGACTTTTCAAACAAAAGGAACACCAAACCAAAAAAAGACCTATGGAAAAGTAATATCAACTGAAATGGTTGGCGCAAATGGAATAAAAATGAATTTCATTAATAATGAAGATAAAGAACTACCCTTGATTGTTGCTGGCTTCCTCCCTATTATTCCAAAAAAATATTATAGTGAAATTGATGTTACAAAAACTTTCTTAGATATTCCTCTTGGAAGTGGGCCTTATCGTATTGAAAGTTTAGATCCTGGTCGTCAAATAAAATACCAAAGAGTGGAAGGTTATTGGGCAAAAGATTTACCTGTTAACAAAGGACAGTATAATTTTGATCAAATAATTTATGACTATTACAAAGACTCTACCGTACTTGTAGAAGCTTTTAAAGTTGGTGAGTATGATTATCGCCGAGAATACAATGCAAAAAGATGGTTTGCTGAGTATGGTTTTGATGCTGTCTCAAACGGTGATGTGGTTTTAAATGAAATGAAAAATGATAGGCCATCAGGAATGAATGCATTAATTTTTAATTCACGCAAAGATATTTTTAATAATCCACGTGTCAGATATGCCCTTTCTTTCGCCTATGATCATGAATGGATTAATAAAGTTTTATATAATAATGCTTATGTTAGAACCGATAGTTATTTTGATAACTCTCCCTTAGCTTCAACTGGTCTACCTTCAGCAAAAGAATTGGAATTATTAAACCCTTTCAAAGATCAACTACCTGCGGAAATATTTACCACAACTTATGCACCACCTGAAACAGATGGGGGTGGAAATCCTAGAGAAAATTTAAGAATAGCAAAAAAAATATTAGAAGAAGAAGGATGGATCATCAATAATGGAAAGCTTATGAAAGATGGGAGGCATTTTGAATTTGAGTTTTTAATTGTCAGTCCTTCAGTGGAAAGAATTGCTTTAGCTTTTCAAAAAACATTAGAAGTATTGGGTATAACAATGAATGTACGCACTGTAGATTCTTCACAATATCAAGCTAGGTTATTAAATTATGATTTTGATATGATCAAAGCTTCTTGGAATGTTAGTCTGAGTCCGGGCAATGAACAGCAGTTTTATTATGGCTCAGAAGTAGGTAAAAAAGAAGGAAGTAGAAACTATGCGGGTGTTGAGAGTAAAGTTGTTGATTATTTAATTGAACAATTAATTGGAGCACAAACAAGAGAAGAGCTAACTACCGCAATACATGCTTTAGATAGAGTTCTTTTATGGGGTCATTATGTAATCCCCTTATATCATAGCAACACAGATAGAATTGCTTATTGGAATATCTTTGAGTTCCCTGAAACAATTCCTCTTTATGGCATAGTCATTGAGTCTTGGTGGGTTAATCAAGAAAAAGTACTAAAACTAAATAGATAGTTTTTATGTCTCAAACTCGTGCAAATATTTTAATGCTAATTGCTAGTTTGATATGGGGTACAGCTTTTGTCTCACAAGCAACTGGTATGGGAGCAATTGGTCCTTTTACTTTCAGTTTTGCAAGATTTTTCTTTGCTACAATAACTGTATTGCCCTTGGCTTTATATTTTGAAAGGAATAACTTTTATAAAATTTTTTCTAATTCTAAATTATTACTATTATCAATTGCCACAGGTTTTTTTCTTTTCTTGGGAATGGGATTGCAACAATATGCACTGCAAATTTCCCAAATTTCAAACGTAGCATTTATAACAACACTTTATGTTCCAATAGTAGGAATCATTTCTCGCTTTGTATTTAAATCTCAGCTGCATTGGATAATCTGGATTGCTATCCTGTTATGTGTTTATGGGTCCTATCTCTTATCTTCTAATCAAAGTGTTGAGATACAGCGTTCCGATGCATTAATATTTATTTCAGCTTTCTGTTTTGCATTTCACATAATTCTTATTGATATGTTTATGAAACAATTTAACTCTCCTTTTACCTATGGAAGTATACAATATTTTATTGTCTTTCTTTTGTCACTTCTCATTGCTGGAACTTTTGAAAATCCTACATTTAAAAACATTTCAATAGAATGGTTCGAAATATTGTACACAGGTATTTTATCAGCTGGTCTGGGTTACACTCTGCAAATAATAGCACAACATAAAGCAAGTCCTGCCCCAGCAGCTATTATTCTTTCCATGGAAGGTGTCTTTGCTACAATAGCAGGATGGTTACTTATTAATCAAACTTTAGACTTAAATAAATTTCTAGGATGTGTTGCAATTTTTTTAGGTGTGATTATAGTGCAGCTTTTACCAATTATACAAAAAACAAATGACAAATAAACTTGATATCGTGGGCATTGGAAATGCAATGGTTGATGCCATTATTCCATCTACAAAAGAAGAGATTGAAAAAAATAATTTAAATCGTGACTCCATGAATTTAATTGACGAAGATTTAAAAAATTCTCTTCATCAAAATTATTCTATTAAAGAAATGGCAGGGGGTGGCTCTCTTGGAAATTCTATGTTTGGTATTACGTCTTTAGGTGGAAATGGCAGTTTTATAGGCAAAATAAAAAATGATGAGGTAGGGATATTTCTTCAAAAAGACATGGTTAGAGAAGGTTTACAATTTCCTCTCGGCTTTACTTCTCCTGATATTTCAACTGGTTGTTGTACTATTTTTGTTGAAGATGATGGAACAAGAACCATGTGTACATTTTTAGGAGCAGGAACCTTAATTGGGCCTGAAGATATTCATCCAGAACATATAACTAGTCATAAAATTGCTTATCTAGAAGGTTATTTGTGGGACAACCAAGATGCTAAAATGGCTATGAAAAAAATGGTTGATATATGTAAATTAGATAATCAAAAAATTGCTTTTACTTTATCAGATTTGTTTTGTGTTGATAGGCATAGAGACTCCTTTAAAGAGCTTATTGAAAATGATGTAGATATTTTATTTGCCAATGAAGATGAAATTAAAGCACAATGTGAAAGTGATAGTTTTGATAAAGCTGTTGAATATGCAAAGTCACTAAATATGATTGTTGCTATCACAAGAGCTGCTGATGGTTCTGTTATTATTAACAATGATGAGGTTATTGAAGTTAAGCCTGTGAAAGTTGACAGAGTTGTGGATACAACTGGTGCTGGAGATTTATATGCAGGTGGTTTTTTATTTGGCATGGCAAAAGGAAAAGATCTTGCTACCTGTGGCAACTATGCATCGATTGCAGCAGCGGAGATTATCTCCCACTACGGTGCAAGACCCTTAGTTAAATTATCTAATTTAATTTAGTTAAAATTTCTGTTTTTTTATCTTCTTCTAGAAATGAAGATTCAATTGCATTTTGCGTCATTGATAAAAGTTCTTGCTCAGAAAAACCTATACCAGCCATAGCGTCATACTCACCTTGAATTGTTGCATTAAAAAAAGGAGGGTCATCAGAATTAACAGTTACTCTTGCTCCTAATTCATGTAATTTTTTCACGGGATGTGTTTCATAATTCTTATAAATTTTAGTTGCAATATTGCTTGTAGGGCAGGTTTCTAAAACAATATCTTTCTCCACAATTTCTTTTACTAAAGCTAAATCTTCTATCGAGCGAACACCGTGGCCTAAACGCGTTGGATGTAAGAGATGTATTGCATTACGAATATTTTCCGGACCATCCCATTCCCCAGCATGAACAGTGATGGGATATGACTCTTGTTTTAACATATCGAATGTTTTGGCAAATAAATGTGGTGGAAAATGAAGCTCATCACCTGCTAAACCAAAACCTACAAGAGCTGGGTGAGGATGCTTAAGAACTTCTTCTGCTGTTTCTTGAACAGACTCAGCTCCTAAATGTCTTATTCCATTCATTAAATATCTTGAAACTATACCAAAATCTCTTTCAGCATCTTGTGATGCTTGATGAACACTATCTAAGAAAGAATGATAAGTCATCCCTTTAGCTTTAGCATGAGTTGATGAAACCATTGCTTCCACATACAGCACATTATGAGAAGCGCATTCTTTTAGATACTCGTAAGTTAGTTCATAATAATCTTCTGGAGTATAAATAACACCGGTCACAATATCGTATCTTTTAATGAAATCATAAAAATCCTCCCATTGATATGCATACTCAGAGCCAAAAATATCCTCAGATAGCTTAACTTTATTTCGCTCAGCAAATTTTCTGCATAAAGACGGTGTTATTGTTGCCTCAAGATGGACATGAATTTCCGCTTTTGGTATATGGAGGGTTGAGTTCATTGAGTTTATTTTATATTTAGAGATTAATGACAGTTTTAAATAACATATCAAGAAGAAATTTTATTTATGGATGCTCATGTGTTTGTGCTTCATCCTTAATATTTCCTTCTTGCACAGAGGTTGCTCTATCCGATCGCCAACAGTTTAATATTCTCTCAGATGACTTTTTATATTCCAAAACTTTTCCTGCTTATAATAATTTTAAATCCCAATCTAAACTTATCACGGGCACATCAGAATATAATCAAATGATTGATATTGGTTTTAATATTCGTGACGCCATAAATATTTATTATGAAACAAATGGAGAAGAAAACCCAACTTCAAATTTTCAATGGGAATTTGTTTTAGTTGATGATGATCAAACAAAAAATGCATGGTGTATGCCTGGAGGTAAAATTGCTTTTTACTCAGGCATTTTACCCATATTAAAAAATGCTGATGGGGTAGCTTCTGTTATGGGACATGAAATTGCTCACGCTGTGGCAAGACATTCTGCTGAAAGAGCAAGCACTGCTATGTTAGCAGATCTTGGAACAATGGCGTTAGAGCAATTTGTTTTAGGACAAAGACTGCCTCAGGCAGCAGGTTATGTTCGTCAATTTGGACTAGATCTTCCGTTTAATAGAAAACAAGAATCAGAAGCAGATTACCTTGGTTTAATTTTTTCAAGTTTAGCAGGTTATGATATTAATGAATCATATAAAGTTTGGGAACGTATGAAAGAAGATATGGGCGATTCTGGACCTTCAGAATTTTTTAGCACTCATCCTTCACCTGACAATCGTATAAAAAATTTAAAACAATGGATACCTCTTGTTAACGCAAAGTACCCTGCTATAAGTGCTTAATGTTGGCCGTAAGTATAAAAAACCTCAGTCACAAAATTAATAATAAACCAATTTTAAATGATATTAATTTTGAATTAAAAAAAGATTCTATTGCCTGCATTCTTGGCCCTTCAGGGTGTGGAAAAACAACTTTATTAAAACTCATTGCAGGTTTATCGCATGTCCAAGATGGAGAAATTTTTTTAAATGACAATCTAGTAAGTTCAAATGATGTTCATTTAAAAACAGAAAAAAGAAAAATAGGTTTTTTATTTCAAGACTATGCTTTGTTTCCACACCAAACAGTTAAGGAAAACTTGCAATTTGCTATCAAAAATAAATCTACTTCACACACAATCAAAGAAATACTAGATGTAATTAAACTATCGGATTCTTTAAATAAATATCCACACGAATTAAGTGGTGGTGAACAACAAAGAGTAGCTTTGGCACGTTCAATTATTGCAAAACCAGATATTTTGTTACTTGATGAACCCTTTTCAAGTCTAGATTTAAATTTAAGAGAAGAAGTTAGGGATGATACTTTACACCTACTTCAAAAGTCTAATATTTCAGTTTTAGTTGTTACCCATGATCCGTTTGAAGCTATGTTTATTTCTAATAAAATTTATATTATGAATAAAGAAGGCAAGATAGTACAATCTGGATCTCCAAAAGAATTATATAATCTTCCAAACTCATCATATGTTGCAAATTTTTTTGGAGAAACAAATAAATTTAGTGGAATAGTAAAAAATAAAACGGTTGAAACGCCTATTGGAAAGTTTAAAGTTGATGACAGCCTAGAGTCTATAAATGTAAATGTATACATTAGGCCTGAAGCAGTTAAATTAAATCAAGAACAAACTCCTGTTAATGGAATTAAAGGAACGGTGATGGCGTCAAAACTAATGGGCGGTTATAGTTTTGTTCATTTATCAGTATTAAATAATGATAATAAAATTGTTCACGTTCATAGTCACATGCCGCCAAATTTTTTACCCAATCAATCCAGTGCAGTAGGCATAGAGATAGATAAAGAACAGGCTTTTATTTTTCCTGCTAATTAATTTGTTTTCTAGAATATTTTTTTATTGTTCTACTTAAAAAAATAACAGGACCAAGACCCGCTAATACAATTATTAGAGCTGCAAATGATGACTCTTCTAACATTTCATCTGATGCATATTGATAGACATATGTTGCAAGGGTTTCAAAATTAAAAGGTCTTAATAAAAGAGTAATTGGAAGTTCTTTTAAAATATCTACAAAAACTAAAATTCCCCCAACCAATATATTTGTGTACGTAAGGGGTAATATAACTTTTTTCATTGTTGTTAAAAAACTTCTGCCCATTGTTCTCGAAGCGTCAATAAGATTTGGGTTAATTCTTGTAATACCTGATCTTATTGATCCATTGCCAATAGCTAAAAACCTTAATGTATAAGCAAAAATTAATACCAAAAAACCCCCAATAAAATAACTCATGTGAAAATAAAATATATCATTTAACCATCCTACAAAAACAACAACTCCAACCGCTAAAATTGTACCAGGAAATGCATATCCACAAGATGCTAAAAAAATTAGTGATTTCTGAAAAGTGTTAGATTTATATGTTGCAACAACTACCATAAGAAAAGATAAAAGCATGATTGTTGTAGATGCAACAAATGAAATAGAGATGCTTGTAATAGCCGTATCTACAACTTCACTTATATTAACAACAGCATAACCCTTTAAAACAAAGTTTAATAAAACAGATACTGGAATAACAAAACCAAGTATCAATGGAATTAAACAGGTTATAAAAAATAATATTTTTTTAAAATTTGAAATCTCTTCTAAATCTATTGATTCTTGTCTGCTATGTTTTTCATAAAATCTCTGATTTCGCCTTGCTATTAATTCTAACGTTAGAAGTATTACTACTATAAAAAATAATATTGAAGATATTTGAGCTGCACCAGATAAGCTGTTCATTCCGAGCCACACATTAAAAACACCTAGTGTTAAAGTTTCTATTGCAAAATAATCTACAGTGCCAAAATCAGAAATTGTTTCCATCAAAACTAAAGCCAAACCAGCAATTATTGCTGGTCTTGCCAATGGAAGCGCAACAGCAAAAAAAGGTTTTCGACCATAAATTGCACTTGTTTGAAAATATGAAATAGGAAGAGTCATGAATGATGCCCGAGTTAATAAATAAACGTATGGATACAGCACTGATGACATAACTAAGATAGCACCTTCCAATGATCTTATATTAGGAAACCAATAATCTTGTGAATTTTGCCAATTAAAAATTTCTCTTAAATAACCTTGCACAGGACCGGCATATTCTAAGAGATCCGTATAAGTATAAGCAATGATATAAGCTGGGACTGCAGCAGGTAATAAAAGGGCCCATTCAAAAATAGATCTTCCTGGAAATTCATATCTGGATACCAGCCATGCAGTAGATATACCAAAGAGCAAACTTAAACTTCCAACACCTAACATTAATAATAAAGTGTTGAGGAGATATCTTGGTAAGACTGTTGAAAAAAGATGTGGCCATAAAGTTGTATCTCCTAAAAGGGCTGAATAAAAAATAGCCAGTACTGGAGAAATTATAACTAAAGATATAATTCCAACCGGTACTGACCAAATATTCCAACTAGACACGATAAAGCCCTTATAGGCTACCAACCAACTCTATCAATAATTTTTTGTGCAGTAGGTGCAAGTTCTGCAAGTCGCTCAACGGGCAATTGGTCCTCTTTAAAAACTCCCCAGGAGCTTAGCTCTTCAGAGGGTTCAACGTTTGGATTTACTGGATATTCATAATTCATTTTTGAGTATAATACTTGTGCCTCTGGCTGAGTTAAAAACTCAAGTAGAGCTATAGCATTATCCTTATTTTTTGAATATTTTACAACACCACCACCTGCAACGTTTATATGATTTCCTCTGTTATCTTGATTAGTAAATATTAAGTTAATGGATTTTGCCCATTCTTTTTGTTCTGGATTCTTTTCATTAAATTTCATCTTACCAAAATAATAAGTATTCATCACAGCAATGTCACAAACGCCTTCATGGACTGCCTTAGCTTGTGCTCTGTCATTTCCTTCTGGTTTTCTTGCTAAGTTTAAAACTAAATTCGATGCCCATTCTTCTGCTTTTTGTTCTCCATTAGCAGCGATAATTGATGCTAATAAAGATCTGTTGTAGTCATGACTGCCAGGTCTTGTACATATTTTTCCTCTCCATTTTGGATCAGCGAGGTCTTCTATATTCTTAATAGAATTATTAGAAACTCTGTCTTTTGATACTGCTAATATCCTTGCTCTCTTTGATAGTGCAAACCATTTATTGTTACTATCTCTAAGATGTGAAGGAATATTTTTATTTAGAATATCAGAACTCACTTCCATTAATAAATCTTTTTGAACAAATTGACTCAATCTAGCAATATCTACTGTCAAAACCAAATCTGCAGGCGTATTAGCTCCTTCTGAAATTACCCTTTCTAAAAGACCTTTTTTAGCATGAAGAACATTTACTTTTATTCCAGTGGTTTTTGTAAACTCATCAAAAAAAGGGTCTATAAGTATTGGTTGTCTGTAAGAATATACATTTACTTCACTTTTTGCATAAACAGTCTCAGTAAAACAAAAAATAAAACAAAAAATTGCTAAGAGTTTGAGAAAATAGTTTTTCATAATTAAACTTTCAATTATATGTTGTTGGAGGGTTAATGATACCTAACATCATCAACCCTCTTGTTCTCTTATTGAGAATCTTATGAATAAATATTCTTAAAAAATAGTAATTTAATATTTAATTTAGAAAATCACAGTAATTGCTAAAAAACATACTTTTTTAGAATTATTCTAATTTAAATTAATAAAGAAAAACCGAACAGCGCACATCCGAATCCAACAATTCTTAAAACAATCGATGAAAATTTGGTCTTAATAGCTAGACTTCCAATGCCCACACCAAATAAATGTAACGTCGCTGTTCCGGAAGCAAAGCCAAGTGCAAATAATATTGGATTAGCCGCCCATGGCATCTCCATTCCGTGAGCTAGTCCATGACACAGGCCAAAAATACAAATGAAAATCATTATAATATTAATTGATATTTTTTTTTCTATAGCAATTGCTAAACCTAATAATATAACTGAAAAAACTATCCCATATTCAACAACTATAAATGTTAATTCTTCTAAATCAAAAAAGAAAACTTCAACTAACATGCCAATGGCTCCACCAAAAATCATCATTAAAACAAAAGTTGCAGGAATTGTCCAAATTGCTCTTCCTCCTATTTGGGCGCTTACAATACCTACACTAACCATTGCCAAAAAATGATCTATCCCCAAAACTGGATGAGAAAGACCATCGTAAAAACCAATCATTCCGGTAAACGTATGTGCTGAAACAGGAAAAGTAAAAAATAATATTGATGAAAATAATATAACTATATTTAATGTCATGAGAACATTCTATATTTTTTTCTAAAAAATATTTTTTTAAAAATAAAATAAATTAGGAATATTATAACCACTAGAGCTATATGTGGAATATAAGCGCGAATATCAAATTTTTGCCAATGCGCTATATCCATAACAGGGCCAATATATAAAAGGATAGGCGTCCATGTTAAAATTTGCTCCCATAAATTAGATCCAAAAAATTCAGCTTCTCCTACAGCAAGAGAATAATGGCCTACATTATTCTGATTAAAAATTTGTATTAAGTAAGAGCCTGCATTCAAATTAAAACTTCTTTTAAAACCTGTATCTTCATTTACGTCAGCTCCTATTTCAGGGCCTTTCCAATACCAATCTCTAGCATATGGTTCATACCAAGCTTCCCATTCAAAATTCTGACCGTCAGCAAAAAATTTTAAAATTTTATTATTTTTTTTATTTATCGAATACACAGCAATCGATAACCATAAGTAATCATCATCAACTTTAGGGCTTAAAATTCCAGTATAAAATAAAAATTCTTCTTCACTATTAATTATATAATAGTGCGGTTCACCATTAAGCTTACCATAATATGCTTTGGATATTTCTGGATCTATAACTTGATGAGGATTATCAATTGAGGGTGAATAATTAATTAACTTTGGCTGATGGGCAAATAGATGAGAACTAAATAAAAAGATAATAATTACAATTAACTTCATTAATTAATTATAGTTTAGCTTTTATCATTTTCCAATAAAATAAAAATGGGGCCACATTGGGCCCCTATCCTTATTAAATATATTTATAATACTTCTAAATTATTTAATTTCTATTAACCGAGCCTTTTTTTCCTCAGGTATGATGCGCTCTAAATCAATATTTAACAGACCATTCAACAATTCAGCATTCTTCACTTTTATATCTTCTGAGATAGTAAATGATCTTTCAAATTGTCTGGTTGAAATTCCCTTGTGAATAACGCCATTTCCTTCTTCATTCACAACTTTCTCTTTTTGTCTGTTGCGAACAGTAAGATTATTTTCTTTAAGCTCTAATTCAATATCATCTTTAGAATACCCCGCTAATGCTACTTCAATTTTATAATTATTCTCATTTATTCTGTGAATATTATAGGGTGGATAATTTGAATTGTGCCGCTCAGTTGACTCTAGCATTCTATCAAATTCTTCAAAAATTGAGTCAAATCCAACTGAAAATGGTCTAAGCGAATTCCATACGGATAGGTTTCTTGTCATAAAAACTCCTTATTAAGCAAGTTAAATGTCAGCACCCACAATGGCATACCAACAAATAAAATATGGGTATTATAAAAAAAATTTCAAGTATAAATTTATTTTTTGCGAATAAATGAAAGACCATCTGATAATGGTAATAAAGAAAATTCTATTCTGTCATCACTGTTAATTTTTTTATTTAGATCACGAATAGTTTTCGTTTGTGAATCATTTATAGAAGTATCAGCGACATCACCGTGCCACAACATGTTATCAATAATTATGATCCCATTTGGAGGAAGAAGACTTAAAGATAGCTCATAATAATTAGGATAATTATTTTTATCAGCATCAATAAAAATTAAATCAAATGAATGCTGACGATCAATCAAGCTTTGCATCACATCGGTGCCTGATCCAATAATAGATTTAATTTTAGAAGTAAGTCCGTCCTTTTCCCAATATTTTTGAGCTAATTGTAAAAATTCATCCGAATTATCGACAGTAAATATTTTACCGTCAGAGGGTAGTCCACGCGCCATATACAATGTACTTAAACCTGTAAATCTTCCAATCTCTAAACATGATTTTGCTTTCGATGTCTTAACAATGATTTCTAAAAATTGACCTTGCTCTTTAGCAATTTGCATTTTAGCAACATTGCCTAGTGCTTTAGTTTCTTTCTCTAACTCATCTACAATAGCATCTTTTCGGTACCCTACATCTTGTAGATATTTTATGAGATTTTCATTAATTTCTAGTTGTGTGCTCATTGGTTTATTACTTCGTAGGTATAAGGAAGTTCAGATACTTCAGAATCAGTTATGATAAAACAGTCCTGTATTTTTTTTCTAACATTTTCATAATCATCTTCTGATTTTGTATAAACACTTAAAAGAGGTAAGCTTGGATCAACTTTATCACCAACTCGTAAAACATTACTGTAACCTACATTAAAATTAATTTTATCCGTAGCTTGTTTTCTTCCTCCACCTAACTCAATAAGAATCAATCCTAGATCTCTTGTTTTAATTTTCTCTACCCAGCCAGATTTTGTTGAAAAAATATCTGTCTTTATAGCGTTAATCCTTAAGTGTTTTTCGTGTGAAGATAAAATATCAGAAGGACCTCCTAAAGCGTGAACCATTTTTTCAAATTTTTCTGCTGCTTGACCGTTTGACATCACGCTATTAATTTTTTCAAGAGCAGCTTCTTTTGAGAGCTTTTGTGACATCATTAAAATTGAAGCTATTAATTCATACGTTATTTTTTCAAGTCTTTTTTCTTTTTCTTGGTTTTTTAGAAAATTAATACACTCTGATATCTCTAAAATATGACCTGCGCTTTTTCCTAAAACTTGATTCATATCAGTTATAATAGCCTCACATTGTAAACCTGCTCCTTGTGCTACTCTTACAAGAGAATGTGATAAATCTCTTGCTATATCTATAGTGCTATTAAATGAACCATTACCAACTTTAACATCCAATACCAATGTCCTTAAGCCTGATGCAATTTTTTTTGATAAAATAGATGATGTAATTAACGGCAAAGATTCTACAGTGCCAACAATATCTCTGATTGAATATAATTTTTTATCTGCGGGCGCTAAGTTTGCGGTTTGTCCTATAATCGTACAGCCAACTTCTTTCACTACTTTCTTAAATGTATCTAGATCAGGCTGTGTATTGTAACCTGGTATAGAATCAAATTTATCTAAAGTTCCACCTGTGTGACCAAGACCCCTTCCTGAAATCATTGGAACAAATAATCCGCATGCTGCTAAAATAGGTGCAAGGATAATGCTGGTTTTATCTCCAACACCACCAGTAGAATGCTTATCACATACTAAATCTGTATCAACGACACCTGCCCAATTAATCGTCTCTCCCGAAGTTATCATTGCTTCGGTTAAATTAACCGTTTCTTCTGGTATCATGCCATTTAAAAAAATAGCCATGCTCATTGCGGCAACTTGTGAATCTGAAAAAGACCCGTCTGTTAAACCTTTTACAAAAAGAGAGATTTCTTCTTTCGAAAGAACTTTCTTATCCCTCTTTCTTCTAATTATTTCCTGTGGAATCATTAAATTTCACTTCTGTAATAAAGTTTTTAATAAGCTGAACAATATTTTGTTCAGCAAGACTAGCGTTTTCCAATGTTTCTTTATGACTAAGTTTTGTTTTATTCATCCCTGCAGCTAAATTTGTTATGACACTAATTGCGATAACAGAAAGATCACAATGATTAGCTACTAATACCTCTGGAACTGTTGACATACCTACGGCATTGCCACCGATTACTTTTAGAGCATTGATTTCTGCAGGCGTTTCAAAATTTGGACCAGAATACATACAGTAAATGCCTTCAAAGATTTGTTGATTATTTTTTTTGCCGGTTTCCAGCAATTGATCACGGTAAAATTTATGGTAACCATCACTCATATCATGAAATCTAGGCCCGTACTCATCTTGGTTTTTTCCAATTAAGGGATTATAGCCACTCCAATTAATGTGATCGGATATTGCCATTAAACTTCCAGCTGGCATATTTTCATCAAGGCTTCCTGCGGCATTAGTAACTATTAAAAGTTTACATCCTATGTCTTTTAATACGCGAATTGGTTTAGCAAGACTATTTGGTTCATGGCCTTCATAGATGTGTGATCGACCATACATGCACACTATTTTTTTATTAGCTATCTCACCCAAAACTAATTTGCCTGCATGCCCCTTTACTGTTGGTTGAGGAAATTCTGGAAGATCGGTATATGGTATTTCTTTAATAATATTTTGCGTTTCAAAAAAATTTGTTAAACCAGATCCTAAAATAACAGCAATTTCTGGTTGTGTATTTGTTTGTTCTAAAAAAAATTTTGATGAGGAATGCATTATAAATTTTCTGGACCAAATGAATCAGGCAATAAATCTTCTAGTGTTGATGTTTTCATATGTCCTTCAACATTACACATATGAATATTAACATCTAGTGCTGCAAACTCTCTTAGTCTTTGTCTGCATCCTCCACAAGGTGAACATAGTAAATCACCTGAGCCGATAACAACTACTTCTTTAATTTTAGTAAAGCCATTTGCTACAAGATTACCAATAGCACTCGCTTCTGCGCACTGTGATTGAGGGTAAGCTGCATTTTCAACATTACAACCTGAAATAATAGTATCACCTTCTGTCAAAAATGCCGCACCTACTTTAAATTTTGAGTAAGGAACATGGGCCTTATCCCTAACATCTTTTGCTGCTTGAAAAAGTTTGTCAAAGTTTTCTGAAATCATATGATTGTTTAGCATGTAAAAAAAATTAGTGCTATATTTAGTAAAAAATAAAAATTATAATATTAGTAAATGAATAAAGTATCTCTAAAAATTTGTGGTATCACAAACTCGCAGTCAATTAAAATGGCCTATAAAAATAAAATAAAATCTCTTGGTTTTGCTAGTAATAACCTCAATGGCCCAAATACAGCTACTGATAAAAAAATACAAATATTAATTAAAGAATGTAAAGCTCATAAAATTGAGTCGGTTTTATTAACTCGCTATGTGTCCTTAGATAAATTAATTAAGCAAATAGATTTTACCAAACCTAAAACTATTTCCTGCTCATATCATTTTAGTAAAAATGAATTACAAGTTTTGCGAAACACATTTAAAAGATTAAAAATTGGCATAGCAATTAATCCTGAAAATTTTAATATAAAATATCTTAAAAATATAAAAAAAATTATCAATGTAATTTATTATGATATGAATGTGTATAAGGCAAAGAGGATTAAAACTTATGCTTTAGTAAAGTGTTTAAAACAAATTCAATACATAAAAAATCTTTCCATCCCTGTTTTTATTGGGGGCGGAATAAATGAGAAAAAAGCTAAGGAAATTATTAATTTACTAAAACCTGAGGGCATTGATGTATCTCGAAGTCTTAAAAATTCTAAAAATGTTATTTCTTCAAAGAAGCTAAAAAACTTTTTAAAACAAGTTACGGTAGTTTAATTTTTCAATAACGTAGTGATCTTTTAGGTTTTTAATTAACTCTTTTACAGATAACTTTGAAACTGGATGCTTAAAAAAAGGGGTTATGTCGTAAAGTGGGCATAAGACAAAATCTCTTTCTTGTGCTCTCGGATGAGGAATAACCACATTATTGTTTTTAAAAATTTTTTGGTCCCAAAAAATGATGTCTAAATCTATTTTTCTTGGGCCATTAATAATTCTTTTATTTTTATGTAGCTTTCTTTCTATCAAGTGTATTTTTTTTATTAACTCATTTGGATGAATTTCTGATTTTAGATAAACCATAGTATTGTAAAAATAATTTTGTTTTAAATAACCATATGGTTTTGATTTATAGATATTGGCTATCTTAGAAATATTACCTATTTTACTTAGTTCAAACACTGCCCTTGAAAAATTATTTCTATAATTGCCAACATTAGTTCCCAGGGCGATATAATAACTAGTTGGATACACTTACTGTTTCTGATCCGTAACGCTTAGCAACTGCAGTTTTATTAATTTTAACTTTAACTTTTTTAATTTTAAATTTTTTTTCTAACATTTGCGAAGAGGATATGATGAGTTTTTCTAGAGTCTTATATCTTGATTCATTTATAAATTTTTTTAGTGATTTCATTACACTAGAATAATCTTTTAAATTAGACATTGCTTCTAAATTTTTGCTTTTGAAAACACTATAACTAAAATTCAGGGTGACTTTAAGCAATTGCTTTTTCTTTCTTTCATCTGAAGTTATACCAATGTTAGCGAATACTTTTAGATTTTTAATTTCTACATCAAACATAAATTTTTATAAACTTTTAAGGATTGGTATGTTTCCTTTACATCATGCACTCTAAACATATTCACTCCTTTTTTATAGCAATAAAGAGCAGAGGCTATTGACCCACCAAGACGATTATTGACATCACTTTTATCTATTCCGTTTATCCAGCTTTTACGAGAGGTACCCAATATTATTCCACATTTCTTTATTTTAAACTTCTGGATATTTTGCATAATTTCTAAATTTTGGGCAAGATTTTTACCAAAACCGATTCCAGGATCAAACCAAATTTTAGACTGCGGTATTTTATATTTATCTGTTTGTTTAAGCGTTCTGTGAAAAATTTTTTTAATATCAGTGACTACATTTTTATATGAATTTACCTTAGATTGCATAATTTTAGGGGGAGCCGGTGTATGCATTAAAACTAAACCATTTTTAAATTTTTTAGTCAGATGGAAAAGATCATTGGAGCCACCAAAGATATCATTAATAATATGTGCGCCGTTTTCTAAAGCAAATTCCTGTGTTTCAATCTTTGAAGAATCAACAGATATTAAAAATTGATCCTTAGGTAATTTTTTTAAAATTGGTGATAGTTTTCTAATTTCTTGCTGATAGCTTATTGGGTCACTTCCTGGTCTTGTGCTCTCCGCCCCTATGTCAATAATCTGAGCACCATCTTTAATCATCTGCTTTATGGACTTTAGAGCATTAGAAGTTTTATAATTTTTACCAGCATCACTAAAGGAGTCCTTAGTAATATTACAAATACCCATAATTGAAGGAGACAAAATAGAGAAATTATTTTTATTAAATATCATAATTCTAACTGAGCCTTATACATTGAGGATAGTCTTTTAAACATTTTTGCAGAAGAGCTAAACCATTTAATTTGAGGAATTGATGTAACTTTTACAACCCCTTTACCAGAACCAACTAGAATTATTTCATCAGCAACTATTAAGTCTGAAAAACGTATTGATTTAAAAAAATATTTGTTCTGTATTTTTTTTAACAAATAATTCATTGTTACACCTTTGTAGTAATTACCTTTAGGCAGAATAATCTGACTATTTTTTATCAAAATTAAGTTTGTTGTTGAGCCCTCAAGAATTATATTATTATTATAAAATAATATTTCCATTTTTTGCATATTAATATTTTTTTGCATAGATAATATTTTTTTATATTGTAAATTTTTAATTTTTGCATTTGATCTTTGAAAATTAACAAGCTTGCATTGAAAAAAATTACTTGGTTTTAATCGAGACCTTAGAGATAAGGAAATTTTGTTATTCTTAATTGCAACTCTAAGGAGGTGATTATATTTTTGTATTTTTAGATTACTGGGAATTAATTCTAATAATTTTTTTTCAGTTAACAAAAAATTTATGTTAAATTTTTTTAGACTTTTATTTAATTGTAGTAAGTGATCTTTTAAAAAAATATATTTCGGACTTTCTCCGTATACTCGTATTGTTGTAAAAACACCTTTTGACCCCCACAAATGATCATATTTTACATTTTTAAATGTGCTAAGCTTGTATGATTTTTTGAATAAGAAGTTTGCCATCAACAGTTAAAAATGAATCAGGGTGAAATTGAAATCCATGTACATTATTAATAGTATCTTCTATGGCCATGGCAACATTAGTTTCTACACATCTCATAGTTATTTTAAGAGAAGTGGACTTAAAAGGCTCTTTAAGTCTAAGAGAGTGGTATCGCCCAGCAAGAAATATCTTATTAGGCTTAAAAAAAGAGCTGTCTTTCAATACTTTAACTTTTGACTGATATCCGTGATATATTTTTTTTTGAGGAATAATTTTGGCTTTTTGAGCAAACAATATTTGTTGAAAACCTAAGCAAATACCAATGATTTTTTTAATACCCTTGTATTGGTGATAAATTTTTTGTGTTTCTGGGTAGTGAGATGGGTCCCCAGGCCCTGGTGAAAAAACAATAATTTTTGATTTTTCTAGCCTCTTCCTATCAAGATCATAATAGTTTGAAACATAAGTTGGAGCGAACTCCTCAAGGAGATGAACTAAATTATAAGTAAAGGAATCTTCGTGATCGATAACGTAAATCATGTTTTAAATAAATCTAAAAGTGATTTAGCCTTGATATAGTTTTCTTTGTATTCTCTTTTTGGTTTACTATCAATAACAACGCCGCTTGCTGATGAAATTTGTACCTGTTTTTTGTAATTTAAGATTGAGCGGATAATAATATTAAAGCGCATATCACCATTACTATTAATATAACCAAAACTACCAGTATAAATATTTCTATTCAATTTTTCTCTACTGTTAAGAAGTTTTAAAGTGCTTATTTTTGGACAACCAATCACTGATCCTCCGGGCATCATTGCAGAAAAAATATCATGATTGCTAACATTCTTTTTTAACTTGCCTTTTATCTCAGTTACATAATGATAAAGATCCCTGTATTCTTCAACACTCTTCAATTTGTTGATTTTAACACTACCTGTTTTACATATACGTGATAAATCATTACGTTCCATATCAACAATCATATTGTGTTCTTTGCTTTCTTTTTCATTTTTTTTAAAAAATTCATTAGCAAACTTTGCAGTCATTCTTTTTGTTCTATTTAATGTTCCAGCTATTGGTTTTGTCATTACAACATCTCTCTTTTTTTGAATCAATGTTTCAGGAGAACAGCTGATAATACTATAATCTTTATCTCTTATTAAAAAACTTTCTGGAGATTCATTAATGCTCATTAATTTCCAGAAAAATTTAACGGCATCAATGTTAGATTTATTTTGATACGTTTGACAAATTTTAATTTGATATGTTTCTCCGAGTTTAATTTTTTTTGAAAAATGTCTGAAAAGGCTAGAGTATTGTGACTCATTTAAATTTAAATTAAATTTCTTTTGATAGAAAAACTTATCCTTGTTCTTCAAAGTGTGCAGCTGCTTAAAATTTTTTAATAAACTTTTAATTATTATATTTTTTCTTATCTTTATAATAGTTTGCGGTTTATAAAATAACCCTGGATAAAAATTTATATTTTGTTGTTTGGGAAGTTTGATATTTATGTTTTCACATAAAAGCTGGAAACCAAAAAAACCAACATAACAATTTAATTCCTTGATAGAAGACTTTGGTTGTGATGTTTTCTTATTTAAAAAATGTTTTAAATTTTTAGAATTTAGGACAATCCTTTCCTTAAAATCAGTATAAACGTCATATCCACCAACAGTTTTATAGACTATTAGCGGTTTATTAGATTGAAAAATCTTATTGAGGTATTCTTTATTGTTCAGCACTGAATTCTATTATAATTAGGTAAAATATATGAAAAATACTTTTATTCAAAAAATTCTTTTTTTGCTTGTATTATTTTTCTCAAGTGTAGTTTTATCACATGGGACAGTTATTATTCCAAATGTTGAGCATAATAAAGGTTATATTGATATAAAAATATATGACTCTAAAGACTCCTTTTTAAAGGAAGATGAAGCTGTTGAGGCTGTGAGAAAAAAAGTAAATAAAGGCAAAGTAGTCGTTCCACTAACAAAAATTCATGAGGGGAAAATAGCTATAGTTGTATACCATGATGAGGATGGTGACGGTGAATTGAAAACTGGTCTCTTTTGGCGACCTAAAGAAGGGTTTGCTTTTAGTAATAATTACAACCCTAAAGGACCACCAAAATTTAAAAAAGCAGCAATAATGTTGGAGCATGGAGTGCCTGTTGAAATTGAGTTAAATTATTAACAATTAAATAAATTTATGGTTTTAAAAATTCATAACACTTTATCGGGAACAAAAGAGATATTTAAACCTGTGGATGAGAAACATGTTAGAGTTTATGCATGTGGTCCCACTGTTTACAACTTTGCTCATATTGGTAATGCTAGAATGGCAGTTGCTAATGATCTTTTAATAAATGTTCTAAGAACACAATATAAAAAAGTTACGTATGTTTCAAACATAACAGATATTGATGATAAAATTATTGATGCTGCTCATGAACTTAATGAACCTATAAAAAACTTAACTACAAAATATACAAAGATTTACAACGAAGATATGGGTTATCTTAATGTAAGGCTTCCTGATGTTCAACCGCGCGCAACTGACCATATAAATGAAATGATAGACCTCACAAAAAAGTTAATTGAAAGTGGTAATGCGTATGAAAAAGAAGGGCATGTATTATTTCATGTTCCAAGTTTCTCTAAATATGGAGTCTTATCAAAAAGAAACCGTGATGAGCAAATTGCTGGAAGTAGAGTTGATGTAGCTCCTTTTAAGAAAGATCCTGCTGATTTTATTTTATGGAAACCTTCTCCTAGCCCTTTACCAGGGTGGGATTCACCTTGGGGCTTTGGGCGTCCAGGATGGCACCTAGAGTGTTCTGCTATGTCTGAAAAAACATTAGGTCTCCCATTTGATATACACAGTGGAGGAATGGATTTGGTTTTTCCTCATCATGAAAATGAAATTGCACAAACTTGTTCTTTAAATAAAAATCATGACCCTAAAAGTTTTGCTCATTTTTGGTTTCATAATGGCTTTGTAAATGTTGAGGGAGAAAAAATGTCAAAATCTATTGGCAATATACGATTGGTTCATGACTTAAAAAATCAGTTCAGTGGAGAAGTACTAAGGTTAACCCTTTTGTCAGCCCATTATAGACAACCATTAAATTGGACTAAAGAAATTATAGATCAAAATAGCAAAATGTTGGATCGTTTTTATCGAACTTTAAAAGAACTAAAAGACATAGAGATTACATCCCAATATCTTTCGGATGAGATCATGCAGAGTTTGTTAGACGATATTAATACTCCTAAAGTTTTGGCCCAGCTTAATACTTTATCAAATAAATTATCTTCAGCAAATAAAGAGGAAAAAATTAATATTAAAAATAATCTTATTGCCGCTGGAAAAATACTAGGAATTATGGTTGAAGATCCTGAGGTGTGGCTTGGCTATAACCAATCTGAAAATCCAGAAAAAGAAGAGATAGAAGGGTTGATAAATCAACGTAATGAAGCTAGACGCGATAAAGATTTTAAGTTGGCAGATAAAATTAGAGATGAGCTCAAAATAAAGGGTATTGAAATAGAGGATACTAAAAACGGAACTATTTGGCGAAAAGACTCATGAGCAATAATATTACAATTACTTTTCCAGACGGAAATACAAAGTCAGTAGAAAAAGGTATTTCGGGTTTTGATCTTGCAAGTCAAATATCTAAATCTCTTGCAAAAGAATCAGTTGCTATAAAAATTGATGGAATAATAAGCGATCTTTCAATAGCAATAAATCAAGATTGCAAAGTTGTTATAGTTAAAAGAGAAAATGATGAAGCTCTTGATATTATTAGACATGATTGTGCACATGTAATGGCTGAAGCAGTTCAATCATTATTTCCTGAAACACAAGTTACTATAGGGCCTTCAATTGAAAATGGTTTTTATTATGACTTTGCAAGAAAAGAGCCTTTTACTGTTTTAGACTTGCCTAAAATTGAAAAAAAAATGCATGAAATTATTAGCAGAGGTGAAAAATTTACAAAGGAAGTTTGGGTGAGAGATGAAGCAATAAAATTTTTTAAAAGTAAGGGTGAAGAATATAAAGTAGAACTAATTGAAGGATTAAATCCTGATGAAGAAATAACAATTTATAAACAAGGTGATTGGTTAGACCTTTGTCGTGGACCTCACATGATAAACACTAAACAAATTGGTAAAGGTTTTAAATTAATGAAAGTTGCTGGAGCCTATTGGAGAGGTGACTCTAATAATACAATGCTTACACGTATCTATGGAACTGCTTGGAGAAATGAAAAGGAATTGGAAAATCATTTGCAACAGATTGAGGAAGCTGAAAAAAGAGATCATCGCAAGCTTGGTAAAGAGATGGACTTATTTCATTTTCAAGAAGAAGCGCCAGGTGCTGTTTTTTGGCATCCTAAAGGTTGGCAATTATTTCAATCTTTAATAAACTATATGCGAAACAGACAAGATAAAGCGGGTTACGTTGAAACTAATACACCAGATATGATGGATAAATCTCTATGGGAAACATCAGGTCATTGGGAAAAGTTTAGTGAGATGATGTTTAGAACAGAAGCGAAAGATGAAAAAATTTATGCAATTAAACCAATGAATTGTCCAGGTGCTGTCGAAATTTTTAAACAAGGTTTAAAAAGTTACCGCGACCTTCCACTTCTTATGTCTGAGTTTGGTAAGGTACATCGATATGAACCATCTGGTGCATTGCATGGGTTAATGCGTGTAAGAGCCTTTACGCAAGATGATGCGCATATTTTTTGTACAGAAGATCAAATAACACAAGAAAGTAAAACTGTTTGTGATCTTATTCTTAGTATTTATAAAGATTTTGGTTTTAATGATGTAAGAATTAAATTTTCAGATAGACCAGAAAAACGTGTAGGTGGTGATGCTGTTTGGGATAAGGCTGAAGAAGCTTTGCAGCAAGCAATGGAGGCTACAGGACTTGAATATACACTTAATCCTGGAGAAGGTGCATTTTATGGTCCAAAACTTGAGTTTGTTTTACGAGATGCTATTGGCCGTGATTGGCAGTGCGGCACACTGCAAGTAGATTTGAATTTACCAGGCAGATTAGGTGCTTCATATATTGCTGAAGATGGTCAAAAGAAAGTTCCTGTAATGTTACACAGAGCGCTGTTTGGTTCTCTAGAGAGATTCACAGGAATCTTAATAGAACATTATGCTGGTCATTTACCACTATGGTTATCACCATCTCAAATTGTAGTTGCAACAATAACATCAGAAACTGATAATTATGCTTTTGAAGTTAAGGAACTATTAAAAAAAGATGGGCTGCGGGCTGAAGCCGATATTAGGAACGAAAAAATTGGTTATAAAATTCGTGAGCATAGTAATGCTAAAATACCAATAATTTTAGCTGTTGGAAAAAAAGAAGCGAAAGAAAAAACTGTGTCTGTCCGACGCTTAGGCAGTCAAGAAACATTGGTTGTAAAACTTGATGAATTAATTAGCGATTTAAAAAAAGAATCTCTTTCACCTATTAATTAATATGTCAGACTTTAATATAGGACAGTTTCCAACTACACGACTAAGAAGACTTCGTATGAAAGAATTTTCTAGAAGAATGATTAGTGAAAACAACCTATCTGTTAATGATTTAATTTGGCCCTTATTTGTTTGTGAAGGAAACAATATTGCAGATAAAATAAACTCTATGCCAGGTATCTGTAGATACTCTATTGATAACATCTTAAAAGAATTAGAAACTGCTGTTAAATTAAAAATACCTGCAATTGCATTATTTCCCCAAATTGATAGTGACTTAAAAGATGAAAATGGCTCACAGGCAATAGATGAGAATAATTTAATTTGTCGCACAATAAAGTCTATCAAAAAAAACTTTCCTGACCTTGGTGTTATTTGTGATGTTGCGCTAGATCCTTTTACTGATCATGGGCATGATGGTCTAATTATTAATGATATTATTGATAATGATGCAACATTAAAAGTTTTAGAAAAACAAGCGCTAGTTCAAGCTACTGCAGGATGTGATATTATTGCCCCATCGGATATGATGGATGGGAGGGTTGGTAGAATAAGAAAAGCTCTTGATGAAAATAATTTTCAAAATACTTTGATACTTTCTTACGCCGCTAAGTATGCTTCAAAATTTTATGGCCCGTTTAGAGATGCCATAAGTTCTTCTGGAAATTTAAAAGGTGGTAGTAAATCCACTTACCAAATGGATGTTGCAAATAGTAATGAGGCTCTAAGAGAAGTTGCTCTAGATATTAAGGAAGGAGCTGATATGGTTATGGTTAAACCAGGCATGCCTTATCTTGATATTATTCAAAGAATAAAATCAAAATTCAATATTCCTACTTTTGCTTATCAAGTATCAGGTGAGTACGCTATGATCAAAGGAGCGATAGATAATAATTGGCTAGATTCTAAAGTAATTAAGGAGTCTCTCTTATCGTTTAAAAGAGCTGGTGCTGATGGTATTTTAACTTATTTTGCAAAAGAGATTGCTGAGGAATTAAACAATGAGTGATATTAAATTTGAAAAAAGAAAAACAATTGAACAAGTTGAAGAGTCTACAGAATTAGCTCCGAAATTTGATCAGGATGGACTGATACCCGTTGTAACAACTGACTTTGATTCTGGAGAAGTTTTAATGCAAGGCTACATGAACGAAGAAGCATTTAAAAAAACAATTTCATTAGGTGAGGCAGTTTATTATTCTCGTAGCAGAAAAACTTTATGGCACAAAGGCAAGACGAGTGGGCTTGTGCAAACAATAAAAGAGATAAGAATTGATGATGATCAAGACTCTGTATGGTTGCGTGTAAATGTTCAGGGTGGAGCAAGTTGTCATGTAGGATACAGGTCGTGTTTTTATAGAAGTGTGTCTTTTGGAAGAAGCAACTCATCAACGGTTTTGCAATTTGAAGAAAAAGAGAAAGTTTTTGATCCAAAAGAAGTTTACGGTGATGCTCCGAATCCAACAAAGTTATAATTTTATTTACAATTAATTATAAAGGCTTAAAGCAATGGTCTACTTATGACATCAAAACTAAAGTTTATAGAAACCAGTAAATTACCAACGGATGTAGGGGAGTTTACCGTACATGCTTTTACTGATGAAAAAGATTCTAAAGATCATTTAGCTATAGGAATGGGAGATTTATTAACAAATGAGCCTGTCCTAAGCAGAATACACTCACAGTGTATCACGGGAGAATCCTTTTTTAGTATGCGTTGTGATTGTCGATTTCAATTGACCAAGTCACTTAATCAAATTGCAGAAAGAGGTCGCGGAGTTGTTTTTTACCTTCAACAAGAGGGTAGAGGAATTGGTCTTTCAAATAAAATTAGGGCTTATAATCTTCAAGACAAAGGTTTGGATACTGTAGAAGCAAATCATCAATTAGGTTTTAAGGAAGATGAAAGAGGCTATGAGATTGTATCGGATATGATAAACTTTCTTGGAATAAAAGAGGTTGATTTAATGACAAACAATCCAAAAAAAATAAAAGCTCTTGAGGTCATGGGTGTTGTTGTTAATCAACGTGTACCACTTCACTCTAGTACCAATAAATATAATGAAAAATATATATCAACAAAAGTAAAGAAGCTTGGCCACTTACTCTAATCTACATTTTTCATGACTAACGCTCAAGAGTTAATAAAAAAACTAAATATGGTTGCCCACCCTGAAGGTGGTCATTTCTCCGAGTCATTTCGTGATGAAAATAATAACGTTAGTTTAATTTATTACATGCTTCAAAAAAATGAATGGTCACATTGGCACCGATTAACAAAAAATGAAATATTACATTTTTATGAAGGTGATCCACTTACAATTTATATCTCTAGAGATGGTATTGACTTTACATCGGTTACTATAGGTGAGAATGATAATTTTCATTTTATTGTTAAGGCTAATAGTTGGTTCGCTATGCAATCAAATGGGCAGTATAGTTTAATTGGTTGTACAGTTTCTCCAGGGTTTGATTATGAAGATTTTGAATTAGCCCAAAAGAATTGGAAGCCCGCAAATTTTAACATAAATTTTAGTAAAATTTGATCTATTTTTCTTTGCTTTAATTACTTTTATTTATATATCTATAGTAATTCATAAAAGGAGAAACATACAATGGATGCCGAAAGCAAATGCCCAGTAATGCATGGTGCGAATACAAAAAATAAAGGTGAGGGAATCGCAATTAGAGACTGGTGGCCTAATCAATTAGATATTAGCATTCTACATCAACATAACGAAAAATCAAACCCAATGGGGAATAAGTTTAATTACAAAGAGCACTTTAAAAAAATTGATTATGATGGGTTAAAAAAAGATCTTAATGAGTTAATGACAAACTCACAGGATTGGTGGCCTGCAGACTACGGTCATTATGGGCCTTTTTTTGTTAGAATGACTTGGCATGCCGCTGGAACTTATAGAACTGGAGATGGGCGTGGTGGTGGTGGAACAGGCGCACAACGTTTTGCTCCCTTAAATAGCTGGCCTGATAATGTTAACTTAGACAAGGCTCGTCGTTTACTTTGGCCAATCAAACAAAAATATGGAAATAAAATAAGTTGGGCTGATTTATTAATTTTAGCTGGCAATGTAGCTATTGAATCAATGGGAGGAAAAACTTTTGGCTTTAGTGGTGGTCGACCTGACATATGGGCTCCCGAAGAGGATATATATTGGGGTAAGGAAAAAGAATGGTTAGCAAATAATCGATACACTGGTGAACGTAATTTAGAAAATCCACTCGCAGCTGTGCAAATGGGTTTAATTTACGTTAATCCCGAAGGCCCTGATGGAAATCCAGATCCTTGGAAGAGTGCAGTGGATATAAGAGAAACTTTTGGACGTATGGCAATGAACGATGAAGAAACAGTTGCGCTTATTGCTGGAGGACACACATTTGGCAAGGTTCACGGAGCAGGGGATGCAAGTCTCGTCGGTGAAAGTCCTGAAAGCGCCCCAATTGAACAGATGGGGTTGGGTTGGAAGAGCGATCACAAATCAGGTATTGGAAGAGATACTATTTCAAGCGGGTTAGAAGGAGCTTGGACACCTAATCCAATAAAATGGGATAACGGTTACTTTGATATGTTGTTGGGATATGATTGGAAAATTGTTCAAAGTCCAGCAGGAGCAAAACAATGGCATGCGGTTAATCCAAAAAAAGAAGATATGGCTCCAGATGTTGAAGATTCTTCAATTCGTGTACCTACAGTAATGCTAACATCTGATATGGCTCTTAGAGAAGATCCAATCTATAAAAAAATTTCAAAACGTTTTCGTGAAAATCCAGAAGAATTTAAAGATGCTTTTGCTCGTGCTTGGTTTAAATTACTACACCGAGATATGGGACCAAAAACTCGTTACATGGGTCCCGAAGCACCTGCTGAGGATCTTATTTGGCAAGATCCAATCCCTAAAGGAAACTCGGATTATGATATAGGTGCTGTAAAAGCTATAATTGCTGACAGCGGATTATCACTTCAAGAAATGATTGAAACAGCCTGGGCAAGTGCTTCTACTTATCGTCATACTGATATGCGCGGTGGTGCTAATGGAGCGCGTATTAGACTTGAACCTCAAAAAAATTGGGAAGTAAACAAACCTGATCAATTAGCAAGAGTTCTAAAAATTCTTGAAGGTATTGCGTCTAAATCAGAGGCAAGTGTTGCAGATGTAATTGTACTTGCAGGTAATGTTGGAATAGAAAAAGCATCTGGAAAAACTGTTCCTTTCATACCAGGAAGGGGGGATGCAACTCAAAAGCATACAGACGTTGAATCAATTGCTGTGCTAGAACCAGAAGCAGATGGTTTTAGAAACTATTTAAAGAAAAACTTTACAGTAACGCCTGAAGAGTTTTTATTAGACAGAGCTCATCTTCTTGCACTTACTGCGCCTGAAATGACTGTCTTGTTTGGGGGTCTACGTTCGCTTGGTATTAGCTCAGATGATAGAGGAGTTTTCACAGAAAACGCGGGAAGTTTAGATAATAGCTTCTTTACAACTCTTTTAGATATGTCAGTCAAATGGGAGGCTACAGGAAGTAATTCTTATCAAGCAACTGACCGCAAATCTGGTGAAAAAGTAAGAAGAGCATCGAGAGCAGATCTTGTTTTTGGATCAAACTCTCAGTTAAGAGCTTTGGCGGAAGTTTATGCTCAGTCAGATAATAATGAAAAATTTGTAAACGATTTCATAAGTGCATGGAACAAGGTGATGAATGCTGATCGTTTCGATATTAATTAATTAGTAAATTTTACAAATTACGACTATTTATAATGGTCGTAATTTAATATTTTATCTTTCTTTTATATAAGGCTGTCCAATCGCACTTGGCGCTATTGCCTTACCAACAAAACCTGCAAGCAACACAACGGTTAAAACATATGGTATGGCTTGTATAAGCTGAACAGGGATTGTCCCTACCATTGGTAGCTCAACTCCTTGTAACCTAATTTGCATCGCATCTGTAAAACCAAATAATAAACAAGCAATTAGAGCAGTTTTTGGATGCCATTTTCCAAAGATCATTGCTGCTAGAGCTAAGTACCCTCGCCCTGCAGACATTTCTCTAAAAAAATTAGCATTAACAGCAGTTGATAAATGCGCGCCCGCAAAAGCAATCAAAACTCCATTGATTGCAAGTGCTTTATACCTCGTTGTAAAAACATTAATTCCCGCTGTATCAACCGCACTTGGATTTTCACCTACTGCTCTTACTCGTAATCCAAAACTGGTTTTAAATACTACCCAATAAACAATTGGAACTGATAGATAGGCTAAATAAACAAAAATATAATGTCCGCTGATGATGTCACTATATATAAATCCAATAACCGGAACATTTTGTAAGGCATCTGCAAAAGGAAGAGTAATTTCTAAAAATCTCTGCTCATTAGTAAGGGTTGGTGTTAGGCCTGCTTGCCCAAACCAAGCCGCAGCTAAGGCAGTTGTCAAACCAATTATTAAAATATTAATAGCAACACAAGATACAACTTGATCACCTTTGTGAGTTACTGATGCAAAACCATGTAACATTGATAAGCTTACACAGGCAACAATAGCCATTAATAATCCAACCCATGGATTACCAAAAAAATATGAACCAACTGCAGCTACAAAAGCAGCCATTAGCATTTTACCTTCTAAGCTAAAATCTATAACACCTGATCGTTCAGCAAATATACCAGCCATTGCAGCAAAAACTAATGGAGTTGAAATTCTCAACGTCGAATTTATTAGAGAAGCTATATCTGATAAAAATTCCATTATGCATCAACCTCTCTTTTAAGTCTGCTTACAAAAAAACTTTCAATTTGAGGTCTAAATAAATTCTCTAGAGCGCCACTAAATAAAATTATAACCCCTTGAACAGCGACAAACATGTAGCGCGTTATGTTTGGCATATCAAAAGTTACCTCTGATCCACCTTGATATAAAATTCCAAATAAAAATGCTGCAGGGAATATTCCAATTGGATGGTTTCTTCCCATCAGTGCAACTGCAATTCCTGTGAAGCCATATCCTGCTGGAAACCCTGAGACTATTTTATGATGAACGCCTAAAATTTCATTGATACTTAATAGTCCTGCTAAACCTCCAGAGATCAACATCGCTATAATAATATTTTTATATGGAGAAATGCCCGCATATATAGCTGCTTGTGTATTATGTCCAACAGCCCTCATTTCATACCCCCATTTAGTTTTCCAAACCAGAAACCAAACGAAAAAAGATGCCGCGATTGCTAAAAGAAAAGACAGGTTGAGAGGAGAGTATCTGATTTTAATGCCAAATAAAGCGACAAAATCTTTAAAGCTTGGAAGCCACATTTCTTTTGGCAACGCAACTGTGTGGGGGCCCATTTGTTCCATGTCACGAATAACATCGACTAACAAATAAACCATTAGTGAAGATGCTATAAAATTAAACATGATTGTTGTAATAACTACATGACTACCTCTTTTTGCTTGTAAGTAAGCTGGGATAAATGCCCAAGCAGCACCAAAAACAAAAGCCCCAGCTATTGAAAGAAGCCAAATAATTGGAACAGGAAGAAAACTAACATTAATTGCAACAAGAAAAACTCCGAGCCCTCCTATATAAGCTTGTCCCTCACCCCCAATATTGAAAAGTCGGCAATGAAATGCAACAGCAAAAGCAAGGCCAGTGAAAATAAAATTGGTTGTATAATAAAGAGTATAAGCAAATCCCTCTAAGTAACCAAAAGATCCATAAATAATTAGTTTAACAGCCTGTACGGGGTTTTCACCTGCAATAAAAATAAACAGAGCAGAAACAAAAAGAGCTAAAGTTAAATTTACTAGTGGAACTATTAAGTTCGAAACCCACCAAGGCACTTTTGACTTATCTACTGCAGCACTCATTAAGCTACTCCAGCCATCAACAAACCAAGTTCACGATCTGTAACATCTTTATTAACTCTTTCTCCAACAATATTGCCATCAAACATCACCACTATTCTATCAGATAATGAAAGCACTTCTTCTAACTCAACCGAAACTAATAATATAGCGGCACCCCTGTCACGCATATCTATTAATCTTTGATGAATAAATTCTATTGCACCTATATCCACTCCTCTTGTTGGCTGACCTACAAGTAACACTTTAGGACTTTCATTTAACTCTCTACTTAAAATAAGTTTTTGCTGGTTACCGCCAGAAAAGTTAGAAGTAATTAAATGTGGAGACCTTGGCCTTACATCATATTCTTCCATAACTTTTTTTGAATAATCTATAATTTTATTATCTTTCATTATTGAAGATTTTGAATATGGTTCTTGATCATGATAGCCAAAAATCAAATTTTCATAGGCTTTAAAGTCGGTCACTAATCCCATTCTCTGACGGTCCTCAGGAACATGTGCTAGTCCTTTTTCTTTAAGTTCTCTTGGGTTAAGCAACTCAGAATTATCGGATATTTTTTCTCCATTGAGATAAATTTCCCCCGACTCAACTTGTCTTATACCTGATAAAGCTTCTAATAGTTCAGTTTGTCCATTGCCTGTAACCCCGGCTAAACCCAAAATTTCCCCTGCATGTATTTCTAAGTTAACATTCTTCACCCTTGTAACATCAAGGTCGTCTTTTACTGTTAAATTTTCTACCTTAAAAACAACATCGCCTGTTTCAACTTTTGATTTATTAATTCTTAGTAGCACACTTCTTCCCACCATCATTTCTGCAAGCTTTTCTCTGTTTGTAGATTCAGTTGCGGTATGTCCTACAACTTCCCCTTGACGCATTACTGAAACTTCACTCGTTAAGTCCATTATTTCGTTTAACTTGTGAGTAATTAACACAATTGTTTTTCCCTCTTCTTTTAAAGAGCGGAGAATTTTAAATAATTCATCTACTTCTTGGGGCGTTAAAACTCCTGTGGGCTCATCTAAAATAAACACCTCTGCACCACGGTACAGTGATTTTAAAATTTCTACTCGTTGACGAAACCCTACAGACAAATCTGCAATTATAGAGTCAAGATCAACATTTAAATTGTAAGTGTCGCAAAGATTTTTTAAATCTGTTTTTGCTTTTTCTAAATTTTTTCCAAATATTATTTCACCCTCAAAACCTAAAACAATATTTTCAAGAACAGTAAAATTCTCAACAAGCATAAAATGTTGGTGCACCATACCAATTCCATTTTCTATTGAGTCTCTAGGTGATTTAAGTTTAATCTCTTTTCCGTTAACACTAATTATTCCTGAGTCAGCCTGATAAAGTCCGTAAACAATGCTCATTAAAGTCGATTTGCCGGCACCATTTTCGCCAATAATTCCGTGGATTGTGCCTTTATTAATTATTAAATTAATATTTTTATTAGCCTGAACGTGACCAAAAGATTTATTTATATCTTTTAGCTCTAATATAGGTGAGACCATAAATTACTTATTATGTTTTGGTCTCACCAAAGATTTTTTAAACTTAATTATTCCTGTGACCAGTCAGCAACAGTAATAGCGCCACTAATTATATCTGCAGCAGCTGCATCAGCAGCACTTTGCATATCAGCGGTTACTTGACCATCTTCCATAGCATATCCAACCATGCCTTGGGCAAGTCCAAGTATATTAATGCCTGACTCGAAAGTTCCAGCAGCAGTTTTTTCAGCTTGTTCAAAGATCGTTAGATCCAAACGCTTTAACATAGAGGTTAACATGCTTCCTGGATGCATCCAGTTTTGATTAGTATCAACACCGATACCATAAATTCCAGCATCCGCAGCAGCTTGAAGAACTCCAATACCGGTTCCGCCAGCTGCTTGGTAAACAACATCTGCACCACCATCAATTTGTGCTTTAGTTAACTCTGCACCTTTAGTTGGATTGTTCCAAGCTTCAGGAGTTGTGCCTGTCATGTTTGCCAGTATTTTAATATCAGGATTAGCATATAAAGCGCCCTGTTCATAACCGCCTTGGAATTTTCGAATTAATGGAATATCCATTCCACCAACAAATCCTATTGTTCCAGTTTTTGATGCCATAGCAGCAATTACTCCTACCAGAAATGAACCTTCGTGCTCTAAATAACAAGCTTGATAAATATTTGCTGCAGGATCATCTACCCAACATACATCCACCGCAACAAAGTTAACATCGGGATACTGTGGTGCAATAGCAGCAACTGCATCAGCTTGAGCAAAGCCCATTGCAACAACTAGTGTAGCTCCTCTATCCGCAACTTTTCTCATACCTTGTTCGATCTGAGTGTTGTTTGCAGCTTCAAACTCAATCATATCCCAACCAAGTTCATTTTTTACTCTTTCAGCAGTTCTAAATGCTAATTCGTTAAAAGATTTGTCGAATTTTCCGCCAGAGTCATAAATAACACCAATTTTATTTGCAAAAAGATTTGATGAAAATACAAGTGCGAAAGATACAACAAAAATATTTAATATTTTTTTCATAGTGAATATCTCCTCATTATTTCCTAAATAGATAGTTAATAGATAGCATTATTATCTTAAAAAAAAATTAATAAAATTAATTAAACGCTTATATCGTGGATAAATAATCTAGGTGCCCATATATCGATCACCAGCATCACCAAGACCGGGGACAATGAACTTGTTTTTATTCAATTTAGCGTCAATTTTGCACGTAAAAATGCGAAGAGAGCGGTGTTTTTTTTGTAAATTTTTAATTCCCTCAGGTGCCGCAAGAAGAGAAACTAGAAAAATATCTTTTATTTTTACTCCGTTATTTTTAATTAAATTAATTGCAGCTATTGATGAATTGCCGGTTGCCAACATTGGATCAAGCACCAAAACTTTTTTATTTTTTGTTTTAGGGAGTTTAAACAAATACTCAACGGGCTCATATGTTTGTTCATCACGATACAAACCAATGTGACCTTTTTCTGCTTCGGGTAAAAATTTAACAAAACCCTCTAATAATCCGAGACCAGCTCTTAAAATTGGAACTAAGATTACTTGTTGGGCTAATTCTAAACCTGTAGTTTTGATCAAAGGTGTTTGAACAGAGGTTTTTTTATATTGTAAATATTTAAGCACCTCAGCAGCAATTAAATAACTAGCTTCGTTCATTGTTTGTCTAAACAAAGAATTAGGAGTTTTTTTATTTCTTAAAATAGTCATTTTGTATTCTAAGAAAGATGATTTAATAGGTGTAATCATAAACATATTACATATATATATTTGATCATAAGAGCAATGCGGATATTTTTATTTCTTATACTAACATTATTTGTTTTGGGCTGTGCTACAGTAGAGATTACTAAAGAAGTAATTAAGGTAACAAATACCATAACTGAAAGAGTTAAAAAGTCTGTACCTCAAAAAGAAACTGAAAAGCAAGAACTGTTAAATAAGACAAGTGAAGAAAAAGAAATAGAGGAAGAAATAGAAAATATTGAAGAAAAACAAGAGGAAGAAAAAAATATAGTTGAGAGTCAACAAAAACTAGCTGAAATAAATTTTATTGGAAAAACTGAAGATAAAATTTTAAATTTATTGGGACTGCCCCAACTTTCAAGAATTGATGGAAATACCTATACTCTTCGTTATGATAGTGATAGCTGCAAACTATTTTTATTTTTTAATACATTATCAACAATCAAAAGAGTTGAGTACTTTGAATTAAGAAATGGTAAGACTGTGTTATTAAACTCAAAACAATCGCTAGAACAATGTTATCGAGAATTTAAATTGATAAATTAAAATTATTCAATTTCAGCTAACAGATCCTTTGTCTCAACGTTGTCTCCTGAATTCACCAAGATTTTTTTAATAATACCACTTTTCCCTGCGGAAATAATTGTTTCCATTTTCATTGCTTCTATAACCAAAACTCTATCACCTTTGATTATTTTTTCACCTTCAAGAACAAATACTTTAGCAACCTGCCCTGGAAGTGGCGAACCTATATGATTTATATTCCCTTCTTCTGCCCTAGGTTTAATAGAAACATTTTTAGAAAATTCCTTATTAACAATTTCAATAGTCCTTGGTTGACCATTTAATTCAAAAAACACAGAACTTGAGCCATTTGCCCCAGGCTCACCTTTTGCTAAATATCGAACGATAAGGTTTTTTCCCTTATCAATTGGTAAAGAGTATTCTCTATCTGGAATAGGTCCGTAAAAAAATAATTCTGTTGATAAAATAGATGTATCACTAAAATCTTGACGATGATTCATAAAATCTTCAAAAACTTTTGGATACATTAAATAAGAAGCTAATTGTTGATTAGAAATTTTTTCTTCATATTTTTTTTCCAACATCTCTCTTTCTTTATCTAAATTAATACTTGGCAAAACAGATCCTGCTCTTTTAGTAAGAGGCTTCTCATTACCTAAAATTTTTTTCTGCAATTTTTCGGGAAATCCACCAATAGGTGTTCCAATTTCACCTTTAAAAAATTCAACTACTGAGGAAGGAAAGGATATCTCTTTATTAGGATCTAAAACATCTTCAGGGTCTAAGTCATTGGTAATCATATATAAAGACATGTCACCTACAACTTTTGAGGATGGGGTAACTTTAATAATATCGCCAAACATTCTATTTACTTCTGCATACATATTTGCAACAAGACCCCATTTATCGGTGGTAATCCCTAGTGATCGAGCTTGTTCTTTTAGGTTTGTAAATTGTCCACCTGGCATTTGGTGTAAATATACGTCAGAGCTACCCCCTTTAAAATCAGTTTCAAAGACCTTATAATTATTTCTAACTTGTTCCCAATATAAAGAAGCCTCTCTTACATATCGTTCATCTAGTTTTGGATCGGTTTGATTTTGTTTCATGATCGATACAATAGAACCAAGTGCTGGTTGGGAGGTTAATCCACTCATTGAATCCATCGCTAGGTCAACAATATCTATCTGTTCCTCAATAGCAGCTAATACAGTTGCGGAAGATGTGCCTGAAGTATCATGAGTGTGATAATGAATTGGCAAAGAAATTTCATTCCTTAATTCTTTAATTAATAATTTTATAGCTTCTGGCTTACACAAGCCCGCCATATCTTTTATTGCAATAATATGCGAACCAGCTTTTTCTAATTCTTTAGCAAGCTCAATATAGTATTTTAGTGTATACTTATTTTCATTTGGATTAGTTACATCATTGGTGTAACAAATAGTTCCTTCACATATTTTATTTTGTGATCTAACTTCTCCAATCGAAACTTTCATATTCTCAATTAAATTTAAGGAATCAAAAACTCTAAAAACATCAATCCCGGCTTGAGATGCTTCTTTTACAAAAAACTTTACAACGTTATCAGGATAGTTTTTATAACCAACGGCATTTGAGCCCCTTAAAAGCATTTGTTTTAAAATGTTTGGTGCCTGCTGATTTATTTTTTCCAATCTATCCCAGGGATCTTCTTTTAAAAACCTCATTGCGGTGTCAAATGTTGCCCCTCCCCAACACTCAATTGAAAATAGCTCAGATAAATTATTATTATAAAATTCTGCAATATTAACCAGATCACCTGTCCTCACTCTTGTAGCAAGAAGAGATTGATGAGCATCTCTCATCGTTGTATCGGTAATTAAAGTATATTTTTTATTTCGTATTTCTTGAGTAAATTTATCAGGTCCTAAATTTATTAATTCTTTAACATAATTATTAGCCTTAATATTTTTCTCAAAACTAGGAATAACTGGGTCTACTAAATTAAAATCATTCTTTCTTCCTTTTATATCAGCATGACCATTAACAATAATGTTGCCGAGATAAGAAATAATTTTAGATGCTCGGTCTTTTTTTGGTTTAAATTTGTAAAGATCTTTTTTAGTATCAACAAAATTAGTATTATAGTTTCCAGATTTAAAATCATCATTGTTAATAAGAGACTCAAGAAAAACTAGGTTGGTTTTTACCCCCCTAATCCTAAATTCACGAAGAGCTCTATCCATTCTTCTAATACAGTCTTCTGTTGTTTGGGCCCAAGTAGTTACCTTAACTAATAATGAATCATAATAAGGGGTTATAATAGAGCCTGCTGCAGCTGTGGCTCCGTCTAATCTAACGCCAAATCCAGAAGCCGATCTATAAGTCATTATTTTTCCATAATCAGGCATAAAGTTATTCAGTGGGTCTTCGGTCGTAACCCGACATTGAATCGCATATCCGTCTAGTCTAATATTTTCTTGGCTTGGTAATGATGGGTGGTCACCAATCTTCAAACCTTCAGCAATTTTTATTTGAGCTTTAACAATATCTATCCCGGTTACTTCTTCAGTCACAGTATGTTCAACCTGTATTCTTGGATTAACCTCAATAAAGTAATGTTGTTTATTTTTTTTATCAAATAAAAACTCTACAGTTCCAGCTCCACAATAATTTACATGCTTTGCAATTTTGACAGCCGAAGAACAAACATTATCTCTTGAGACTTGCTCTAAAAAATGAGCTGGGGCTCTTTCAATAATTTTTTGGTGCCTTCTTTGTAGAGAACAATCTCTTTCATATAAGTGAACAACATTACCATGTTTGTCTCCTAATATTTGAACTTCTATATGTGCAGCGTCTTCTAAAAACTTTTCAATAAAAACTTCATCTTTACCAAATGCTTTTTTTGATTCACTTCTAGCGAAGTCAATTTGTTCAGATAATTCATCAGCCGAACGAACAAGTCTCATTCCTCTTCCGCCGCCACCCCAACTTGCCTTAACAATTACCGGGTAACCAATTTTATCTACCTCATGATGAATATTTTTTTTGTTGTCTTCGCTAACTTTTACTGAGGGGATTGTGCTAACACCAGCTTCATTGGCAACTTCTTTTGCTGCAATCTTATTACCCAGTCTGGATAATATTTCTTTACTGGGGCCAATAAAAACTATTCCATTCTTCTCACACAAATCAGCAAAGTCAGGATTTTCAGATAAAAAACCATAGCCTGGGTGAATAGCGTCAACTCCAGCCTTCTTTGCTATATCAATTATTGAGTTAATATCTAAATAAGCCTGTATTGGTCCTTTTCCTTCACCAACAAGATAGCTTTCATCTGTTTTAAAACGATGTAAAGCAAATCTATCTTCTTTGGAATAAATAGCAGCTGTACGAATTCCTGACTCTTCAGCAGCCCTGAAAATTCTAATAGCTATTTCACTTCTATTAGCAGCTAATATTTTTTTTATTTTTTTCATTTTTTAAATACAAGCAATGTTTTGTAATCACACATTCATCACAAATTGGTTTTTGCGATTTGCATGTATATCTTCCGTGCAAAATAAGCAAGTGATGGGCAGTTTTTAGCCATTTTTTTGGGGTTATATGCTCTAAAACTTCTTGAGTTTGATCAGCGGTTTTTGTCTTTACCAAACCAACTCTGTTAGAAACACGATAAACATGTGTATCAACTGCAATTCTTGGAATATCTAGTATTTCATTTTGATACACACTTGCAGTCTTATTGCCCACTCCAGGCAAGCTTGTTAAATTTTTAAATTCACCAGGGATCTTACTTTGGTGGTCTTTGATTAACATCTTTGATAAATTAATAATATTTTTAGCTTTGGAATTATAAAGCCCAATTGTTTTTATGTAACTTTTCAATTTTCTTTCTCCTAAAGCAACCATATCTTTTGGAGTTTTAACCACTTTGAACAAATCTCTTGTAGCATTATTTACTGATTTATCTGTAGCTTGTGCTGATAAAACAACAGAGACTAAAAAAGTATAAGGGTTCCGATAATTAAGCTCCGTTTTTGGTTTACCAATTTTTTTTGCCAAAATTCTATAAACATAATTGATTGAGCTTTTATCCATTTGAAAACAGCAGATCATTCATTGTATAAAAGCCTGATTTTTTTTTGCTAAGAAATATAGCGGCATCAAGAGCTCCCTTTACAAAAATTGATCTGTTGTTTGCTTTATGAACTAAGTCAACTCTGTCGTTTTCACCAATAAAGCTAACAGTATGCTCCCCGGCTATCTCACCGCCTCTAGTTACAGAAAAACCAATATCACCCTTTTTTCTACTTATTGTTTTTTTGGTTCGGTCTAAAATTTTTGATTTATTTAGTGAAATTTTTCTACCATCTGCAGCAAATTCTCCAAGCGATAAAGCAGTTCCTGAAGGTGCATCTTTCTTATGTTTGTGATGGGTTTCGGCTATCTCAATATCATAATCAGTATCTTTTAAAGCATTTGCAGTTTGCTGAACTAAATTAAAAAGCAAATTAACACCAAGGCTCATGTTGGAAGACATAAGTATTGGTATTTTTTTTGCATAACTTTTAACTTTCTTTTTTTGTGCATCTGTCATTCCTGTTGTGCCAATAATGACAGCAGTATTATTTTGCGATGCAATTTTAATATTCTCCAAAGTGGATTGAGGGGTTGTAAAATCAATTAACACATTTGCTGACTTAATTGAGATAGTTGGATCAGAGTAAATTAATTTTGAAGAATTAATGTCTGAAACTTTTTTAAACTCTTTATTAATCTGTTTATGTTTTTTGTGCTCAAAACCACCAACAAACTCAAGCTTATTGTTGTTGATAATCTGCTTAGATAATTCTTGACCCATTCGGCCCAAACATCCCGCTACTGCAATTTTAATTCTAGCCATAAAAACACTTATACTTTGGGTGATCTTGATTGAAAAGAAATTAAGTTAAATCTTCCCAAACTTCTTTTAATTTAGAGAAAAAACTTTGGGATTTAGGGCTGTGCTTTTTTGATGTGCCGCCTTCTTTTTCAAATTCTTGCAATATCTCTTTTTGCTTGCTGTTTAAATTAACAGGTATCTCAACGCTCACCTCAACATACATATCTCCTCTTCTTTTTTGGCGCAAAATACTCATACCTTTGCCCTTTAAACGAAATCGTGTTTCTGATTGTGTGCCTGGAGAAATACTGAGTCTGGCCTTTTTACCCTCTATTGTTGGAACGTCGACATCGCCGCCAAGAATTGCCGTTGTAATAGAAATAGGAATTTGGCAAAAAATATTTTCTTCTTCTCTCTCAAATAATCTATCTTTTTGTACTTCAACGAAAATATATAAATCTCCATTTCCAGCTCCTCTTTGTCCAGGTTCTCCCTCACCAGATATTCGTATTCTAGTGCCAGTATCAACTCCCGCAGGTATTGTTACAGATATTGTTTTTTGTTTTTTTATATTTCCTGTTCCACTACATTTTAAACATGGATTTTTAATTGAAGATCCTTCACCTCCACAAGTGGGGCATGGGCGCTCGATGGAAAAAAAGCCTTGAGTTGATCTAACTTTTCCTTGCCCACCACATGTTGAACAAGTACTAGGGCCTAATTTATCAGCACTTCCAGTTGCGGAACATAAGTTGCACCCTTCATAACTGGGAATTTTTATTTGTGATTTTTTTCCTGCAAATGCGTCTTGAAGAGAAATAGACATGTTATAACGCAAATCATTTCCTCTTTGAGGACCGCGCTGTCTTGATGATCCTCCAAAACCTCCTCCTAAAATATCTTCAAATATATCGGCGAAACCACCTCCGAAATCTCCAAAACCGCCAAAACCTTGGCCTCCACCCATACCACCTTGGCGAAAAGCATCGTGGCCATATTGATCATAAGCAGATCTTTTTTCTGAATCTTTTAAGACTTCGTATGCTGCTGATACTTCTTTAAACTTACGCTCTGATTCTTTATCATCTTTATTTCTATCTGGATGATATTTCATTGCAAGCTTACGGTAAGATTTTTTTATTTCATCATCACTTGCACTTTTTTGTACACCAAGTATTTCGTAAAAATCTTTGTCAGCCATTTACGCCCCTTTAAAAGGTATTGTTAGACAGGGTTAATCTTTTTTATCTTCGTCTACTTCTTCAAATTCTGCGTCAACTACCTTTTCATCTTTTTTATCAGAAGAGGGCTCTTCACCAGAGGGGTCAGGCTGAGCCGCTCCTGCTTGTGGGTCTTGTTTGTAGATTGCCTCACCGAGTTTCATAGATGATTGAACAAGTGCTTCTGTTTTTGATTTAATAGCCTCCATATCATCGCTATCCTTTACTTTTTTCAGCTCTTCAATGTCTACAGTTATTTTATTTTTATCTTCTTCAGGAACTTTATCGCCATGTTCTTTTAGGTTTTTCTCAGTTTCATTAATTAAGCTATCAGCTTGATTTTTAGTATCTACTGATTCTCTTTTTTTCTTATCTTCTTCAGCGTTTTCTTCGGCCTCTTTAACCATTCTTTCAATTTCATCATCAGACAAACCACCAGATGCTTGAATACGAATTTGCTGTTCTTTGCCAGTAGATTTATCTTTTGCTGAAACATTAACAATGCCATTTGCATCAATATCAAAAGTAACTTCAATTTGTGGCATACCTCTTGTTGCAGGAGGGATGCCTACTAAATCAAATTGGCCAAGTAGTTTATTATCACCTGCCATTTCTCTTTCACCTTGAAATACCCTTATTGTCACAGCACTTTGGTTGTCTTCAGCTGTTGAGAAAACTTGACTTTTCTTAGTTGGAATTGTGGTGTTTTTATCAATTAAGCGTGTAAATACTCCACCTAATGTTTCAATGCCAAGAGATAAAGGTGTTACATCTAGAAGTAGCACATCCTTAACATCGCCCTGTAAAACCCCCCCTTGGATAGCAGCGCCAGAAGCAACAACTTCATCAGGGTTAACTCCTTTATTGGGCTCTTTCCCAAAAAAATTTTTCACTAATTCTGTTACCTTGGGCATTCTAGTCATGCCGCCAACTAGAATAACATCGTCAATATCTGCTGCTTGCAAACCAGCATCTTTAAGGGCTTGTTCACAAGGTTTTAAACTTTGGGTTAACAAATCACCAACAATTGCTTCAAGTTTTGCTCTTGATAATTTTATAGTTAAATGTTTTGGTCCAGTTTGATCAGCAGTAATAAATGGAAGGTTTACTTCTGTCTCTGCTGAGCTTGATAATTCTATTTTTGCTTTTTCAGCAGCTTCTTTTAGTCTTTGAAGGGCTAACTTATCTGATCTTAAATCGACACTATTATCTTTTTTAAATTCATCAGCAAGATAATCAATTATCTGTAAATCAAAATCTTCTCCACCTAGGTGAGTATCGCCATTTGTAGATTTTACTTCAAAGACACCGTCTCCAATTTCTAAAATTGAAATATCAAATGTACCGCCGCCTAAATCATATACTGCAACTGTTCCTGATTTTTTTTTATCAAGTCCATACGCAAGGGCCGCAGCTGTTGGCTCATTAATAATTCTTAACACTTCTAATCCGGCAATTTTTCCTGCATCTTTTGTGGCTTGTCTTTGAGCATCATTAAAATATGCGGGAACAGTAATAACCGCTTGTGTAACACTCTCTCCAAGATAGCTCTCGGCTGTTTCTTTCATTTTTTGTAAAACAAAAGCACTTATTTGACTAGGGCTATATTTTTCGCTTCGCGCTTCTACCCAAGCGTCACCATTATCCCCTTTAACAATTTTGTATGGAACGAGACCGCTATCATTTTTAACTATTTTATCTTCAAAATTTCTTCCAATTAATCTTTTTATGGCAAAAAGAGTATTTTCAGGATTTGTAACAGCCTGTCTTTTAGCTGATTGACCTACTAACTTTTCTTTAGATTCCGTAAAAGCAACCATTGAAGGTGTTGTTCTGGCTCCTTCTGAGTTTTCAATAACCTTTGCTTCTTTTCCATCCATCACTGCTACACAAGAATTTGTAGTACCGAGATCTATTCCAATAACTTTTGCCATAATAATTTCGTCCTATTTTAATTAAGTTTTTGCCTTATATGCGGCTATAATGAATATGGTAAGAAAGTTAAAAAATACAAGAAGAGAGCTTAAATATTTGTATTTATGAATTTTTTCTTAGTTTTTGGTGTCTTTTTCGATATTTATCTTTTCGGAGCTTAAATCTTGATCAGCCTCTTTTTCAGTTTCTTTTTTTGTTTTTTTTGATACCCCAACCATTGCTGGTCTGAGCAATCTATCATGCATCAGGTATCCTGTTTGTATTTCTTGAACAATAATACCCTCGTCAAGATCATTATTTTCAACCTCCATCATTGCTTGGTGAAGATTTGGATCAAATTTTTTATTAAGAGTATCAATTTTAGTAATACCATTTTTTTCTAATACAGTGGCTAGTTCTTTTTTAACCATCAACAGTCCTTTAATTAAATTTTTAATAGATTGAGAGTGGTCTTCTTCTTTGTTGATTGCTGACAAAGCTCTTTCTAAATTATCACCTGGAGATAAAATATCTCTTGCAAAATTAACACTCCCATATTTTATTGAATCAATCTTTTCTCGATCAAATCTTTTACGCAAATTCTCCATTTCAGCCAAGACTCTAATTTTTTCTTCTTTTAGTGTTCTAATTTCTTCTTTAAGATTATCTTCTTCTGTTTCTTTAACACCATCTTCATCAGATTCTTCATTTTCCTCGTTGTTATCTAGTTTTGTTTCATCTGTGTTTTCCTCGCTGATGTCGTCTACATTTTCTGATTCATTTCTTT